>CACFIH010000001.1 GCA_902566365.1 uncultured Pelagibacteraceae bacterium
AGAAAAATTTTCACACGCTTCCGCTATCAGAAGATGTTTAGATTACAAAAATGTATCTTTAATTTCATTTGGAATTAGAAATATCTCAGAGAGTGAAATAACATTTTTAAAAAAGAATAAGTCGAGAATAAATATATTTTGGGCAAAAGATAAAAATAAATGGAATATGAATAGGTTTAAAAAACTAATCAGAAATAAAACTGTTTATTTGACATTTGATGTTGATGGACTTGACTCAAGTATCATGCCAGCGACTGGTACTCCTGAACCTGGAGGATTACTTTGGGATGAAACCTTAGATATAATTAAAATTGCAGCAAAGAATTCAAAAATTGTAGGAGCAGATATTAATGAACTATCTCCAATAAAAGGTTTTAACTCTTATAATTTCTTAGTAGCTAAGTTAGCGTATAAAATTTTAGCTTACAAATACCTATATTAAATCTAAACTGGTTTGAATGTTTTTAAAAGTAATCTAAATGGAATTAACATCATTAATGCTACAAATATTTTAACTCCTAAATCTCCAAGTGCCAATGTAAACCATGGTATACTTGTTCCATAAAAAGAAATTGAGAAAAATAAAAAAGTATCAACAGTGGATCCAATTATTGAAGAAGTTAATGGAGCTATGAACCATTTTTTTTTTCTCAATTCATCAAATATTCGGACATCTATAAGTTGAGCAGTTAGAAAAGCAACTCCTGATCCAATTGCAATTCTAATTGATATAAAGTCAGCAAAGTCAGTAGAAAATAAAATTGTAAATCCGATTCCTAATAAAAAACCAAAATAAACAATTTTTCTTGCAACAAATTTTCCATACGATCTATTTGCTAGATCAGTAATTAAAAAAGCTATTGGGTAACTAAAAGCACCATAAGTCAGCACTTCATTTAAACCATAATAATTTACAGGAAACTGAACTAAAAAATTTGAGGATAAAACAATTACTCCCATCAAAAAAGATAGTAGAATAAAAGATTTGCTCATTAAGCTGTTTTAGATTGAACTGTTTTTTTTTGATATGGAGATTTAATTAATAGACTTTTTTTTAATTTTTTTAGTCTTGGAGATAAATTTTTATTTTTAACATTCTTTAAAAATTCATCAAAACTACCCTTTTTGTCTACCGATCTAACACCAGCATTGCTTACGGTTAATTTTAAACTTCTTTTCAATAATTCACTAGTAAATTTTACTTTTTTTAAATTCGGTAAAAATCTTCTTTTGGTCTTATTGTTAGCATGACTAACATTATGACCTTTCATTGGTATTTTTCCAGTTAACTCACATTTTTTTGACATAAGATAAATTCTATATAAGGCGAGATATTGATAACGTCAAGTTTAATACAATTTAGTATTTGTTTTTTTTCCTATAATTTCACTAAAATTTTTGACTCCATCTTTTAATAATAATTCTTTCAGCTCTTTTTTAATCATGCTAACAACATTTGGACCTCTAAAGACCATGCCAGTATATAACTGTATATAATTTGCTCCAGCTGCAAATTTTTCATAAGCACTTACACCAGAATCTACTCCACCTACTCCTATAATCTTAATTTTACCCTTTAGTAATTTGTAAAACTTATTTATTAAAACAGTAGATTTGTTATTTATTGGTTTTCCAGATAATCCACCTTTTTGATGCTTTTGAATATTTACTAAACTTTCCCTTGTTGAGTCTGATGTATTTGAAATAATTATTCCTTTTACATTATTACTCAAAAGAACTTGTGATATTTCATCTATTTCAGCATCAACGATATCTGGTGACACTTTTATAACAATAGGAATTTCTGAGTTAAGATTTTGTTTTTCTTTTTCAATACTTTTCAATAAAATATTTAATTGTTCTTGATCATGAAATTTTCTTAAATTTTCTGTGTTTGGGGATGAAATATTTATAGTGATATAATCTGCTGCTTGATGAAAGATACTTAGACCTTTCAAATAATCTTTTGTTCTATCAACCGTATCTCTATTAGGCCCAATATTAATTCCTAGTATTCCAATTTTTTTATTTGCATTAATTTTATTGATTATCTTTTCTGCTCCAAGGTTATTAAAACCAAGTCTATTAATCAATGCTTCATCCTCAACTAATCTAAAAACTCTAGGTTTCGGGTTTCCGTATTGTTTCAACGGTGTAATAGTTCCAACCTCGACAAAGCCAAATCCTAATTTAAATAAGGAATTGTAAACCTCAGCATTCTTGTCAAAACCAGCTGCCATACCAATAGGATTTTCAATTTTGTTTCCAAATAATTCTGTTCTAAATAAAGGATCATCTTTATTTTCATCTGGCATATTTGGTATAAAATTTAACTTTAAAGACTTAATTGCTAAATTGTGTGCAGTCTCAGGATCTAATTTAAATATTAGTGATCTTATATTTGAAAACATTATTTAATTTTATTTTTTATAAGATCTTTCGTTTCTTTGACACCAAAAAAACTTATGAAAAAACCCATTCTGGGGCCATTTTCATCACCAAATACAACTTCATAAATAAGTCTAAACCAATCTCTCAAATTTTTTGAATAACCATTCTCTTTTCCAGTTGAAAAAATTAATGTTTGAATATCCTCTGGTGACATTTCATCACTACAATTATCAAGTTTTTTAATCAAAGCCTCTAAAGCCTTTTTTTCATCATTATTAGGTTTTTTATATTTTTTATTCTTTTTAATAACATCATTAAAATATTTAATTGCATATCCAACTAATCTATCAAAAATTGGATAATCTTTCTCTGAAATATTTTTTTTATACTTCTTAACAAATTTCCAGAGAAGATCTTTGTTATCGGCATTACTTGTCTCAACTAAATTAAGGAGCATAGAGAAAGACATTATCATTTGTTCCTTTGGTGCATTACTATTATGAACATGCCATACAGGATTCATTAAAAGCTGTAACTCATCCTGATTTTTTGATTTCTCTAATAATTCCAAATATTCATCAACAGTTTTTGAAACAATTTCCTTGTGCAATTTTTTTGCTCTTTTCGGATTTTGATACATATATAAAGATAAGCTTTCTGGTGATGCATATTCAAGCCACTGGTCAATTGTAATCCCATTTCCTTTTGATTTAGATATTTTTTCACCTTTTTCATCTAAAAATAATTCATATGCAAATCCAGATGGATTTGTTTTACCAATCAATTTAATTATTTTTGATGATAAAATAGCACTTTCAATTAAATCTTTCCCATACATTTCAAAATCTACATCAAGAGCATACCACCTCATAGCCCAATCGACTTTCCATTGAAGTTTACAATTTCCGTCTAAAATACTTTTTTCTAAGACTTTACCATTATTATTAAAAATGATTTTTGAATGTTTTTTGTTAATTTCTTTTATTGGAATTTCTAAAACATGGCCTGTATCAGGACAAATAGGCAAAAAAGGACTATAAGTTTTTTGACGTTCTTTTCCTAAAGTAGGTAAAATTATATCCATAATTCCATCATAATTTTCTAAAATCACTTTAAGAGATGAATTAAAAAAACCAGATTTATAAAGTTCAGTTGAACTCTTAAAATTATATTTAAAATTGAAATCATCTAAGAATTTTTTTAACAATTGATTATTGTGCTCACCAAAGCTATTAAATTTACCAAATGGATCAGGAACTTGAGTAAGTGGTTTGTGTAAATTTTTTTCTAGTAATTCTTTTTTTGGTACATTATCTGGAACCTTTCTTAAACCATCCATATCATCAGAAAAAGTTATAATTTCTGTGGGAAGATCTGTTAAATGCTTTAGCGCATTTACAATCATAGATGTTCTAGCAACTTCCCCAAATGTACCAATGTGAGGTAGACCACTTGGTCCATACCCAGTTTGTAAGGTGATTTTTCCCTTTTTTTCAATTGATGATTTTCTCTCCCGAAGCATTTTTTTTGCTTCTACAAAAGGCCAAGCGCTTGTTTTATCTAAACTTTCTTTTTTAATCATTAATATTTCTTATAAAATCTTAAATATATGATTAAGTTAATTCATATAGAGTTGAAATTTATTTACCATAAAATAATGTTCTTTCAAAATGACTAATTACAAAACCGTTTTTTTTACTCTAGGAATTCTTCAAATAATTCTTGGGATTTTTATGTTCATTCCAATAATAGCTCAATTTATTTATAAAGAGGTTGATTCTTCTTTTTTTGGTGCGTCGATTGTTACAATAATATTTGGAATTTTATTTTTTTTATCTAATTTAGATCATGATAAAAAATTAAGTCTACAACAAGCTTTTCTTTTAACAGCATTATCTTGGTTAAGTATAGCAATTTTTGGATCACTTCCTTTCATTTTCTCAAACATCGAATTTACTTTTACTAACGCTTTTTTTGAAAGCATGTCAGGAATTACCACTACTGGTTCAACTATCATCTCAAATTTAAATGAAATGCCAAAGGGAATTTTATTATGGAGAGCTTTACTACAATGGCTAGGTGGAATTGGAATTATCATTATGGCAATTACACTAATGCCAATAATGAACGTTGGGGGTATGCAATTGTTTAAAGTATCAAGTAATGACTCATCTGAAAAAATTCTTCCTAAATCAAAAGAAATTGCTTTAAGATTGATATATATCTATACAGGTCTAACTACCCTTTGTGCAATTTTTTATCTTATCTTTGGAATGAATTTATTTGATAGCATTACTCATTCTATGACAACTATAGCAACTGGAGGTTTTTCAAATTACAATGAATCCATAGGTTTTTTTAATAATCCATTAATTGAAGTGTCAGCTATGATTTTTATTTTATTAGGAAGTTTTCCTTTTATTGCGTACATAAAATTTATAAATGGAAATAAAATGATTTTCTTTAATGATGTTCAAATCAAAACTTTTTTAAAGATCATTTTTGTTAGCATAATTATTCTCTCATTGTACCTTCTATTTACCAATTCTAATGTTTTCAATTTTATGGCAATTTTATTCAACATAATTTCAATTTTAACAGGAACCGGTTATGTGAATGCACAGTTTGATAGTTGGGGAAGTTTTTCTTTAGTTTTATTTTTAATATTAATGTTTATTGGTGGTTGTGCTGGATCAACAACTTGTGGAATAAAGATATTTAGGATTCAAATTCTATATTCATTAATAATTAATAACCTAAATAAAATGATTTATCCAAAGGGAATCTTTGTTTTAAAATATGACAAAAATCCAATTGATAATAAATTTATTTCATCAATCATTTCTTTTATATATATGTATTTAATTATATTTTTTTTACTTACTACATTACTTTCTCTTACTGGGCTTGATTTCATTACTTCAATTTCTGGCGCTGCAACATCCATATCTAACGTTGGACCTGGATTAGGATCAATAATTGGACCAAATGGTGACTTTTCATCTCTGCCAAATATTTCAAAATGGATATTAAGTGTTGGTATGATTTTAGGTAGATTAGAATTATTTGCTATACTAGTTTTATTTCTACCCTCGTTTTGGAGAAATTAATTAATGAAAAAAATAAATATTTTTTTTGAAAAAAAACCATTAAAAATGATTTGTTTAGGATTTTCCTCAGGTCTTCCAATACTTTTGGTTTTTTCAACCCTTTCCGTTTGGTTAGTAAAAGCAGGAATTAGTCGAAGTACTGTAACATTGTTCAGTTGGGCAGGTTTTGCATATGCATTTAAATATTTATGGTCACCTTTAGTAGATAACTATAAACTACCAATACTTAAAAAATTTGGCCATAGAAGAAGTTGGCTTTTACTATCTCAAATTTTTATAATCTTTGCACTAGTATTAACAGCTTTCACTGATCCAAAAGAAAGTTTATTCTTTACTGCTTTATTTATTACTATTTTAGCTTTTTTTAGCGCAACACAAGATATTCTAATTGACGCTTTTAGAATTGAGTCGGCTCCACAATCTCTGCAAGGTCCTTTATCATCAATGTATATCGCTGGATATAGAATAGCGATGCTTGTTGCTGGTGCTGGCAGTTTATGGCTTGCTTCTATTTTTGGAACTGAAATTTATGATCAAAATGTTTGGAAAAAAGTATATCTTATAATGTCGACATTTATGTTTATTGGTATTTTTGCAACAATTTTTTCAGATGAACCAAATTTAAAAAAAAAGTTTAATTCTAATAATCATATAAAATTTTTAATCACTATTTTAATTGCTGTTATAAGTTTTATATTCTTATATTCAATAATTGATAACCCCTATGAAAAAAAAGAAATTTTACTAAGCTTTCTTTTCTCAACATTAAGATTAATAATCTGTTTTATTTTTTCTTATCTAATAATTGCTATATTAGTATTAGTTAAATTTGCCCCAAAAAATAAGATTTCAAAAAGTTATATGGAGCCAATTTTGAATTTTATTAAAAGATATGGAAAGTTTGCCTTTTTAATACTTCTTTTGATCTCATTATATAGAATTGCTGATATTGTGATGGGGGTAATGGCAAATATATTCTATTTAGAAAAAGGATATAAAATTTCTGAAATTGCAACTTATTCAAAATTTTTCGGTGTTTTTGCTACAATACTAGGTGGATTTATTGGTGGTTATTGTTCTTACAGGTTCGGTACTATGAAATCTTTATTTTTTGGCGCTTTTATTGCAGCCTCAAGCAACTTATTATTTGCCTGGCTAGCTGTATCATCAATAAGTATAAATTTTTTAATTACTGTAATTACTGCTGACAATATATCTAGTGGCTTCGCGGGTGCCGCGTTTGTAATTTATTTATCTGGACTGACTTCAATAAAATTTACAGCAACTCAATATGCATTGTTTAGCTCAATCATGCTTTTTATACCAAAACTAATTGCTGGGTATGCAGGTAGTTGGGTAGATTTTATGGGATATCCTTATTTTTTTTCATTAACGGCATTTTTAGGTTTACCAGTCCTTTTTTTGATAATCTGGATTAGTAAAGTAGCACCAGTTAAAAATTAGATAAAAATGAATTATTTTAATATTAATGTAGATAATATTCATACTAAACCAAATATTAAATCAGAAGTAAGCACACAAATTTTATATGGTGAAAAATTTAAAATATTAAATGAAAAAAAAGGCTGGGTAAAAATCAAAACTTATTTTGATAACTATATTGGTTATATCAAAAAAAGAAAATTTAAAAAACAATTCATACCTCAACTAAAAATTTTTAAGTCCAAATCGAGAATTTTTGTTAAAAAAAGAAATAAGTTTTCTAAATCTAAAAATTTTCTTTATTTTGCATCAGGAATATCAGTATTAAATAAAGATAAAGGTTATATAGAATTTGAAAAAAATAAATGGGTAAAAAAGAAAGATACAAAAAAAATTAATCATTATGAAAAAAATTATTTAAAAATAATTAAACTTTTTTTAAATAGTAAATATTTATGGGGTGGCAAAACTTCAAGTGGAATTGACTGTTCCGCTTTAATTCAAATATACTTTTACTATAATAGAATTTCTTTTCCAAGAGACTCTAAAGACCAAATTAGATATTGTAAAAAGAAAAAAAATAATAAATTTGATAAAGGTGATATAATTTTTTGGAAAGGTCATGTGGGTATATGTTTAAATAAATCAAAATTTATTCATGCTTATGGTCCTAGAAAAAAAGTATTAATAATGCCCACAAATAAAACAATAAAATTAATAGAAAAAACTACAAATTTGAAAATAAAAAAAGTAAGTAATATTAGAAAATATTAATTTCTCCCAAAATCGGGTTTATTTATATCCTGTTTTAATTTTAAAATTTTAGATCTCACTTTTTTTGTTTGTATTAATTTCTTTATAATAGACTTGCTATTTTTAGATTTAATATCTTTTTTAAAAGAATTCAAATTTTTGATAAATATGTCAATGGCATTTGATACATTTAATTTGTTATCAAAAAAGATATCTCGCCACATTATTTCATTAGAAGCTGCTATACGTGAAAAATCTCTCAAACCACCCGCACTGAATTTAATTAAATCATATTTCTGTTTTTTTTCAAAATCTTGAGCAGATTTTACTAAGTTGTAAGCAACCAAGTGAGGTAAGTGACTGGTAATTGAGAAAATTTTATCATGTTTTTCCACATTCATCATAATTGTTTTAGAACCAATTTTTTTCCAAAAAGAGTTCAGAAATTTTAAGTTTCTTGAGTTAGTTTTTTTATCTTTAATTAATATGCACCACTTATCTTTGAACATATTTTCTTTACCATGTTCTGGTCCACTTACTTCTGATCCTGTTATAGGATGGCTTTGAATCCAATGAATACCTCTTTTCAAAAATTTTTTAATAATTTTTGATGACTCATGTTTTGAAGAACCAATATCTGTAATAATTGTATTTGATGAAATAAATCTATTAATTTTGATAATAAGGTTTTTATATTCACTCATAGGTGTGCATAAGATAATTAGATCTGAATTAACCACACCGTCTTTTAATGATTTAATTATTGTTCCAGATAACTTGAGTTTTCTAATTTTTAAAATATTTGATTTTGATTTTTCATAAATAAATATTTTTTTTGCAATTTTTTTTTTAGAAATTCTTCTTACTAAAGATGATCCTAATAACCCGCATCCAATAATTAATACTTTTTTCATTTATCAAAAATATTTTCAACTTCCTTCATAAACTTTAAATTTTCTTTTTTTGATCCAATAGTCAAACGCAACATATTTTTTATATTATAACCATACTCAGTAGACCTTAAAAGAATGCCTTTTAATTTTAATTTTTCATAAAAATATCTAGCTCTTAATTTACATTTCGTAAAGTTCAATAATAAAAAATTAGCAGAAACATTATTTGAACTAATATCATACTTACTTAAGAAGTTTTTTAATTTTGTTGCATAGAAAATATTGTGTTTTATTGATCTAGTAATAAATTTATTATCTTTTAAAGACTCTAATGCTGCTTTTTGTGCAACCTCGTTAACATTAAACGGAGGTTTGATAATATTAAGTCCATCAATAATTTTCTTTGAACCATACCCCCATCCAATTCGAAGTGAGGACAAACCATAGATTTTTGAAAATGTTCTAAGTATAAAAACATTATGTTTGTTTTTAAATAAATCTAAACCAGATTTAAAATCAGAATTTTTCATATATTCTGCGTAAGCATCATCTACAACTAACAAAATATTTTTTCTTAATTTTCTTCTTAATTCAACTAATTCATTTTTGGTAAGATAAGTGCCTGTTGGGTTGTTTGGGTTTGCTAAAAAAACAATCTTAGTTTTTTTAGTAACCTTTTTAATTATTTCGGTAACAGATACTTTGAATTTTATTTCTTTAGCAAAAATTACATTGGCACCAACTATTTTTGCATAAATTCTGTACATCAAAAAACTAAATTGTGGAACAATCACATCATCTTTGGGTTTTAAGAATAATTGACACAACATTTGAATAACTTCATCAGATCCAGCACCACAAATAATTTTGTCCTTATTGCATTTGAATTTTTTTGCAATTTGGTTTCTTAGTTCTTTTGATTTTCCATCAGGGTATCTAAAAAAATTAAATCTTTTATTAGATATAACTTTCTTAACTTTTGAGCTCATACCTAGGGCAGACTCATTCGCAGAAAGTTTAATAATTTTTCTTAATTTCTTGGTACTAGATTTTCCTGGTTTATAAGGTTCAATATTTAGTTTTTTAAATCTCATGATACTTATCTTTTTTTAATATTTATGCCCTTTATAATTAAAATAAGAATTTTTTATATAGTTATAAGTGTAAATATTTTTTAAATTTGACATACTAAATAACTTCTTGTACAAAATTTATGCGCTGATTTACCTGAATTGCGAGCGCTTTAAAAAAACCGCTAAAAAAGTTTTTCTCGCATAATTCACTAATCAGCTCTTTTATGAATATTAAAGATAAAATTAAAACATTGATAATTGAGAAACCACTAAAATTAGATTGTGGTCAAACTATCAGTAATTTTCCATTAGCCTACGAAACCTTTGGAACTCTTAATCAAAATAAAGATAATGCAATCTTAGTTTGCCATGCTTTAACGGGAGATCAATTTGTTACTGGTATAAATCCAATAACTAAAAAAGATGGATGGTGGACATACGCTGTTGGTCCAAATAAGTCTATTGATACTAATAAATATTTTGTTATTTGCGCAAATGTACTTGGTGGATGTATGGGATCTTTTGGACCGAGTCATGAAAATCCTAAAACAAAAAAAATTTATGGGGCAGACTTTCCAGTCATTACTATCAATGACATAGTGAATGCCCAAGTAAATTTACTAGACTTTTTTGGTATTGATAAACTTTTCTCAGTCGTGGGTGGATCAATGGGTGGTATGCAAGTTTTACAATTTGTAAGTAATTTTCCTAACAAAGCTAGAACAGCAATACCGATAGCCTGTACATCTAATCATTCAGCTCAGAATATCGCTTTTAACGAATTGGGTAGGCAAGCAATTACAGCTGATCACAACTGGTCAGAGGGGAATTATAACTCAAATAAAACTGTACCTGACAAAGGATTAGCTGTTGCACGAATGGCTGCACACATCACTTATTTATCAAAAAAGGGGCTTCAAGAAAAATTTGGAAGAAAGTTACAGGAAAGAGATGATCTTAAGTTTGGTTTTGATGCTGACTTTCAAATAGAAAGTTACTTGAGATATCAAGGATCAGTATTTGTAGATAGATTCGATGCAAATAGTTATCTTTATATAACCAGAGCGATGGATTATTTTGATCTAGTAAAACAATTTAATGGAAATTTATCTAATGCCTTTAAAAATACAAAAACTAAATTTTTTGTAATATCTTTTACTTCTGACTGGCTTTATCCAACCCAAGAAAATAAAGAAATTGTTATTGCTCTAAATGCGATTAATGCGAATGTAGGTTTTGTTGAAATAGAATCTGATAAAGGTCATGACTCTTTTTTACTAGATGTCCCAGACTTTTTAAAAGCTGTTAAAAATTTTTTAGATAAATCTTTTGAAGAGAAATTATAATGAAAACCGAATATAAAATTATTGCAGATATTATTGAAAATAATTCAAGTATATTAGATGTGGGATGTGATGATGGAACCTTAATGGAATTTTTAAAAAATAATAAAAGTCCTAACATTAGGGGTATTGAAATTTCTAAGGAAAAAGTTCAAACTTGTATTGCTAAGGGATTAACTGTAATCGAAGGAAATGCAGAATTCGATTTAAAACAATTTCCAAATGATTCATTTGATTATGTTGTTCTTGGACAAACTTTACAAGCTTTCATAAATCCAGAATTAGTTATTAAAGAACTTTTGAGAGTTGGTAAAAAAGCAATTGTAACTATTCCTAATTTTGGACATTGGAAAGTTAGACTAAATTTATTAATCAAAGGTACAATGCCAATAACAAATTCATTACCACATAATTGGTATAATACTCCTAATATTCATATGTGTACAATTAAAGATTTTGTAAAATTTTCTGAAATAATCGGTTTTAAGATTTTTAAATCTTTGGCTTTAAAAAATAAGAATATATCTAATATAAATAATTCAAATTTATTCTTTAAAAATCTATTTGGTGAACTTGGAATATTCTTAATTGAGAAATAAATGAAAATTGAAATAATAAAATGTCTTCAAGATAATTTCAGTTATTTGATTATTGATGAAAAAACTCAAATAGCGTGTATTGTTGATCCTAGTGAGCCAGGACCTATTATTAACTTTTTGAACAAGAAAAAAATAAATCTCAAATATATTCTCAATACTCATCATCATTACGATCATGTTGGAGGAAATAGTGAATTGAAAAAAAAATATAATTCTAGTGTTATAGGCTTTAAAGGAGATAGGGATCGTATTCCAGAAATTGATATTCTATTAGAAGATAATCAAATATGGAAAAAGGATAACTTTGAGGCAAAGATTTATCACATTCCTGGTCATACAACAGGTCATATTGCTTTTCATTTTTTTAAAGAAAAAAAAATTTTTACTGGTGATACTTTGTTTTCTCTTGGATGTGGAAGATTATTTGAAGGTACATATGAACAAATGTTCAACTCACTTAAAAAAATCAAGCAACTTCCTAAAGATACAGAAATCTATTGTGGCCACGAGTACACATTACAAAATTCAAATTTTTGTATAATTAATGATCCTGAAAATTTAAAACTCAAAGAAAAAATAACAAAAATCAAAAATAATCTTAAAAAAAATTTACCCACTATTCCCACTATCTTAGAAGATGAGCTTGAATGTAATATATTTCTTAAAGCAAATGATCTGAAAACTTTTTCAAAACTAAGGGATTTAAAGGATAATTTCTAGCTTATATAGCTTGACTATGGTTTAGCTAAGACTATATTGCGATAATTAAAAATTACATATTCTTTATGTCTTACGCAGTAATACAAACAGGTGGAAAACAGTACAAAGTTAGATCAGGTGAAATCTTAAAAATTGAAAAATTGCCTAATTCTAAACCTGATACTAAAATAGAATTTAAAGAAATTCTTGCGTATGGAGATGAAAAAGTAATTGAAATTGGAACTCCTACAGTAGATGGTGCTAAGGTTGAGGCAGATTTAATAAAGAATAGTAAAAACAGAACTATTTTAATTTTTAAAAAAAGAAGAAGACAAAATTCAAGACGAAAAAATGGACACAGACAACTATATTCAATGATTAAGATAAACAAAATTTTTTCAAAAGATGGTAAAGTTTTATCAGAAGCTGAAAAAGTTTCTAAAACTTCAAAGAAAGAAGTTACGGAAAAAAAAACGACTAAGTAACTAGGAAAAAGTTATGGCAACAAAAAAAGCAGGTGGATCATCAAGAAACGGACGAGATAGTGCCGGACGAAGGCTTGGGGTTAAAAAGTATGGTGGTGAAACTGTAATTCCTGGAAATATAATTGTTAGGCAAAGAGGAACAAAAATATTTCCTGGTGAAAACGTTGGAATGGGTAAAGATCATTCGATATTTTCAGTTATAAAGGGCAAAGTAGTTTTTAAAAAAACTAAATCAGATAGAACTTTTGTTTCAGTAAAACCCAATTAATAGTACAACAGAAAATAGCGTTGTATTATGAAATTCTTAGATCAAGTAAAAATTTATATTAAAGCTGGAAACGGTGGAGATGGTTCTCCAAGCTTTAGAAGAGAAAAATTTATTGAGTTTGGAGGGCCTGATGGTGGAGATGGTGGAAAAGGTGGTTCAATCATTTTAAGAGCAGAACTAAACTTAAACACTTTAATAGACTATAGATATCAACAACATCATAAAGCTCAACGAGGTGAAAATGGTTCAGGTCAAAATCGTACGGGAAAAGGTGGTGAAGATCTAATTCTCAAGGTTCCTTTAGGGACACAAGTATTTGAAGAGGATAATAAAACATTGATATACGATTTTACTCAAATTGGTGAGGAGTTTGTGGCAGCTAATGGTGGTAAAGGTGGATTAGGTAATACAAGATTTAAAAGTTCAACTAATAGAGCTCCAAGAAAGTATACCAAAGGAACAGCTGGTGAGGAGTTTATAATTTGGCTTCAGTTGAAAACCATTGCTGATATTGGAATAGTTGGATTACCTAACGCTGGAAAATCTAGTTTGTTAGCAGCAATAACAAATGCAAATCCAAAAATTGCAAATTATCAATTTACTACTTTAAATCCAAACTTGGGAGTTGCAACTTATGACGATAAAGAAATCACTCTAGCTGATATACCTGGCTTAATTGAAGGAGCCCATGAAGGCACCGGGCTAGGCACACAATTTTTAAAACATATAGAAAGGTGTAAATCACTTTTACATCTAATAGATATTACTAATGATAATTTAATAGAGTCTTATAACCAAGTCAAAAAAGAATTGCAAAATTATAGCTCTGAACTTACCAAGAAAAAAGAGTTGATAGTTCTAAATAAAATAGATTTATTAGATGATGATGTTGTAAAAAAAAAATTAAAAGATTTTTCTAAAATTAAAAAAAGTGAAGTATTAACGCTATCAACATTAAAAAAAAATTCCATATCTAGAATTAAATCTAAATTAATTTCATATGCATCTTAAAAATTCAAAAATTATTGTTATCAAAATTGGATCATCTCTGATAGTAGATAAAAATCGAAAAGTTAGGAGTAAGTGGTTATCAAGCTTTGCAAAAGATATTAAGAAACTAAAATCAAACAATAAAAAAGTTGTAATAGTTAGCTCTGGGGCAATAGCTCTAGGATGTAAAAAAATGAATTATAATAAAGCAAATTTAAAACTAGATCAAAGCCAAGCCATAGCTTCTATAGGTCAAATTGAATTAATGAATTTATTTTCGCAAACATTCTCTAAATACAAAATTAACATATCACAAATTCTTTTAACATTAGACGATACTGAAGAGAGAAGAAGATCAATAAATGCGAGAAGAACTTTTGAAAATTTATTTCAACTTGATTATGTTCCGGTAGTTAATGAAAATGATACGATTGCAACTTCAGAAATAAAATATGGTGATAATGACAGACTTGCATCTCGTGTAGCTCAAATTACTGGTGCAGATACATTAATTTTATTATCTGATGTAGATGGTCTTTTTACAAAAAATCCAAAAAAATTTAAAAATGCAAAACTAATTAAAAGAATTTCTAATTTAAATGAAGATACTAAGAATGTTAAAATGAAAGGCACTACAGAATTTGGGCGTGGAGGAATGGATACAAAAATTGAAGCAGCAAAAATAAGTAATTTAGCTGGATGTAATATGATAATTGCAAATGGATTATATTTAAATCCTATAGATCAAATTGAAAAAAAAAATAATTGTACGTGGTTTATTTCTTCAATACCGAAATTAGATGCTAGAAAAAAATGGATTATCAGTTCTGTTTCTCCAAAAGGGGAACTAGTTATTGACGATGGAGCCAAAAAAGCGCTTACAAATGGAAAGAGTCTACTTGCTGCTGGTATCAAAAAAGTATCAGGAAATTTTAAAAAAGGAGATCATATAAAAATTTTAGATAATAAGAGAAAAGAATTTGCAAGAGGTTTAAGTTCATTTTCTTCGAATGAAATTAGCAAAATTTTAGGATGTCACTCTAATGAAATTAAAAAAATTCTTGGCTATGTTTCGAAATCTGAAATAGTTCATAAAGATGATATGGTAAAAATTTAATGAAAAAAGAATTAATCAATATTGGAAATAAATCTAAGAAAGCTATCACTTCTCAATTAGACTCTAAGAAAAAAAATAAAGTTTTGAAAGATTACTGTGATCTAATAAAAAAAAATAGTAAATTCATCATTAATCAAAATAAAAAAGATATTTTTAACGCACAAAAAAAAAGCTTAAAAAAAAATCTTATTAATCGTCTAATTTTAGATGATGTAAAAATTTCAAATATTATCAGTTCCATAAAATCAATAATAAAACTTAAAGATCCAACAAATATTATTCTGGAAAAATGGAAGAGACCCAATGGTTTAAATATTTCAAAGATTTCTATTCCAATAGGAGTTATCAGTGTTATCTATGAAAGTAGACCTAATGTAACTTCTGATGTAGCATCCCTATGCTTTAAATCTGGAAATGCTGTGATTTTAAAGGGTGGAAAAGAAGCATACAATTCAAATAAAATTTTATCAAAGTTATTTAGATCTTCACTGAGAAAAAATAAAATTGATGAAAATTTTGTTCAATTTATTGATAATAAAAATAGAAAAGTTGTAGATTTTTTATTAACAAAAATGAGTAAATATGTTGATGTAGTTATTCCAAGGGGTGGTAGACAATTAGTAAAAAAAGTTCAAACTTTATCTAATTTACCAATTATTGGTCACTTAGAAGGAGTTTGTCATACTTTTGTCGATAAAGATGCAGATCTTAAGATTGCAAAAAAAATTGTTTATAATGCAAAATTAAGAAATACTGCGATTTGTGGTGCAACTGAAACAATTTTGATTCACCAAAAAATTTTGAACAAATCATGTAATTATATATTAAATAATTTAGAAAAAAACGGCTGTAAAATAATTGGAGATAATAAAATTCGAAAATTTTATAAAGGAAAAATATTTAAAGCTACAAATAAAGACTGGTCTAAAGAATATTTGTCACCTACCGTATCTGTAAAATCAGTAAGTAATTTAAATGAAGCTATTAAACACATTAACAGATATGGTACTATGCATACAGATTCTATTATTACAAAAAACAAAATAACTGCAAAAAAATTTTTGTCAGGAGTTAAGAGTTCTATAGCAATGCACAACACTTCAACTCAATTTGCTGATGGTGGTGAGTTTGGTTTTGGAGGAGAAGTTGGCATTTCAACAAATACGCTCCCTCCAAGAGGACCTGTTGGTTTAAATCAGTTAGTTTCGTATAAATATCAAATTACGAGCAATGGTAAAATAAGGAGATAATTTGAATTCAAAAACAAGAATTGGAATACTTGGAGGATCATTTGATCCAGCTCATAAAGGTCATCTATCAATATCTAAAGTGGCGATTAAAAAGTATAGATTAAAAAAATTAATATGGGCAATAACTCAAAAGAATCCCCATAAAAAAAAAAGTTTGAACAGTATATCTGATAGAATAAAAAAATGTAAAAAAGTTATTAAATCAAATAATTTAATTAAAATTAAATTTTATGAAAAGTTAATCAAATCGAATAAAACGATCGATCTTATAAGTTATATAAAAAAAAAAACAAAATCTGAGATATATTTTTTAATGGGAGCTGATAATCTCATATTCTTTCATAAATGGCACAAATGGAAAATTATTGCAAAAAATTGCAATATTATTGTATTTGATCGTTATGGATACAAAAAAAAATCATTAAATTCAATATCTTACAAGAGATTGAAAGATAAAAATTTAAAATTTGTTAACTTTAATAGAGTTAATATTTCATCTTCTAAATTAAGAAAAATTTGATAATGTTTAATAGTTAATGGATAAAATCTTAAATTTAAAACAGATCATCATAAACACCTTAGATACAAACAAAGCCCAAAACATTATTAGTATAGATTTAAAAGATAAGAGTTCTATGGCAGATTATATGATAATAGCAAGTGGTACTTCATCTAGACATATTCAGGCCTTATCGGAACAAGTGTTAGAGAAGTTTAAAGATAATGGGATAAAAGATTCTAAAATCGAGGGAAAAGATAGTAATGAATGGAAATTAGTTGATGGTATTGATCTTATAGTCCATATTTTTCATCCAGAAAAAAGAAAATTTTATGAATTGGAAAAAATGTGGTCAGAATTGATTCCTAAAGAAAAATTAATTATATGAAAAAAAAAATATTAGGATTCATCTTTTTAACTAATTTTTTCTTTATAAATGTGTCATTTTCCTCAGAAAATGATGTTTACAAAAAAATTGATTTATTTGGAGAGGTTTTAGAAAAGATAAATAAGGAATATGTGGATGAAATAAATCAATCTGAAAGTATGGATGCTGCCATTAACGGTCTTCTTCAATCTTTAGATCCATACTCGACTTATATGACACCAAAAACTTTTAATGAAATGCAAACTGATACCAGTGGAGAATTTGGAGGTTTAGGAATTGAAGTGACAATGGAGTCAGGTTTAGTTAAAGTTATAACTCCTATTGATGATACTCCTGCATCAAGGGCTGGTATAAAAGCTGGAGACTATATTGTTAAAATTGCAGATACTCAAGTTCAGGGAAAATCTTTAAGTGAAGCAGTTGATTTAATGAGAGGTCAAGTAGGCACTGGGTTAGAATTGACTGTGAGAAGGAGAGGAGTAAAAAAAGCTCTTACTTTTTATGTTGTTAGAGAAATTATAGAGATAAAATCAGTTAAATCAGATCTCATAAAAGATAACATTGGTTATCTAAGATTAACTTCTTTTAATGAAAATAGTGCTAACCAAATAAAAAAAGAAATAAAAAAAATGGAAAAAAATGAAAATTTAAATGCTTATATCTTAGATTTAAGAAATAATCCTGGTGGACTACTATCACAGGCAATAACTATTTCTGATTTTTTCTTAGATAGTGGAGAAATTGTTTCAACAAAAAGTAGAAAATCCTCAGAAAATAGAAAATGGTTTGCAAAAAAAGGAGATCTCATTAATGGAAAAGCACTAATTGTATTAATAAATTATGGTTCCGCCTCAGCCTCAGAAATAGTTGCGGGAGCTTTAAAAGATCATAAAAGAGCAATCTTATTAGGACAAAATACTTATGGTAAAGGATCAGTACAATCTATTATTCCGTTAAAAAATAGAGGTGCAATAAGATTAACAGTTGCTAAATATTACTTACCGTCAGGTAATTCAATCTCTGAAGTTGGTGTATTGCCAGATATTGAAATTGATGAAGATTCAGATGAATTCAAAATAAAAACTGAAACTGATAATCAATTAAATTATGCTATAAAATTAATTAACGGATAAATATGGGAGATAAATTTAAGGATCTGCCATATAGAAATGGTGTGGGTATCATTGTTATTAATAATGATAATAAAGTTTTTGTTGCGAAAAGAATAGACAATCCAAAAAATTTTTGGCAAATGCCTCAGGGAGGTGTTGATAAAGGAGAAAGCTTTTTAAGCGCAGCGTACAGGGAATTAGAAGAAGAAACTAGTATAAAAAAGGTAAAACTCATCAAAGAAATAGATGAAATGACAACTTATGAATTACCAGATCACTTACTTGGTAAAATATGGAAAGGCAAATATAAAGGTCAAAAGCAAAAATGGTTTTTAATGAGATATTTAGGTAAGGATAATGAAATTAATATACATACTCCAAAACCTGAATTTTTAGATTGGAAATGGATAGAAATAGACATGATTACTAATGTAGTTGTTGATTTTAAACTTGAGGTATACAAAAAAATTCAGAAAAAAATCAAAATAATTATTAATTAATTGATCTCAAAACATCTATTTTCTGATCAACTAAATATTTGCTTTGATCATTTATTTCTTTTTTAGATGTTTCTTCAGCTAATTTCAATAATTCTTGAATTTTATTCTTTTCCATATCTTTGAGATTAAAAATTGAACTTGTAAGAACTGACAAATGATTATTCTTAAACTCTATAAAACCATCCTCAATATAAAATTTTTCCTCCCCAGATGTTGAATAAATCTTAATTATTCCTGGTTTTAAAAAAGAAATGATAGATATATGATTCTTTAGAATTCCAATTTCACCCTCAAAAGCTGGAACTATTACTTCTGTCACATCTTCTTTTGATAAAAAAGATTTTTCTGGATTTACTATTTCTAGTTTAAACTGTTCGCTCATCAAGCAGCATCTTTTTTAATTTTTTCAGCTTTTTCTATTGCTTCCTCAATTGTACCTACCATATAAAATGCTGCCTCAGGAAGATGATCATATTCACCTTTACAGATTGCATCAAAGCCTTTTATTGTTGAGTCCAGATCAACAAGCTTGCCTGGTGATCCAGTAAATACTTCAGCAACAAAAAAAGGTTGTGACAAAAACCTTTGAATTTTTCTTGCTCTAGCTACAGTCAATTTATCCTCTTCTGATAATTCATCCATACCCAAAATTGCGATGATATCTTGTAAAGATTTGTATGTTTGAAGAACTTTTTGAACTTCTCTAGCTACTCTATAATGTTCATCCCCGACTATTCGAGGATCAAGAATTCTCGATGTTGAGTCTAATGGATCCACTGCAGGATAAATACCAATTTCAGCTATTTGTCTTGAAAGCACAGTAGTTGCATCTAAATGGGCAAATGAGGTTGCAGGCGCTGGATCAGTTAGATCATCAGCTGGAACGTAAATAGCCTGTACAGAGGTAATTGAACCTTTGTTTGTTGTTGTAATCCTTTCTTGTAAGTTACCCATGTCAGTTGCCAAAGTAGGCTGATAACCTACAGCTGATGGTATTCTTCCTAAAAGTGCTGATACCTCAGAACCAGCCTGGGTAAATCTAAAAATATTATCAACAAAAAAAAGAACATCTTGACCCTCTTGATCCCTAAAATATTCTGCTACGGTCAATCCTGTAAGAGCAACTCTAGCTCTAGCTCCTGGAGGTTCATTCATTTGACCATAAACTAACGCGGCCTTTGATCCTGACCCTTCTTTTTTAATTACACCAGATTCAATCATCTCATGATAAAGATCATTCCCTTCTCGAGTTCTTTCACCAACACCAGCAAAAACAGAAAAGCCTCCATGTGCTTTTGCAACATTATTAATCAACTCCATAATCAATACAGTTTTTCCAACTCCAGCACCTCCAAATAACCCGATTTTTCCACCTTTGGCGTAAGGTGCCAACAAATCAATTACCTTAATACCTGTAACTAAAATTTCTGTTTCAGTTGATTGATCATTAAACTCAGGTGCAGGTCTATGAATTGGCCAACTTTCTTTTGTTTTAACAGCACCTCTTTCATCAATCGGTTCACCGATCACATTAATAATTCTTCCTAAAGTTTCTGGCCCAACAGGAACTTTAATCGGTGCATTTGTATTTATAACTTCATCTCCTCTTTTTAATCCTTCTGTGGCATCCATTGCAATTGTTCTTGCTGTTGACTCTCCTAAATGCTGTGCGACTTCTAAAACTAAACGATTGTCACCATTCTTACATTCTAATGCAGTCAAAATTTCTGGTAGCTCTCCTTCAAATTTTACGTCTACTACTGCTCCAATAACCTGTGTAATTATCCCTTTACTCATAACTATAAACTTTCTGCTCCTGATATAATTTCAATTAGTTCTTTTGTAATTGCTGCTTGACGACTTCTATTATACTCAATTGTAAGTTTGTCAACCATTTCACCTGCGTTTCTAGTGGCATTATCCATTGCACTCATTCTTGCACCTTGTTCGCTAGCTGAATTTTCTAACATTGCTTTAAATATTTGTGTTGAAATGTTTTTAGGTAATAAATTACCTAAGATTTCATCTTCATCTGGCTCAAACTCATAATTTACATCTGATTTATCTTCATCGTTATTTTCAGTATTCAACGGAATAATCTGTTGAGCTTGAGGTAATTGAGTTATTACATTTTTAAATTGATTATAAAAAATTGTACAAATATCAAATTCTTTTTTGTCAAACCTTTCAATAATTATTTTCCCTACTTTTTCAGCATCAAAATAATTTGCATTTTTTGAATTTTTGAATGATATATTTTCAATTATTTTATCTCCATAAGCTCTCTTAAGCTGATCATTGCCTTTAGACCCAACAGTAATAATTTTTAGTTCCTTGCCTTCTTTTTTTAATTTAGAAAAATAACTTTTAGCTTTTTTGATGATATTAGCATTAAATCCTCCACATAAACCCCTATCTGAAGTCATTATTAAACAAAGATGAACTTGATTATTTCCTGTACCTGATAAAAGTTTAGGAGCATTGTTTTTGTCAGATATGCCACTAGACAAATTTAAAATAATATTATTCATTTTCTGTGAATATGGTCTACCTTTTTCTGCACTATCTTGAGCTCTTTTGAGTTTAGCAGCCGCAACCATTTTCATAGCTTTTGTAATCTTTTGAGTTGATTTAACACTCGTTATTCTTTTTTTTAGATCATCTAGGCTAGCCATAATATTAATTAAGATTTAAAATTTTTTTTTAAATTAGTTATTATTTCAATTAAACTTTTTTCAGTGTCTTCCTCTAATTTTCCAGAACTGAGAATTGAGTCAATAATCTCAGGTTTATCTGCTTTGCATCTATCAATTATATTATTTTCAAAATCTGAAATATCCTTTAAGTCAAGATCATCTAAGTAACCTTTAACTCCACAAAATACTGATATCACTTGCTCAGCAACTGTCATAGGGCTATACTGTTTTTGTTTTAAAAGTTCAGTTAATTTAGATCCTCTATTCAATAATTGTTGAGTAGAAGCATCCAAATCTGAACCAAATTGAGCAAATGCAGCCATTTCCCTATATTGTGCCAGCTCAAGTTTCATTGAACCTGAAACTTTTTTCATTGCCTTTGTTTGAGCAGCAGACCCAACCCTAGAAACTGATAATCCGACGTTGATAGCAGGTCTAATTCCCTGATTAAATAACTCTGTTTCTAAAAATATTTGTCCGTCTGTAATTGAAATTACATTAGTCGGAATATAAGCAGAAACATCACCACCTTGTGTTTCAATAATTGGAAGTGCAGTTAAAGATCCACCACCATGTTCATCACTTAATTTTGCAGCTCTTTCTAGCAATCTGCTATGTAAGTAGAATACGTCTCCTGGGTATGCCTCTCTTCCTGGAGGTCTTCTTAATATAAGTGACATCTGTCTGTAAGCTACTGCTTGCTTTGAAAGATCATCATAAATTATTAATGCATGCATTCCATTATCTCTAAAAAATTCACCCATTGCACAACCTGTATAAGGAGCTAAAAATTGTAAAGGTGCAGAGTCTGATGCTGTTGCAGCTACTATAGTAGTATATTCCATTGCACCTGCTTCTTCTAAAGTTTTTTGAATTTGTCTTACTGTTGATCTCTTTTGTCCTACTGCAACATAAATACAGTAAAGTTTTTGTTTCTCATTACCTGACTCATTAATCTTTTTTTGATTAATTATTGCATCTATTGCTACTGCTGTCTTTCCTGTTTGTCTGTCACCAATAATAAGTTCTCTCTGACCTCTTCCAATCGGAACAAGACTGTCAATTGATTTTAATCCTGTTTGCATCGGTTCACTTACTGATTGTCTTGGGATGATTCCAGGTGCTTTAACTTCAACTCTGCTTTTCTTAACACCTTTGCCTAGCGCACCTTTCCCATCGATAGGATTTCCTAATCCATCAACAACTCTTCCTAACAGTTCTTTTCCAACTGGCGTATCAACAATGCTTCCTGTTCTTTTTACAACATCTCCTTCTTTAATATTTCGATCATCACCAAAAATCACTACACCGACATTTTCACTTTCCAAGTTTAGAGCCATACCTTTAGAACTATCTGAAAATTCAACCATTTCCCCAGCCTGAACATTATCTAAACCATAAATTCTTGCTATCCCATCACCTACGGATAAAACTTGTCCAACTTCAGAAATTTCAGCCTTCTCTCCAAAATTTTTAATTTGTTCTTTTAATATTTTTGTTACTTCAGAAGGATTTATTTCCATATTATACCTCTATCATTCTAGTTTCTAATTGTTGTAATTTTTTTTTTAAAGAAGTGTCAATCATTGTGCTGCCAATCTGTACAACTAAACCACCAATTAAACTTTGATCGTGAGTATAGTTTAATTTTATTTCTGACTTAAAACTTTCTGATAGTTCTTGTGTTATCTTATTAATTTCGTCTTGTGTAAATTTTTTGGCTGATTTTATTACGGCTTTTAGTTCACCTCTTTTTTCTGAGCAAATCTCGTTAAAATTTTTTAAAATTCGTTGAACGTAAAAAAATCTCCTTTTTGAAATTAAAAAATTTAAAAAATTTTTAAATAAAATTTCTAAACCAAAACTTTTTGTTATTTTTTCTATAACACTGCTTAAAGTATCACGGGTTACAGTAGGGTCTTTTATAAAGTTGTTAAAATCTTTATTACTTGAAATTAATTTTAATAACGCATGAGAATTTTTCTCAATTTTTGATAGACAATTAGATTCTCTAGCAAGCTCATATAAAGCTAAAGAGTATCTATTAGCTGAAGTATCAGAAAATCCTTTATTTTTACTCAATTTATTACCTATAAATGTAAATGATTTATTTAAAATTACGCCTTAATTAACATATGCAATTATAGTCTTCAAGTAGCTGATTGACTAAAAATTGTATTTTTTTGAGCTTTAATTAAAGCTTATTGGATCAACATCAACTGAAAGTTTTATTCCATAAGAAAATTTATATTTTGAAATTATTGAAGCCAATGAGTTTTGTAATTTAAGAGTTTTTGGACCTCTTATAAGTAATCGAACTCTATATTTTCGTTTTAATCTAAATATAGGTGCACTTACTGGACCTAAAACTTTTCCGTAGATTTTATTTTGAAGAGATAATTTAAATTTTAAAGCTTCTTTTTCTAATTTATTTTCATTTTCTCCTGTCAAGATTAAAGAGATAAATCTTTGAAAAGGAGGAAGGTTATTTTTTTTTCTTATTTCTATTTCTTTATCTAAAAAAATTTCTGGATTTTTATCAGTAATGTCTGAAATCATTTTTGTATTATAATTATATGTCTGAAAATAAACTGTTGAAGATTGGCCTTCACGACCTGCTCTACCAGATAACTGATGATATAATTGTAAATTTTTTTCAGCACTTCTTAGATCATGTCCCCGAGATGACAAATCAATATCTACTACAACAATACAGTTCAAATTTGGAAAGTGAAAACCTTTAGATATTAATTGTGTACCAATTAGAATTTGAATTTCATTATTAATTATCTTTTCTAGTTTATCTTTTGAATTTTTTTTATTCATAGTATCGCTAGAGAAAATTTCAATTTTTTTTGATGGAAAATTTTTCTTTACCTCGTCCGAAATTCTTTCTACGCCTGGGCCACTGAAAATAAAATCACAAGCTCCCTCCTTAGAGCAATTTCTTTCTAAAGAAGAATTAAAACCACAATAATGACATAACAAATTTTTTTTCCTTTTGTGATAAACAAGATTTATCGAACAATTTGGACATGAAAAACTATTCGAACATTTTTTACATATTGCATTTGGTGAAAAACCTCTTCTGTTTAAAAAAAATAAAACCTGATCTTTTTTCTCTAAATGAAAATTTACTTTTTTTATTATTTCTCTAGAAATCCAAGACTGATTTTCTAATTTAACATTATTCAAATTTATTATTTCATAGTTTGGTAAGGAAGCATTTTTGTATCTTTGAGCAAGTTTAGAAATACTATATTTCTTCTTTTTGATATTCTCATAAGTTTCAACTGACGGAACTGCAGTAATTAAATTGATAGGAATATTTTCAAACGATGCTCTTGAGATAGCCATATCTCTAGCATTATATATTATTCCCTCATCTTGCTTGTAAGATTGATCGTGTTCTTCATCGACTATAATCAATCCTAATTTTTTAAATGGCAAAAATAGTGATGACCGCGCTCCTATCACAATATTAATTTCACCATTAATAATTCCACTCCAGATTATTTCTTTATTCTTTTTAGTAATGCCTGAGTGCCATATTGCAGGTTTAAAACCAAAAAATTCAATGAATTTTTTTTCAAATTGATTAGTTAAACCAATTTCTGGTAACATTATTAATCCCTGAAAACCTTTTTTTAAGATTTTTTTTAATGCCTCAAAATAAACAATTGTTTTTCCTGATCCTGTTGTACCCTGTAATACATGAACATTAAATTTTTGATTTAAAATATTTATTTCATTTAAAGATTTTTTTTGTTCATTTGTTAAATTGAATGAATGTTTTTTAATTTTATTGTTAAAATCTTGATAAAATTTTTTATCTAATTTCTCAACAGGTTTTCCACTTAACAATACTAGCTTTAGAGCCATTCCTTTTGGAACTAAGTTATATTCTGAAAACCAGTTTAGAAAGTCTATTGTTTTTTTTTTTAAATTCGGTATTTGTAATTTTCTAATTATTTTTTTAATCCTAAAACTTTTATTGATATCGTTTTCAAAATTATCCCATACAACTCCGATTATTTTAGCTTTACCAAAAGGTACTTCAACGAAATCTCCAATTTTCAATTTAATATCACTTTCATATGTGAATGGATAATTAAATATGTTCGGTAAAAGAATCGGAAACTTCATATTTTGATAATATGAAAATTTATTAAGAGTGTATTGCTCTTTTATCTACAGATAATGCTGCTTCTTTCACTGCCTCTGAAAATGTTGGATGGGCATGACAAGTCCTTGCAATATCCTCTGAACTTGCTCCAAATTCCATTGCAACACCAATCTCTCCTATTAATTCACCAGCATGAGGACCTATTAGATGAGCACCTAATACTCTGTCTGTTTTTGCATCAGCTAGAATTTTGACAAATCCCTCTGCATCATCAATAGCTTTTGCTCTAGAATTTGCCATAAATGAGAATTTTCCAATCTTATAATCTATATTTTTTTCTTTTAACTGTTCCTCTGTTTTTCCAATAGATGCAACTTCTGGTGTTGTGTAAACAACTCCAGGAATAGTATCATAATTTACGTGACCTGACTGACCAGCGATATTTTCAGCAACAGCTATTCCTTCGTCTTCAGCTTTGTGTGCAAGCATCGGACCGGAAATCACATCCCCAATAGCATAAATGTTATTTTGATTAGTTTTAAAATTTTCATCTGTCTTTATTCTTTGTTTTTTATCAAGTTCAATTTCTGCAGCTTTGATGTTTAAACCATGAGTATTTGGTTTTCTTCCAACAGAAATTAAAACAACATCGCAATCAAAGTCTTTTTTATTTCCATCTTTATCCATAGTAGAAACAACTGCGCCTTTATTATTTTTTTGAATTTTTTCAACCTTATGCTGCAAATGAAATTTCATCCCCTGTTTTTTCAAAATTTTCATGAACTCTTGAGAAATTTCTCTATCCATCCCTGGTGTAATATGATCTAAAAATTCTACCACATGAACTTCGGCTCCCAATCTTAACCAAACCGACCCCATTTCCAAACCGATATATCCTCCTCCAACAACAATCATTTTCTTTGGGACTTTTTCGATTTCCAAAGCTCCTGTTGATGATAATATTATTTTTTCATCAAAATTTATTCCAGGAAGTGATACGGGAACTGATCCTGTAGCAATTACTATATTATCTGCACCAATTATTGTTTCATTGTTTCCTGAATCTTTAACACTAATTTCATTTTTTGATTTAAAGCTACCATGACCTTTAAAATATGTAACCTTATTTTTCTTTAAAAGAAACTCTACACCTTTAGTTAAAACTGTTACAGCTTTGTCCTTACTTTTCATCATTTTGTCTAAATTTAACTTTACTTCACCAACCTCTATACCTTTATTTGATAAATTTTTAACTTTATGAAACTCTTCTGATAAATTTAATAAACTTTTTGATGGAATACAACCAATGTTCAAACAAGTTCCTCCAAGTGACCCTCGTGACTCAATACAAGCTGTTTTTATACCCAACTGTGAAAGTCTAATAGCACACACATAACCGCCGGGTCCTCCACCAATCACTATTGCTTGAAATTTTTCTGCCATTTAAATATCTAAAAATAACCTTCTAGGATCTTCTAAATTTTCTTTAATCATTTTTAAAAATGAAACTGATTCTTTACCATCAATTATTCTGTGATCATAAGATAGAGCCAAGTACATAACTGGTCTAATCATAATTTCACCTTCAACGACCATTGGTCTATCAACAATATTATGCATTCCCAAAACTCCTGATTGAGGTAAATTCAATATTGGTGTTGATAGCATTGATCCATAAACTCCACCATTACTAATTGTAAAAGTTCCCCCTTGAAGATCTTCAATAGTAAGTTTTCCACTCTTAGCCTTTTCAGATATTTCTTTAATACTCTTTTCAATATCTGAAAATGATAACTCGTCAGCATTTTTTAAGACTGGTACTACTAGTCCTTTATCAGTACCTACTGCGAAGCTAATATTATAATAATTTTTATAAATTATTTCTTCACCTTCAATTTCAGCATTTACTGCAGGAAAATTTTTTAGCGCCACCACACATGCTTTTACAAAAAATGACATTAAACCCAGTTTTACTCCATATCGACTTTGAAAATCATCTTGGTTTTCTTTTCTCATCTCCATTATATTAGTCATGTCGACTTCATTAAATGTAGTTAGCAAAGCTGCATTTTCTTGTGCTTGTTTTAATCTCTTAGCAATAGTTTGTCTTAACCTGGTCATTTTTATTCTTTCTTCTTGACCATACTTAATTTTCCTTTCTGAAGGAGGTGGGTTAATACCCATTAGATTAATTAAATCACCTTTTAATATCCTTCCATCTTTTCCAGAACCTTTAACAGATAAAGGATCAATCTTATTTTCTACAACGATTTTTCTTACTGCTGGAGAAAGATTTTGATCAACAGACTGTTTTTTTGTTTTAGATTTCTTTTTAACCTCGTTCGTTAAAATAAGGGGTTCTTCTTTCTCCTCCCTTTTTTCCTCAATTATTTCATTTTTTTCATTTTCAAAAATTTCAGGTCCTTTTTTTTGAGACGCTAAATCCACAACATTATCTTGATTTGATTTTGGTTTAATTTTCTCAATTTTCACCTCTTTCTCAACAATACTCGAGTCCTCTGAGACAGATCCTAAAAGTGCACCGACTTCAACTACTGAGCCATCTTTTGAATTAATTTCAACTAATGTTCCAGATATAGGAGAGGGAACCTCTAAATTTACTTTATCAGTCTCTAATTCAACAATCGGTTCATCTGCTTCAACTGTTTGACCTTCATTTTTAAGCCACTTAGATACAGTTGCTTCAGTAATACTTTCACCTAAAACTGGAACTAAAATTTTTTCACTCATCTTTTATTAATTAAAAACTTTTTTAATAATTTCTTGTTGTTGAGAAATATGCCTTTTAACATATCCTGTCGCTGGAGATGCATCTGGGCTTCTTCCTATATAAGAAATATAATTATTATTAGCCTTAATACTATCTAATGTCCATTGGATATAGTCTCTTACGGAAAACCAGGCTCCCATATTCTTTGGTTCTTCCTGACACCAATAAAATTCAGCATTTTTAGCATAAGGTTTCAATTCTTTAACAAGACTTTTTGCAGGAAATGGATATAGCTGTTCAATTCTATAAAAGACTATATCATCTCTTTTTTGCTTTTCTCTAGCCTCTAATAAATCAAAATAAATTTTACCTGAGCACAGAATCACTTTTTTTATTTTTTTTGGTTTCCTTAATTTGATAAATCCTTTAGTTTTTGGGTCTATAGCATGATCCCATAAAACTCTGTGGAAAGAATTTTTTTTACCAAAATCATTCAAGTTTGATATACAATATTTATGTCGTAACAAAGATTTTGGTGTCATTATAATCAATGGTTTTCTAAAATCTCTATGCATCTGTCTTCTTAATGCATGAAAATAATTTGCTGGAGTAGTACAATTCATTACTTGCATGTTGTCATTCGAACATAATTGTAAAAATCTCTCTAATCTTGCAGAAGAATGCTCAGGTCCTTGACCCTCGTAGCCATGTGGCAACAACATTACTAAACCAGATGCTCTAGACCATTTTCTCTCTCCTGATGCTATAAATTGATCAATTACAACTTGTGCTCCATTGGCGAAATCTCCAAATTGAGCTTCCCAGATAGTAAGTGTATTAGGTTCAACTAAACTATACCCATACTCAAATCCTAAAACAGCTAATTCTGATAAAAAACTATCTACAATCTCAAAATTTTTTTGTTTCTTTGAAATATTATTAAGAGGAATATATCTTGAATTATTAATTTGATTTCTTAAAACTGAGTGTCTTTGACTAAAAGTACCTCTGCCTGAATCTTGACCAACCAATCTCACAGGATATCCTTCCTCCAAAAGTGAGCCAAAAGCTAAGGATTCTGCAGTAGACCAATCGATTCCAATGCCATTATTTACACTTAGTTTTCTATTTTCAAGAATTTTTGAAATTGTTTTATGAATATTTATTTCATTTGGGATTGAATTAATTTTATTTGAAATTTCTACTAATTTTTTAGTATCAGCACCAGTAACACCTCTTTTATCTTTTCCTCTTTCAGGCTTATATCTAGACCAAGTTCCTTCAAACCACTCAATTTTAGGTTTGTAGTCTTTTGCATTTTTAAATTGATCATCAAGTAAATCCTTAAATTTTTTAATTGATAAATTTAAAAAATCATTAGTAATCGAATTATTATTAATAAGTCTGTCCCCATAAACTTTAACTGGAGAAGGATGAGATCTAATTTTTTTGTACATCAGTGGTTGAGTAAAGGATGGCTCGTCACCTTCGTTATGCCCAAATCTTCTATAACAGATTAAATCTATAACGACATCTCTATTAAATTTTAATCTAAAATCAGTTGCTATTCTTGCAGCATATACAACTGCTTCTGGATCATCGCCATTAACATGAATTATTGGAGCTTCAACCATCTTTGCAATATCTGAAGGATATGGTGAAGATCTTGCAAATCTAGGGCTTGTAGTAAATCCAATTTGATTGTTAACAATTATATGAATAGTTCCACCTGTATTATGACCTGGTAATCCAGACATTGCGAAACATTCAGCAACTACACCTTGTCCTGCAAAAGCTGCATCACCATGAATTAAGATAGGTATAACTTTTTTTCTTTCTTTATCTTTATGAAAAAACTGTTTAGCTCTTGTTTGTCCAAGCACAACTGGATTAACAGCTTCTAAGTGAGAAGGATTATCAGTCAAGCTTACATGCACAGAGTTACCATCAAATTCTCTATTTGAAGACGCTCCTAAATGATATTTTACATCTCCTGCATCATCTACTGAACCACTTATTTCTCCTGCAAATTCGTTAAAAATTCTTTTATAAGACTTTTGAAGCACATTAGCTAAAACATTAAGTCTACCTCTATGAGACATACCTATCTTGACTTCTTTAACTTGAGACTGTCCACCAATTTTTATTATTTGCTCTAACGCAGGAATTAAACTTTCACCACCATCAAGTCCAAATCTTTTAGTTCCAACATACTTAGTGTGTAAAAATTTTTCAAAGCCCTCTGCTTGAATAAGTTTATTCAAAATTGCTTCTTTACCATTTTGGGTAAATTTAAAATCATCTGTTTTTTCTACTCTATCTCTAAACCATTTTCTCTCAGTGGGGTTTGAAATATGCATATATTCATATCCAATAGATCCACAATATTTATCTTTGAGGAATTTAAGAATTTCTCTAATACTTGAATATTGCTTATTAGTTATTCCATCTAAAAAAATTTTTTTGTCATAATCATTCTTTTCAAAACCATAAGATTCTGGATGCAATTCATCTAAATATTCAGATTTCATCATTCCCAAAGGATCTAATTTTGCAATGAGATGACCTCGTTGTCTGTAAGACCTAATCATGGCAACTGCCTTAATTGAATTTGCATTTGATTTTACTATTTCTAATTCATTCAATTGACTTTTTTCTTTTGAAATTTCTTGAACATTTTTTAAAGAAATTTTATCTTTTTTAGGGCTCCAGGAAGGACCGTTTATTTCATTAACAATAGTGTCTACCTCTTCTCCAATTTCTTCAAAATAATCTTTCCAACTAATTGGTAAATTTGGGTCTCCATTAATGTACTGTAAATACATTTGCTCTATGAACGCACTATTAGATTTATTTAAAAAACCTGTTTTTTTAAATTCTAAATTTTTAGAAGAAGACATTTTTTTTTAATATAGACCTAGAAAAAAATTTTTCAATTAGACAATTTATCGAAAAGAGTTTTACCAATTTTCGAAGGCGAGTTCGCAATAATTATACCACAATCTTCCATTTTTTTTATTTTATCTTGTGCTCCACCTTTTCCACCCGAAATAATGGCTCCCGCATGTCCCATTCTTCTTCCAGGAGGAGCTGTAACGCCTGCGATAAATCCAACTATTGGTTTCTTGATTTTGTGGTTTTTAAAAAATTCTGCCGCCTCTTCTTCGGCATTTCCTCCAATTTCACCTATCATTAAAATTGATTTTGTTTCTTCATCATTTAAAAATAAATCTAAACAGTCTATAAAATTTGTGCCATTGATTGGGTCCCCACCAATTCCGATACAAGTTGATTGACCAAGACCATTTTCTGTTGTTTGTGCAACGGCTTCATAAGTAAGTGTACCTGATCTAGAGACTATACCTACAGATCCTTTTTTATGAATACTACCAGGCATAATACCGATCTTGCATTCATCAGGAGTTATAATACCTGGGCAATTTGGGCCAATCAATCTTGAATTTGAGTTCGTTAATATTTGTTTAACTTTAAGCATATCTTGAATAGGAATACCTTCTGTGATGCAGACAATGAGTTCAATTGATGCTTCAATTGCTTCAATAATTGCAGCTGCTGCAAATTTTGCAGGAACATAAATCATTGTAGCATTAGCACCTTCAGATTCTTTTGCTTCTTTTACTGTATTAAAAACAGGGAGTCCTAAATGTTTTTGTCCACCTTTTTTTGGTGTGACTCCACCAACTAATTTTGTTCCATATTTAATTGCTTGCTCGGAATGAAATGTTCCATGTGATCCAGTAAAACCTTGGCAAATTAATCTAGTATCTTTATTAACTAAAACTGACATTTATTTAATTGCCTCTACAATTTTTTTAGCTGCATCATCAAGATTTTCCGCAGAAATTAATTTTAAACCAGAATTATCTAGTATCTCTTTTCCTTCCATAAAATTTGTACCTGCAAGTCTTACTACAAGTGGAACTCTAATATTTATTTCTTTAGCTGCATCTACCACACCTTGTGCAAGAACATCACATCTCATAATCCCACCAAAAATGTTGATTAATATCCCCTTAACATTTTTATCTGATAAAATTATTTTAAAAGCAGCTGAAACTTTTTCTTTTGACGCACCTCCACCAACATCTAAAAAATTTGCTGGTTCTTCACCATATAACTTAATTATATCCATAGTTGCCATAGCCAATCCTGCACCATTTACCATACAGCCAATGCTTCCATCTAATTTAATATAAGCTAAATCATGTTTACTTGCCTCAATTTCTGCTGGGTCTTCTTCGTTTAGATCTCTAAGTTTTAAAATTTCCGGATGTCTAAATAAAGCATTACTATCAAAGCTAACTTTTGCATCTAAACAAACAATCTTTTTTTCTTTAGTTAATATTAGTGGATTTATTTCGACCATATTTGCATCTGTTTTAATAAACATTTTATAAATTGATTTTATTAAATAAATTGCCTCATTTTTAGAATTACCCTCTAGGTTAAAAATTCTGATAATCTTTTCACACTCTTCATTTGAAATTTCCTCATTTAATTCAACTTTAGTTGTTAAAATTTTATTTGGAGATTTAGCAGCTACTTCCTCAATATCCATTCCACCTTGATCACTTGTAATAAATGCAATTTTTGACGTAGCTCTATCGACTAGACAAGAAAGATAAAATTCCTTTTCAATGTTTGATGATTCTTCAACATAAAGTCTTTTTACTTCTCTTCCTTCTGGTCCTGTTTGGTGAGTAATTAATTTTTTTCCTAAAAGCTCTTTAGCTGATTTCTCAAGTTCACTTAAATTATCTAAAATTTTTACACCACCAGCTTTTCCTCTGCCCCCAGCATGAATTTGTGCCTTCAAAACATATTTATCAGTTTTTAACGATTTACATTTTTCTAAAAGTTCTTCAACAGTAAAACCAAACACTCCCTCCGGTACCGCTGCACCAAATTGTTTTAAAATTTGTTTAGCTTGATGCTCGTGTATATTCATTATTTGGCTAAATCTGGATCTATTTTAGATGCTGCTTCCCAAAGTTTTTTAACAGCCTCAACTGAGTGAAAAAATTCAAATTTTTCTTTCTCATCTAGACTTATTTCTTCAATTTTTTCAACACCATTTTTACCTACAATAATTGGAACACCAGCATAAATGTCTTTTATTCCGTACTCACCATTTAAGTAAGCAGCACACGGAAGTATTTTTTTTTCATCTTTTAAGTAAGCTTTAGCCATCTCAACTCCTGAAGCTGCTGGCGCATAGAAAGCTGAACCTTTTTCCAAAAATTTTACAATTTCTGCTCCACCATCTCTTGTTCTTTGATTTATTTCCTCTAATCTTTCTTGAGAAATTTTTCCTTCTTTAACCAAATCTAACAAAGATCTTCCAGAAACTTTTGTAAATCTTGGTAAAGGAACCATTGTATCACCATGTCCACCCATTACCATTGCCTCTATTTCTCTTACTGGAACATTAAATTCCTCAGACAAAAATAATTTAAATCTAGAACTATCTAATATACCGGCCATTCCAACAACTTTATTTGGTGAAAGACCTGAAAATTTTTGAAACGCCATTACCATTACATCTAATGGATTGGTAATACATATCACAAATGCATCAGGAGCATTTTGTTTTATTCCCTCAGCAACTTGTTTGATTATTTTTAAATTTATTCCAAGTAGATCGTCTCTACTCATTCCAGGTTTTCTTGGTACCCCAGCTGTGATAATAATTACATCTGAACCTTTTATATCTTTGTAATCATCAGTTCCTGAAAACTTCACATTGAAACCATCAACTGATGATGATTGAACAATATCTAGGGCTTTGCCTTTAGCTATCCCACTAGCTACATCAAATAAAACGACTTCATTAACTAATTCTTTTATTCCAATTAAGTGTGCGAGAGTTCCACCAATTTGGCCTGCCCCAATTAAAGATATCTTGCTCATTTTCTCCTTTATTTCATTGTTGGCATCACGAATTCGGCATTTGAACGAATTCCAGAAGGCCACCTTGAAGTTATAGTTTTTAATTTAGTATAAAATTTTATACCTTCCATGCCATGCATAGCACTGTCACCAAATAAAGATCTTTTCCAGCCTCCAAAACTATGGAAAGCCATTGGAACTGGTATTGGAACATTTATTCCAACCATGCCAACTTGAATTTTGCTGGCAAACGTTCTTCCAGCATCACCGTCTCTAGTATAAATACTAACTCCATTTCCATATTCGTGATCATTTATTAATTTTGCAGCTTCCTCAAAAGTCTTTACTCTAACAACAGATAAAACAGGTCCAAATATTTCCTCTTTATAAATTCTCATTTCTTTTTTTACATGGTCAAACAAACAACCACCGATATAAAATCCATTTTCATATCCTTGTAATTTTAAATTTCTTCCATCAACCAATAATTTTGCTCCTTCCTTTACTCCTAAATCGACATAACCTTTAACTTTTTCTAAATGCTCTTTGGTTACTAGAGGCCCCATTTCAGAATTTTTATCCATTCCAGGACCAACTTTTAAAGCCTCTGCTTTTTTAGATAATCTTGATACTAATTCGTCTCCAATATCTCCAACTGCAACTGCAACCGATTGAGCCATACACCTTTCACCTGCTGACCCGTAAGCAGCTCCCATTAAGCCGTTTACAGCACCATCTAAATCACAATCAGGCATTACTACTAGATGGTTTTTTGCGCCACCTAAAGCTTGAACTCTTTTTTCATTTTTTGCAGAATTTTCATATATATATTTTGCAATAGGTGTCGAACCAACGAAACTTACCGCCTTAATATCCCTATTTGTAAGAATTGCATCTACAGTTTCCTTGTCTCCGTTTAAAACATTAAAAACACCGTCTGGTAAACCTGCTTCTTTTAAAAGTTCTGCTAATCTTATTGAACACGATGGATCTTTTTCAGAAGGTTTTAATATAAAAGTATTTCCACATGCAATAGCTATAGGAAACATCCACATTGGAACCATTGCTGGAAAATTAAATGGTGTAATCCCTGCAACAACTCCTAAAGGTTGTCTTATTGACCAACTATCAACGTTAGTTCCAACATTTTCTGAAAATTCTCCTTTAAGTAAATGCGGAATACCACATGCAAATTCAACAACTTCAAGTCCTCTAGTTAAAGATCCTTTTGCATCTTCATAAACTTTACCATGTTCTGCAACAATTAACTGTGTCAGTTCATCTGAATTTTTTTCTATTAACTCTTTAAATTTAAACAATATTCTTGCTCTTTGGAGAGAAGGTTTTAATGACCACTCATCAAAGGCTTTTTTTGCAATTAGAACTGCTTGATCTAAATCAGATTTAGAAGCTAATCTTACTTCTTTTTCCTGTTCTCCAGTTGCAGGATTAAATACTTTACCTTTTTTGTCAGAAGTTCCAGGAATTATTTTTCCACCTACAAAATGTTCAATTAATTTCATGAATACGATCTTTTAGAGTAAAAATTCTTGTTAGTCTATTGTTTATATATTAGCCGTTGCTAACATTTTTTTTATCTCAGCTATAGCTTTTGCAGGATTTAAACCTTTTGGACATGCACTTGTACAGTTAAGAATTGTATGGCAACGATACAACTTAAGTTCATCTGCAACCTTTTTTAATCTTGTTTGCCTTTCTTCATCTCTGCTATCTATAATCCATCTGTACGCTTGAAGTAATACCGCCGGACCTAAATATTTATCCCCATTCCACCAGTAGCTAGGGCATGATGTTGAGCAGCAGGCACACATAATACATTCGTATGCACCATCTAATTTTGCTCTATCTTTTTTTGATTGAAATATTTCTTTAGTTTCTGATTTGGAATTTGATTTTAACCAAGGTTCAATTGATTGATATTGTTTGTACAAACCATCTAAATCACCAATTAAATCTTTTTTAACTTTTAAATGAGGTAATGGATAAATATTAATATCACCATCTATTTCAGCGTGTGGAGTGGTACAAGCTAAACCATTTTTGCCATCCATATTCATTGCACAAGAACCACAAACTCCATGTGCACATGATCTTCTATATGCTAATGTAGGATCTATTTCATTTTTAATCTTATTTAAAATATCTAATACTTTAGATGAACAATTGCTCATATCAACTTCATATGTATCTATTCTGGGATTTTCTCCAGAAGATGGATCCCATCTATATATATTTACTTTCCTTAAATTTTTTGAGCCAGTTTGATCTTTAAAATATTTACCTTTTTTTACTTTAGAATTTTCAGGTAAATTGATTTGAGCCATTAATAAACTCTTTCCTGTGGTGGAAAATATTGAACTTCATTGGTTAAAGTAGATTTATGAACCTCTCTATAGCTTATTTTAGTGTTCTTACCATCACACCAAGCAAGTGTATGCTGCATAAATTTTTCATCATCTCTCTTAGGAAAATCTTCTCTTGCATGTGCTCCACGACTTTCTTTTCTATTATATGCAGAGTCAACAGTAACAACAGCTTGTCTAATTAAATTATCAAATTCTAGGGTTTCCACTAAATCAGTATTGAATATTAACGATTTATCTTTTACAGATAAATTATCTAAACCACCATAAGTTTTTCTAATCTCATCAACACCCTCTTTAAGAGTTTTTTCGGTTCTAAAAACTGCACATTTAGACTGCATTGTTTTTTGCATTGAAAGTCTTAATTCTGCAGTTCCAACTTCTCCGTTAGAATTTCTAATTTTATCAAAACGATCTAAACATTTCTGAGTTTCTGTTTCACTTATTTCCTCATGTGGTGTTCCTGGCTTAATAAGTTCTGCAGCTCTTTTGGCTGCTGCTCTTCCAAAAACAACTAGATCAATTAATGAATTTGAACCAAGTCTATTTGCACCATGAACTGAAACACAAGCTGCCTCTCCAATTGCCATCAATCCTGGTACAGTTTTTTCTGAACCGTTTACTGTTAAAACTTCCGCTTTATAGTTTGTTGGAATACCTCCCATATTATAATGGACAGTCGGTACAACTGGAATTGGTTCTTTTGTAACATCTACGTTTGCAAATAATCTTGCTGCATCAGTTATACCCGGTAATCTACTCTCAATAATATCTTTATCTAAATGACTTAAATTTAAGTGAACATGGTCTTGATCTTTTCCAACACCTCGTCCTTCATTAATTTCTATCGACATTGATCTGCTTACCACATCTCTCGATGCTAAGTCTTTTGCTTTTGGTGCATATCTCTCCATAAACCTTTCACCCTTGGAATTTGTTAAATATCCTCCTTCACCTCTTGCACCTTCTGTTATTAATGTGCCATGTCCATAAATCCCTGTTGGATGAAATTGAACAAATTCCATGTCTTGTAAAGGTAATCCTGCTCTTAAAACCATTGCATTACCATCTCCAGTACAAGTATGAGCAGATGTTGCTGAATAATAAACTTTACCATAACCACCTGTAGCAATAATTACAGTGTGAGCTCTAAATCTATGAATGGTTCCATCATTTAAATTCCAAGCAATTAGTCCCTTGCAAGCACCGTCTTTCATTAATAGATCTAATGCAAAATATTCAATAAAAAATTCTGTTTTATGTTTTAGCGCTTGTCCATACAAAGTATGTAAAATTGCATGACCAGTTCTATCAGCAGCAGCACAAGTTCTTTGTACAATTCCATTACCATAATTTTTAGTCATACCACCAAATGGTCTTTGATAAATTTTTCCATCCTCTGTTCTACTAAAAGGTACTCCATATTTCTCTAATTCGATAACTGCTTTAGGCGCTTCTTTACAAAGATATTCAATACTATCTTGATCTCCTAACCAATCTGCACCTTTTACTGTATCATACATGTGCCAACGCCAATCATCCTCACCCATATTACCAAGGGCAGCTGAAATACCCCCTTGTGCAGCAGAAGTATGACTTCTGGTAGGAAAAACTTTTGAAATACATGCTGTCTTTAGTCCTGCTTCACTTAAACCAACCGCAGCTCTTAAACCTGAGCCACCAGCACCTAAAACAACAACATCATATTCATGATCTATAATTTTATAAGAACTCATAACCTAGATATTAATATAATTGTAATTAGTGGAATTACCACTGACGATGCATACAAAAGTCTGTTTGCGACATTTTTGATTTGATCATTTTTAATATAATCCTCAAAAACCTCGCTAATACTTAGTGCTGAGAAAAAATAAGCATTAATAATGAATAAACTAAATAAAAACTTTGATAACGGACCTGTAAAAAAATTTATAAAAACAAAGTAGGCTTGATCATAAATTGTAATAAAATTTAGGATAAACCATATCATTAATGGAACTAATGTTGCTCCACTGACTTTGAGAAAAATCCATTTTTTAGTTGCATTTATCATTTTAAAAAAAATTTTTTCCAATTAAATAGAAAGCTACTGTTAAAATTATCGATCCAAATATTACAATCAACCCAGTTATCTTTGTCGTTCTAAGTTGAAATCCATAGCCCAAATCCATAATCAAATGTCTTATCTCACTTAAAATTTGAAAAGAAAAAGACCATGTAAGTCCTAAAATAAAAAATTTACCAATTAATGAAGTTAAAAATAAATTTATGATTTCATAATTACTTTCACCAATAACAATTAATGAAACTAACAAGCAAATAAATGTAATTGCAATTATATTTATAATTCCTGTAATTCTATGAGATATAGATACTAACGATGAAATGTGCCATTTATAAATTTGAATATGTGGAGATAATGGTGCTTTATTTTCCATAAAAATTATTTTTAATTAATGTTTCAGCAATTTCTACAGCATTCAAAGCCGCGCCTCTTAAAAGATTATCAGAAACAATCCACAAATTTAATCCATTCTTAATAGTCTTGTCCTCTCGAATTCTTGATATAAATGTTTCATCTTTACCTTCTGCTTCTAATGGAGTTGAATATCCACCATCAACTCTCTCATCAACTACTTTACATCCCTCAAAATTATTTAATGCCTCTTTAATCTTTTCGAGAGAAAAGGGCTTTTCAAATTGTAAATTTACTGATTCTGAATGTGAAACAGAAATAGGTAACCTTACACATGTTGCTGTTAGATCAATTTTACTATCTAAAATTTTTTTTGTTTCATTAGTCATTTTTAATTCTTCTTTTGTATAACCATTATCTGAAAATACATCTATATGCGGAATAGCATTAAAAGCTATTTGTTTTGTAAAATTTTTAGATTTTACATCTTTGCCATCTAAAACTAATTTAGTTTGTTCGATCAATTCATCCATTGGTGCTTTACCACCACCTGAAACTGATTGGTATGTGGAAACAACTATTCTTTTAATTACAAAAAGGTCGTGCAAAGGTTTTAAAGCAATCACCAATTGTGCTGTTGAACAATTTGGATTGGCAATAATATTTTTTTTTATTTGATCTAAATGATTTGAGTTAACTTGTGGAACAATTAATGGAACGTCTGGATCCATTCTGTAGAAGCTTGAATTATCAATGACTATACAATGCTTTGCTGCTTTTTCTGCAAATTTTTCTGAAATTTTTCCTCCAGCTGCAAAAAAGGCGATTTTTACTCTCGAGAAATCAAAATTTTCTAAATTAAAAACTTCATATTCTTTACCCTTAAAACTAATTCTTTTACCAACACTCTTAGGTGAGGCAACTAAATACAGTTTATCAATAGATAGTTCCTTTTTTTCAAGAACTTCTAAAGTTTTTCTTCCAACATTTCCTGTTGCTCCTACAATTGCAATATTCATGATGTAAGTTTTATACTAGATGAAAGGCAAATCGCAAACTTTTACAGTAAAGGAATTTCCCTCAATTTCTAACATTCCCGTTGTGGATGCTTTGCAATAAGGCTCATTTATCATTGCTATTCCTATAACTTTTCTAAAATGTGGCGAATAACAAGCTGATCTTAAATCCCCAATAAAATTTCCTTTTTCATCTTTAAGTTTTAAAGATTTGGTTAAATTAATTTTATCAGTATCGATATGAACTCCCATTAGTCTTCTTTTTATACCGTCTTTTTTAATTTTCTTTAATTTTTCCTTACCTAAAAAAGATACTTCAGAATCTAAATTAACATATTTATCAAAGCCACATTCAAAGGGATTGTCATTATTATCAAAGTCATTTCCGTAGGATAGAAGGCCACTTTCGATTCTTTCTATAAGATTTGGACAACCAGGTTTTAGATTAAATTCTTCCCCTATTTCAAAGAAATAATCATAAAGATCCAAGCCAGATTGAGTGTTTTCTACATAAACTTCAAATCCTCCTTGTTTAGACCAACCAGATCTAGCAATTAAATGTTTAACACCTCTAAAATCAAAATAATCAAAACCAAAAAATTTTAATTCATTTATTTTTTTTCCAAAAACTTTTTCCATTAAACTAAATGATTTTGGTCCTTGTATTGCAATTATATCAACATTAGGTTCAAAAATTTGGACTTTAAAATTATTCCCAGATGCAAGACCTTTTGCAAAAAAAATAACATCTGAGTCGGCAATAGATATCCACCATCTATCTTCAGCTAATTTTAAAATTACAGGATCATTTACTAAGTTCCCATTATCATCAATAATTGGACAATAATAACATCTTCCTATTTTTGACTTCGATAAATCTCTACTAGTCATTAACTGAACAAGTTTTGCAGCATCTTTTCCAGAAATTTCTACTTGTCTTTCAGCTGCCACATCCCAAACTTGAACTTCTTTTTTTAGATGATTGCATGAATCTTCTATAGATCCGAATGCAGCAGGCAACAACATATGATTGTAAACTGTATATGCTGTAACACCTTGTTTTTCTATTCTTGAAGTATAAGGAGTACTTCTTATTCTCCTTGATTTTGTAATTGGGTAATTTTTCATGAATTTAAAAATTTAAGGATCTTTTCTCGCATTTCGAAAGCTTTTTCAATCATAATCATATGCCCACATCCATTAATTACATGTGTCTTAGAATTTTCTAATAAATCTGAAAATTTTTTTCCTACTTCTAAATTAACCATCTTATCTAATTCTCCCAAAATTAGTAACGTAGGCAAGTTTATTGTTTTTGCAGCCTCAGAACCATTAGAATAATTATTACATGCTTTTAAATCGACTGCTAATATTTCACTTATATCTCTCGGTGACTGAATTATTTTTTCTACCGGATTTCCACCTATAAATTTTTTTGAACCCTCATAACCCCATTTCATCATTAATTTTACAGCGTCAGAGTCTCCATTTTGTGCTAAGTCTATTAAATCAGGATGAACAGGCATTTTGTTTGAACCTCCAATAAAAACTAATTTCTTTAATCTTTCTTTGTATTTGAAAGCATACTCAAGTATCTCTAAACAACCTTGAGAATGGCCAATCAAAATAAGGTTTTTTAAATTTAATTTTTTGAATAATTTTTCTAACCAATCAGCAATTTTTTCAATACTATCTAAACAAGGCCCTTCTGAATTTCCATGTCCAGGTAAATCTACTGATAATACATTAAAATTTTTATTTGAAAAAAATTGTTCAGTAAGAGACCAAACTATATGTGAAAGTCCACTACCATGCAAAAATACAATGGTTTCTTTCTGAGGATCTATTCCTTGGCCTGCATCAGATGCATGAATATTTTTATTTTCTATTTGGAATATCAATTATTTACCTAAAATTTTTTTCTAAGCTCAAACTTCTGAATTTTACCAGTTGAAGTTTTGGGTAAATCACAAAAAACTACTTGTTTTGGAACCTTAAATCCAGCAAGAGTTTCTTTGCAAAAACTTATTAGTTCTTTTTCTGTTACAGGTTTGTCTTTAACCGTTTCAATAAAGGCACAAGGTACTTCGCCCCATTTATCATCTGGCTTAGCCACTACTGCTGCGATAGATACTGAAGGATGTTTTGCTAAAGTATTCTCTATTTCAATCGAAGATATATTTTCACCTCCTGAGATTATAATGTCTTTAGACCTGTCTTGAATTTTAACATATCCATCAGGATGCATTACAGCTAAATCTCCAGAATGAAACCACCCACCATTCATAGCTTTGGATGTTGCATCTTTATCTTTAAAATATCCCTTCATGACAATATTTCCTTTGATCATGATTTCTCCGATTGTTTTTCCATCTTTAGGTACTTCTCTCATTGTTTCTGGGTTCATAACTGCTATACCCTCAGTGTTTGGATACCTTACTCCTTGTCTTGCTTTAATTTCATTTTGTTTCTCTTCATCAAATTGATTCCAAGCATCATTCCAAGCACATTGAGTAACATGTCCATAAGTTTCTGTTAATCCATAAACATGCATCACTTCAAAACCTAGCTCATTCATTTTTTTAAATATGATACTTGGTGGTGGTGCTCCAGCAGTGAGCACATAAACTTTTTGTTTTAATTTTTTTCTATCAGTCTCAGGCGCGCCAGTAATCATATTCAGTACAATTGGTGCTCCACCAAAATGAGTAACATCATATTTATCAATTAATTCAAATATTTTTTTAACATCAATATTTCTTAAACATATAGTCCTTCCATTTAACATAGGTATAGTCCATGGGTAACCCCAACCATTACAATGAAACATTGGAACAATAGTTAAAAAATTTAATCTATTTGGCATATTCCAAGCAACTGCACTTCCAGTAGACATTAAGTATGATCCCCTGTGATGATAGACAACACCCTTTGGATTTCCTGTAGTACCAGATGTATAACTCAATGAAATTGCTTGCCATTCATCCTCTGGCATTTTCCAATCATAATTTTCATCACCAGTATTCAAAAAACTTTCATATTCTAATTCACCGATTTTCTCACACTTAGATTGATCTGCAAATTTGTCATTAATATCGATTATTATAATTTTTTTTTTTATGGTTCTTAAGGCCTTTTTAACCTCTACATGAAGTTGTCTATCAACAACTAATACTTTTGCTTCACTGTGATCTAAAATATAAGCGATTGTTTTAGCATCTAGTCTAATATTGATAGTATTTAACACTGCTCCTGTCATTGGCACTGAATAATGACCTTCAAAAATTTCAGGAGTATTAAAAGCCAAAAAAGAAACTGTATCGCCTTTTCCAACACCAATTTTATTAAGTGCACTAGCAAATTTAACTGTCCTTTTATAAACCTGATCCCAAGTATATTTACGGTCCTCATAAATAACTGCTTCATAATTTGGATAAATTTCTTTAGCTCTTTTTAGGAAAGTCAGAGGAGTTAAAGGAACATAATTTGCGTTATTTTTATCCAAATTAGTGTCGTAATGACTCATTTTAGTTAAATCTGAAATTCATTAAATTTGAACTACCAGAGGTACCTGACTTATAATGTTGTTCAACCCTTGGTAATACTTTGTCAAAGTAAAATCTTGCAGTATTTATTTTATCATCATAGAAGTTTTTATTTTCATTATAATCTTCGAAGCTTACCTCTAAAACCTTAATCCATGCATACGCAATAGACACATAACCTAAAGTTTTTAAATAATCGTTTGCAGCTGCACTCACATCATCTTTTTCTGTTTTTGCTCTATCCATCATCCAATCACTAAATTTTTTCAATACACTCAGATGATTATTAAATTCTGATACAAATGGTTTAATTTTTTCATTGTTAGAATTACATTCAGATTTTACCTTGTCTAAAAACTTATTGATTATACTCCCGTTTTTATTTGATAATTTTCTAAAAACTAGATCAGCAGCTTGAACTGAATTAGTCCCCTCATATATGGGTGTAATTCTGTTATCTCTATATAATTGTTCTATTCCCTGATCTTTTGTATACCCATAGCCTCCATAAATTTGCATTGCATCACTGGTTATTTCCATTGCCAAGTCTGTAAATAATGATTTAACCACAGGAGTCATCAGAGAAACATAATCAGACGCCTCTTGACGAACTTTTTCATTTGGATGATACAAACTAACTTCAGTCTGTTGAGATAACCAGAAACATAAAGCTCTCTCACCTTCTATAATTGATTTCATATTTAATAATGTTCTTCTAATATCTGCATGTTCAATAATTAAATCAGCTCCATTTTTTGATTTCGTCTTATTTGTTTTTCCTTGTTTTCTTTCTTTTGCATATGATAGAGAGTTTTGGTAAGCAATTTCTGAAATACCTAGTCCTTGAATACCAACAACTATTCTCTCAAGGTTCATCATCGTAAACATAGCACTCAAACCTTTTTCTTTATCACCAATCATATATCCAGTGGCGTCATCAAAATTTAAAACGCAAGTAGCTGATCCTTTTATACCCATCTTAGTTTCTATGGATCCTGTTGAAATTCCATTTCTAGGTCCTATAGTTCCATCATCTTTAACAATAAATTTAGGTACTAAAAATAAACTTATTCCTTTTGTTCCATCAGGAGAATCATCAGCTCTTGCTAAAACTAAATGAATTATATTTTCAGTAAGATCATGATCGCCAGAAGTAATAAAGATTTTTTGACCAGTTAATTTATAAGTTCCATCAGATTGTTTTTTTGCTTTAGTTTTAAGTAAACCTAGGTCAGTTCCACACACCGGCTCTGTTAAGCACATTGTACCGCTCCATTTACCTTCAACTATTTTTGGTAAATATTTATTCTTAATATCGTCTGTAGCATGATGATTTATACAATTATACGCACCAATACTAAGTTCACTATAAAGTTTAAATGAAAGACTAGCTGAGGATAACATCTCATCAAAAAAAGCGCTTACTGTTTTTGGCATTCCTTGTCCTCCATATTTTGGATCACAAGATAATGATGTCCATCCATCCTCAATATATTTTGTATATGCTTCCTTGTAACCAGGAGGAGTTCGAACGACCCCATTTTCTAAAACTGCTGGATTTTCGTCTCCAGCTTTTGCAAGTGGCAATATAAGATTTTGATTTATCTTTGCTGCTTCCTGCAAAATATCTTTTACAAGATCTGGGCTTACATCTTTATATTTTTCTAATTCATTATAATTCTTATTGTTTCTCAATTTTTCAAAAAGAAACATCATATCTTCTACAGGGGCTGTATAGCTTGGCATAAAATTAGTTTAAAATAATTAATTGATTATTGCAATTTTGAAATTATCGCATCACCCATTTGGGATGTGGAAACTTCCTTCGTTCCATTGGATAAAATATCTTTCGTTCTCAATCCATCATTTAGTACGTCTTGTACTGCTTTTTCTAGTGCTTCAGCCTCTTTATCTAAATCTAAAGAATACCTTAAAGCCATAGCAAAACTCAATATTGTTGCGATAGGATTTGCGATACCTTTTCCAGTAATATCCGGTGCAGATCCATGGATAGGTTCATACATGGCTCTCATCTCACCATCTTTATTTTTTGCTCCCAATGATGCGGAAGGTAAAAGACCTAATGAGCCTGTCAACATAGATGCTTGATCTGATAACATATCTCCAAACAAATTATCTGTTACTATAACATCGAATTGTTTTGGATTTCTAAGTAGTTGCATTGCACAATTATCAGCAAGCATATGACTTAATCCTACATCTTTATATTCTTTATCATGTAAAGCTTGAACTTCTTCTTTCCAAAGTTGACCCGCTTCCATCACATTTGATTTTTCACATGAAGTAACTTTATTAGATCTTTTTTTTGCTAAATCAAAAGCAATTCTTGCTACTCTAATTATCTCACTGCTTGTATAAGTGTGAGTATTAATTCCTTTTCTTTCACCGTTTTCTATAGGTTTGATTCCCCTTGGTTCTCCAAAATATATTCCTCCTGTTAATTCTCTTACAATCATAATATCTAAACCAGAAACGATTTCTGGTTTAAGAGTTGATGCATCAACTAACTGTTTAAAACATATTGCAGGCCTTAGATTTGCAAAAAGCTTTAACTCTTTTCTTAATTTTAAAAGTGCTCTCTCAGGTTTTTTTGAAAACTCAACATTATCCCATTTAGGTCCACCTACAGCGCCTAACATAACTACTGCGCTCTCTAATGCTTTATAAAAAACTTCATCAGTAATTGGGGTACCATATTTGTCGTAAGAACACCCGCCTGCTAGATCCTCATCTATTTCAAAATCTAGAGATTTTTTATCATTAAACCAATTAATTATTTTTTTTACTTCACCTATGACTTCAGGCCCAATTCCATCACCAGGGAGTAATAATATTTTTCTTTTTTTTACTTTAATCATTAATTACCCATGGTTTTTGATTCTTTAAATTTTTTTCAAAATTTTCAATTTTATCGGATTTTTTTAAAGATAACGCGATATCATCAAGTCCTTCAAGAAGACATTTTTTTTTAAAAGAGTCTACGTTAAATTTTATCTCATTATTTCCATAGATTATTTTTTCCTCACTCAAATCAATTGAAATTTCTTCTTTCCTATTTGCATACTCTGATAACTCTTTAATTTTCTCTTCATCAAGAACAATAGGTAAAATTCCATTTTTAAAACAATTACTAAAAAAAATATCAGCAAAACTAGAACTGATAACGCAAGTGATACCAAAATCTAATAATGCCCACGGAGCATGTTCTCTAGATGATCCACAACCAAAATTCTTTCCTGCAATTAATATTTTCGAATTATTAAAAGGACTTTGATTTAAAATAAAATCATTAATAACACTACCTTTTTCATCATATCTCATTTCATAAAATAAATTTTTGCCAAGGCCTGTTCTTTTAATTGTTTTTAGAAATTGTTTTGGAATGATCATATCTGTATCAATATTTACTATTGGTAAATATGCAGGAATACTTTTTAATGTTGTAAATTTTTGCATTAGTTTTGATACTTTCTTACATCATCTAAATTTCCTGAAATTGCAGCTGCAGCTGCCATTCCTGGACTTACAAGGTGAGTTCTGCCACCTCTGCCTTGTCTTCCTTCAAAATTTCTATTTGAAGTTGAGGCACATCTCTCCTCCGGCTTTAATTTATCTGCATTCATTGCCAAACACATTGAACAACCAGGTTCTCTCCATTCAAATCCTGAATTAACAAAAATTTTATCTAAACCTTCCTGTTCAGCTTGCTCTTTAACTAATCCAGATCCTGGTACTACCATTGCATGAACGTGCGAGGCAATTTTTTTATCTTTTAAAATTTTTGCTGCTTCTCTTAAATCCTCTATTCTCCCATTAGTACAGCTACCAATAAAAACCTTATCTATTTTTATGTCTCTAGCTGCCATATCTGGCTTTAGACCCATATATTTTAAAGCTCTTTCTATTGAATTCTTTTTATCTTCATCTTTCTCAGAATTTGGATTTGGAACTTTACCATCAATTGTAATAACATCTTGAGGTGAAGTTCCCCAAGTTATCATTGGCAAAATTTCTTTGGCTTCTAAACTAATTTCTTTGTCAAATGTTGCATTATCGTCTGATTTTAAATTTTTCCAATATTCAAGAGCTTTGTCCCATTTTTCACCTTTTGGTGACATTGGTTTTCCATCTAAATATTTAAATATTTTTTCGTCTGGTGCTATTAATCCTGCTCGAGCTCCACCTTCAATAGTCATGTTACATATAGTCATTCTTTGTTCAACACTTAAAGATCTAATTAAATCACCAGCATATTCAACAACACATCCAGTACCGCCAGCAGTTCCTATTTTTCCAATTATTTGTAAAATCACATCTTTTGAAGTAACTCCTAATGGAAGTTTTCCATTCACATTTATTCTAAAATTTTTTGCTTTTTTTTGAACCAATGTTTGTGTTGCTAATACATGCTCTACTTCTGATGTTCCAATTCCAAATGCTAAAGCCCCAAAAGCACCATGGGTCGCCGTGTGACTATCTCCACATACAATCACTGTACCTGGTTGAGTAAAACCTTGCTCTGGACCAATAATATGAACAATACCTTGTCTCTTATCATTCATTCCAAAAAGTTGAATACCAAATTCTTTACAATTATTTTCTAGAGTATCAACTTGAATTTTGGACTCTTGATCAGCAATTCCATTAGTTCTATCAGTTGTTGGAACATTATGATCTGCTACTGCTAAAGTCAAATTTGGATGTCTTACTTTTCTTTTTGAGTTTCTAAGACCTTCAAATGCCTGTGGGCTGGTTACTTCATGAACAAGATGCCTATCTACAAAAAGTAAGGCTGTACCATCAACTTGTTGATCAACCAAGTGGTCATTCCAAATTTTATCGTAAAGTGTATTAGACATTGAAAAAAAAGTTATTTTTTTTCTGTTAAGCTTTCTGTTTTCTTCTGAACTTCTGCTTTAGGAGCTTCCTCTTTTATAGCTTCTGGCTCTGGAGCAACTGATGCTAAATTTTCTTCAGTAACTGTTTCAGGTTTTACATCAACATCTATACCAATTTTTTTTCTAATTTTTTCTGCAATCCTCGCTGATTTACCTGTTCTATCTCTTAAATAATATAATTTTGCTCTTCTTACTTTTCCTGAACGAATTACTTTAATTGAGTCTATGACTGTTCCAAATAATGGGAAAGTTCTTTCTACACCTTCTCCAAAAGAAATTTTTCTTACTGTAAATGAAGAATTTATATCTCTACTTTTTTTTGCAATACAAACACCTTCGAAATATTGAATTCTCTCTTTTTTACCTTCGGTTATTCTTACACCAACTTTAACTACATCCCCTGGAAAAAAATCAGGAATTTTCTTCTCAGAAAGAATTTTCTTAACACTATGTTGATTTATTTCTTCAATCGTTTTCATTTTAATATTTAACAATTTAATTTTTTTTATATTTTTGCCACAAATCTGGTCTTCGGACGCGTGTTATAGCCTCAGATTGAGATAAACGCCAGTCTTTAATTTTAGCGTGATCCCCTGATAATAACACGTCTGGTACCGATTTTTGCTCCCAAATCTGTGGTTTTGTGAATTGAGGATATTCTAAGAGACCATTTTCAAAAGTTTCCTCAGTAGCTGATTTTTCATTACCTAAAACTCCGGGTAAAAGTCTAAGTACACTGTCAAGAACTACAAAAGCAGCGCTTTCACCACCTGACAATACATAATCTCCTATGCTTAATTCCTCAATATTTCTAGTAGACAAAACTCTCTCATCAACACCTTCAAAATGACCACAAATTAGAGAAAATGACTTTTCTTTAGATAAATCCTGAGCGAGCTTTTGATCAAACATTTTACCTTTAGGTGAAAGATAAAAAATTCTATCTCCTTTATTTAAGTTTTGATCGATTGAATTAGCTAAAACATCAGGTTTAAGTAACATTCCTGTTCCACCACCATACGGTGTATCATCAACAGTTTTATGTTTATCAGTTGCTGCGTCTCTAATATTTATCACATTTAAACTCCACAATTTTTTAGCCATCGCTTTCCCATAAAGACCTTTGTCTAAAGGTCCAGGAAAAATGTCTGGATAAAGTGTAAATACTTGGGCTTGCAACATTAATATCCTTTACTTTATTTCTTATCTTCCTTTTTAGCCTCTGCTTTTGGAGCTTCTTCCTTTTTAGCCTCTGCTTTTGGAGCTTCTTCCTTTTTAGCCTCTGCTTTTGGAGCTTCTTCCTTTTTAGCCTCTGCTTTTGGAGCTTCTTCCTTTTTAGCCTCTGCTTTTGGAGCTTCTTCCTTTTTAGCCTCTGCTTTTGGAGCTTCTTCCTTTTTAGCCTCTTCAGAACCTTCTTTTTTTCTATCTTTTTTTGGAATTGCTTTTTGTGGATTATTTCCATTAGCAGGCATAGGCATCAGCTCATTCTCACCTAAAATTCTAGCTACTCTTGTTGTAGGTTGCGCACCTTGACTCAACCAGTATTTTATTCTTTCAGCCTCTAATCCAATTCTTTCCTTTTTTTCCTTTGGTAGCAGTGGATTAAAAAAACCTACTTTTTCTATAAACCTGCCATCTCTAGCAAATCGACTGTCAGCTACAACAACCTTATAAACAGGCCTTTTCTTTGTGCCGCCTCGTGATAATCTTAGTTTTAACATTTACTCTCCTTTTTTTATTTTAGTTGATTAAATAATTCTGGAGGTATTCCTTTATTAGACATACCTTTCAGATCTCCTTTAGACATCTTTTTCATCATTTCGGACATCATTTTAAATTGTTTCAACAATTTATTGATAGTGGCTGGATCTGTTCCTGAACCATTAGCAATTCTTTTTTTTCTAGAACCATCAATTATTTTTGGGTTCTCTCTTTCTTTTCTTGTCATTGATAAAATTATAGCTTCGTTTTTTGTAATAACACTCTCATCGATACCAGCTGCATCCATTTGAGATTTAACTTTTGAAACTCCTGGCATGAAAGACATGATACCTTCGATCCCTCCCATTTTTTTCATTTGTCTCAGTTGAGTTAAATAATCTTGCATTGAAAACTGTCCTTTTTTTAAATTTTCCTCTGTTTTTTTTATATTTTCTTCTCCAAGATCTTGAGCTGCTTTTTCAACAAGAGAAACAATATCTCCCATCCCAAGAATTCTATTTGCAATTCTATCTGGATGAAAAACTTCAAGATTTTCAATCTTCTCACCAATACCTAAAAATTTGATTGGGACCTGTGAAACAAATTTCATACTTACAGCAGCTCCACCTCTAGCATCCCCATCTGCTCTTGTTAAAATAATTCCAGATAAATTTACTGTATTATTAAATTCTTTTGCAACTGATGCAGCTACTTGTCCAGTAAGCGAGTCTGCAACTAAAAACGTCTCTGCTGGTTTGATGGTATTTTCAATTTGTTTTATTTCACTCATCATCTGTAAATCTATTTGTGTTCTACCAGCAGTATCGAATAAAATAATATCTGCACCATTTAAGTTTGCTGCACTAATTGCTCTTTGACAAATATCACTAGGTTGTTGACCTTCAATTATTGGAAGAGTTAATATATTATTTTGTTCACCTAAAGATTTTAACTGCTCTTGAGCAGCTGGTCTGTAAATATCTAAACTGACCATCATTACTTTCTTTTTTTTTGTATTCTCTAAATATCTTGCAAGTTTAGCAGTTGTTGTTGTTTTACCAGAACCTTGCAACCCAACCAGCATCATTGGCACTGGTGGTACTGCATTCAAATTTACATCATTATTTTTTTCACCTAAAAGATTAACTAATTCATCATAGACAATCTTTACCACCATATCACCAGGTGACGTTGATCTAATAATTTCTTGACCCAAGGCTTTTGGTTTAACTTTTTCAATAAAGTCTTTAGCAACCTCAAGAGACACATCAGCTTCTAACAAAGCTTGTCTTATTCCTCTCAATCCCTCATCAACCTGATTTCCATCGAGTGATGGGGCTTTTTTTAGAGAAGAAAAAACTTCCTCAAATTTATTTGTTAAATTTTCAAACATATTTATTACACACAGCAGTAATCGCACTAGTGGGCGAACCCTCGCTGACTAGTGTCGATCTCTTTGTTTCCAAAGACACCGCAAATTTAATGTTTTTGCGGAAACTGCCACAAACTATAATAGAGGTTCAAAAAGTCAATAAATAAGTTAAATAACTATATATGGACATCAAAGCTTTTAAAATGGACGGATTAGGTAATGATTTTGTGATAATCGATAATAGAGAAAAAATTATCAATTTGACGAAAGATCAGATAATTAAAATTTGTGACAGAAATTTTATTGGCTGTGATCAACTAATATTTATTGAGCCAGATAGTTCTGCAGATGCTAATTTAAGATTTTTTAATTCAGATGGAGGAGAGTCTGGAGCATGTGGAAATGGAACTAGATGTGTTGCAAATTTTATTTCAAATGAAAAAAATAACAAGTCGATAATTTTAAATACGCTATCTGGAAAATTAAAATCTGAAATTTTAGAGAAAAAAATTGTTACAACAGAAATTGGTAAAGCAAAGTTGAAATGGGATGAAATACCTTTATCACAAGAAATGGATACCAAAAACTTAAATATCAAAATTATTGATACAAATAACAATGAGCACTTAGGTGGCACTGCAATTAATGTGGGTAACCCACATATTATTTTTTTTGTTAAAAAGATTGAGGATTTCAATATAGAGAAAATTGGCCCTGAGATAGAAAATCACGAAATTTTCCCAGAAAAATGTAACGTTACAATTGCGCAAATTTTTAATAAAAATTTGATCAAAGTAAAAGTTTGGGAGAGAGGAGCTGGTCTTACTAAAGCTTGCGGGACTGCAGCATGTGCTACAGCATATGCGGGTAAATTAAATAATCTTACAGAAAATAAAACTGATATAGAGTTTGCCACTGGAAAATTATCAATTTCTATAGATGAAAATGATTCTATTCACATGAAAGGACCTGTTTCAAATATTAAAAAAATAAATATAAAACTGTAATGGGTATCTTTGATAAATTTAAAATCGGATTTAAGAAAAGTGCATCAGCGTTTACATCTGGACTTAAAGAAATAATAGTCAAAAAAGAAATTAATGACGAAAATTTAAATAAAATTGAGGAATTTTTAATTCGATCAGATGTGGGAGTTGAAGCTGCTTCTGAAATAAAGGAAATAATTTCTAGAAAAAAAATTGATCCAAATAAAGATCTAACTAAAGAGATAAACTCTATTTTAAAAGAATACATAATTTCTTTGATGAGACCTTTAGAAAATAAATCCTTTTTCCAGAAAAAAGAAAAGCTTAATGCAACGTTAATTTCTGGGGTGAACGGTGTTGGGAAAACAACAACTCTCGGTAAAATAGGAAAGATATTAAAGAACAACGGCAGTAAAGTCATATTTGCAGCTTCAGATACATTTCGTGCCGCAGCAATTGAACAACTAGAAAATTGGGCAATTAAAGTAGATGTTAAAATTGTAAAATCATCTCAAGGAGCCGATCCAGCTTCGGTTGCTTTTAAGGCCGTGGATGAAGCTGTTAAAAATAACTTTGATCAAGTTTTGATAGACACTGCGGGTAGACTGCAAAATAAAAAAAATTTAATGGAAGAGTATCAAAAGATAGCAAATGTAACAAAAAAAATAGATCCCAGCGCACCTCATAATGTTATTTTAGTTTTAGATGCAACATCAGGACAAAATGTATTAAATCAAGTTGAGGAATTTAATAAAATTATCCCAATAACAGGTATAGTAATGACAAAATTAGATGGCACAGCCAAGGGAGGAATTTTGTTAGCGTTAGCAAAAAAATATGAAATTCCAATTATTGCACTAGGCTTAGGTGAAAAAGAAGATGACTTACAGTTGTTCGAAGCAGAAAAATTTGCTGAGGCTTTTACTCAAATTAATTGATTAAATTGCTTGAGATCAAAGGTTTGTAGATATTACATTTATAATTATCATCAAATTTATAATGACCGCAATCTTTAGAAAATGAGGAGATTATAAAGTCAAATTTACCGGTCGTAGGATAAAGTTCTAATTTTTTACTTGTAATGTCGTATTTAAAATTAGCATTTAAACTTTTCACAGCGCTAATCATTACTAATGTTTTATCATCTTTTAATAAATAATATGCAAAATCATCTGGAAACACTGGAAAATCATATTCTTGTAAAAAATATTTGGCTTGCGAAGGAAACCACTCATAAGAAATTAGAGGTGAAGAGGACTTTGTTAAATGATTATAAATATAAAGATCTTTTGGATAATCATTTATATAATTTTCATTCTCACCTCTTGCTAAAATAGATTTTTCTCTTCCTTTAAAATATAAGCTAAATTCTTTGTTATGAGAATCCATATGATCTATATGAAATAAATCATCTGGTTGAAAAAATTCATCTTGTGAATAAAGTTTGGTAATAAAAACAAAGAACACAATAAATAAAACAAATAATCTTTTCATTATCTTTTTATTAAATTAATTTCTTGAAGTATGTTTGTTAAGATTGTGGCTTAATTTAAACTTTTTAAAAACGATTTAAGAGCTTTAACAAGGTTTTCATCGTACTCCATCATATGATTGTCATATTTTGTAAAATAAGAATATTTCGGCACATTTGCTTTTTCATACATTTTCTTTCCCATAAAAAATGGAACAATTTGATCAGCTTCACCGTGCATTATTAAAATTGGAACATTTATATTCTTAATTTTGCTTTTATTATCAAATTTATCTTTCAATAATAAACTTACAGGTACATACGGATAAAAGGTTTTGGCTGCATCAATCATAGAAGTAAAAGGAGTTTCCAATACAACGCCAGCAAAATTTTTATTTTGTGACAAATGAGTTGCAACACCAGTTCCTAATGACTCGCCATAAATAACAATATTTTCTTCCTTTACACCTTTTTTAACTAGCCAATTTATTCCACTTCTTCCATCTTTATAAAGGCCTTCCTCAGATGGTTTACCTTTATTGCCACTAAAGCCTCTCCAGGCAATTATTAAAAAATTAACATCCATTTTATGGAAATGGTTTAATTTATGAATTCTATTTTCAAGGGAACCGGCATTTCCGTGAAAAAATAAAACTGTTTTATATTTTTCTAAGTCTTTTTCATGAAACCAGCCCAATAAATCAATGTTATCCTCCGTCTTAATTTTTACTTTTTCAATAGGGACTGATATTTGATCACCAGAATAATTATTTTCATTAGGATGATATAATAAATTTCTCTGATAAAAATATAAAAAAACTAAGATTAAAAAATAGACAAAAATAACTATTTGAAAAAATAACAACAAAATATTCCTAAACTTTTTTAACATTTTTTTTCTTTGCTAAGTATATGCCAAAAAACACCAGGATTGTTCCGATGAAATGATGATTTTCAAATTTTTCATCAAATAAAAAATAACCATAAATTGCCCCATAGACTGTAAAAACGTAAAGAGTGAAGCCTGTTAAAGATGCACCTAATTTTTTTTGGGCAACAGTGTAAAGTGTAAAAGCAATTATTCCTGGCGAAATAGCAGCAAAGATTACCCAAAAATAAAATTCAGGCATAAAAACTGTCTGTTTATAAAATATTTCCTCACCTATATAGAATGGTAATAAACTTAAAGCTCCAAAAAATGAGATTAAGGTAAATCTTTCAAAAATTTTTAGTTCTGAATTCCAGTAAAACAAATAAATTGAATATAATGCCCATCCAATAGCGGCAGCTAACATCCATAAATCACCAATTGTGAATTGTAAATTTATTAATAAATTTAAATCTCCTTTTATAATGATTGTAAAAACTCCTATTAAACATGCGATTAATCCAATTATTTTTGTAAAATTTATTTTTTCATGAAAAAAAAAGTATGAAATCAAAATTATGAACACGGGCGAAGATGTGTAAATAATTCCCATATTAGTCACAGTTGTAGTCTCACCTGCTAAAAATGGAAAGGCTCCACATACTCCACATCCCATTGAGCCTAAAAAGAATAATTTTTTATATTCTTTTTTAATAATCTTTAAATTTTTTTTTAATGTTATGTATGTGAAAGGTAATAATATCAAAAAAACTAGTGTCCATCTCCAAAAAGCTAATGATATTGGAGGTACAAACTCGACACCACCTCTAGCTACAACAAGATTACTAGCCATAAAAATTGGCTGAATAAATAATAAGGAAAAAGAAAAAAAATTTTTTTTCGAATTACTCAATTTACGATAGATTAACTTTTATCAAAAAATGCTTCGTAAATCATCATTATGATGGCAGCACCCATTAACAAATAGACCGGTATTACATCTAAAAAACCAATCATCATTGATCTAGTAAGAGTAGTCGCTAGACCAATTAAAAAGAAGACAGCAAATGACAAACCTATTATTGTTGTTATTTTATTCATACAATTAATCCTGACACTCCTTTTCAAGCCAATTGGCAACACCTAAAAATCTATGATCATCATATTTGTTGCCAATTAATTGAACTCCTAATGGTAGATTATTTTCACCCTCAAGTAAAGGCAGTGATATGCAAGGGGTACCTAGATAAGACCAGACTTTGTTAAATTCTGCTGTTCCAGTACTCTTTAATCCTTTAGGTGCAACACCTGGACTAGATGGCGATAATACTCCATGATAGTCTTCAAATACTTCTTCGTAAGACTCATAACTTCTTTTCATAAAATCAATTGCCTCGGCGTATTCTTTTGCGGTGTATTTATTTCCATTTGAAATAGCATCCTGCATATACTTTGAAAGTTTCTTTTTAAATTTTTGAAAATAAACAGAAAAATTGTTTGCTAAGTCTGTTTCATGAATAATTTGGTGATATTTGTGTATATCCTTAAAATATGAGGGAGTATCGAATATCTCAATATTTTTTTTAAAGGATTTAATAAAATATTCAAAAGACTCTCGTGATTTTTTATCAATTATTTTCCAATGATCAGTTTTATAAAAAATAAACTTAGGCTCAAAAATTGGGCCTTTCTTAGTTTCAGTTAAAATATTTTCTGTAGAGTAATGAATCGTAGCTGGATCATATTTATCTTTCTTTATCAATATCTTTGCTAACATAGCTACATCTTCAACTTTACGTCCAAACATACCAATTTGATCTAAGCTGTATGAGGTTCTTAGAACTCCGTTTCTTGAAATAAGTCCATAGCTTGGTTTATAACCAACAACACCACAATAAGATGCTGGTCTAATTACAGAACCTCCTGTTTGAGAGCCGATAGAGGCTGGTGCCATAAAGGAAGCAACCGTAGCTGCTGATCCACTAGATGAACCCCCCGGTGTTCTATCTTTATCGTGCGGATTAGTTGTTTCAGGAGGTCCTAAGTAGGCAAGTTCTGAGGTTGCTGTTTTGCCCATAACAATTGCTCCTGATGCATGAAGCAAATCAATTATTTCAGCATTTTGAGAATATGATTTTCCTTTCCTGATTACAGTTCCACACTCTGTGGGCATATCAACAGTTCCAATAATATCTTTAACTGCTATTGGCACTCCATGCAGTGGTCCTACTGGTTTTCCTGATCTTCTATGATCATCAGCCTCAGTTGCTTTTTCTAATAAAACTTTTTTGTCAAAATGTGCCCAGGCTTTTACATCTTTTTCAAATTTATCTATTCGTTCAATATATTTTTCACAAACTTCAACTGATGTAAGTTGGGCATCTTTTATCTTTTTTGCTAGTTCCTCAAGACTTAAAGAAAATATATCTGTCATTTAAAATTAATTTGCAAATAATGTCTCTGGTAACCAAAGTGCTATTCCTGGGAATAAATACATCAGAACCATCGCTAAAATTACAATTCCTAAGAAAGGCATTATCCCTCCAAAAATTTCCATAAGTTCAACATTCCTTGATTGAACTCCTTTCAAATAATAAGCTGACATTGCCATGGGGGGTGTCAGAAATGAGGTTTGTAAATTTAATGCGATTAACATTGCAAAAAAATATGGATTAACTCCAAAAAATTCAACCAATGGTAAAAATATCGGCACAAATATGATTAATATCTCGGTCCATTCTAGGGGCCAGCCTAATAAAAATATAATTAATTGGGTAATAACTAAAAACTGCCAAGGCTGTAAATTTAAAGATTTGAAAAAATGCTCAAAAACTTCGTGACCACCCAAGTATGAAAATACTGAGGCAAATGTCCAAGAACCAATGAACAACCACATAATCATGGCTGTTGTTTTTGCTGTAAGAAAAACTGACTCTTTAAAATTTTTCCATTTAAGTGTTTTATAAAAATATGAAAGCACTAATGAGCCAAATGCACCAACAGCGGCTGCCTCTGCTGGGGTTGCTATACCTGCAAGTATTGTTCCCAAAACTAAGATTATTAGTGAGAATAAAGGTAAGAAAGAAACTAAAACTTCTTTCATAATTACTGCAGTAGGAGGAATCTCTTCTGCTGCAGGTTTTGGTGCTATTGAAGGATTCATCCAAGCCCTAAATACCGCATATCCGATATAAAGTCCTGCTAACATTAATCCTGGGAAAATTGCAGCTGCAAATAATCGTAAAGGCGACAATTGGGCAATTACAGAATAAACAATCAACATAATGCTAGGTGGAATTAAAATTCCTAGACAACCTCCTGAACAAATAATTCCAGATGCAAATTTTTTATCATAACCAGCTTTAATCATTGCTGGCCAAGCGAGAAGACCCATTAACGTTACTACTGCTCCTATGATACCTGTAGCAGTTGAAAATAGTGCACAAGTAATAAGTGCAGCAACTGCCATTGAAGCTGGAAGTTTGTGAGATGCTAATCTTATTGCAAAAAATAACTTTGCAACAATCCCAGCTCTCTCAACTAAGTACCCCATAAATAAAAAGAGGGGGACTGCGGTTAACACATTGTTATCCATTACAGTATAAGTATTTTGGACAAAGAGTTGAAATATCCTGTTATCAAACAGATGCTCCATCTTAGTCGGATCAAAATATGCGTAGTATCCAAAACCTAAACCCATTGCCATTAACGTGAAAGCAATAGGAAAACCTAATAAGACGGCAAATAGAAATATTCCCATCATCATAATTGCTACTTCTGGATTTGTAAGACTAAATAACATCTTCTTTGTTTCCTTCTTGTGAAGTTCTCATTAATACTTTTTCAGTTTCCTCAGCATCACGCTCTGTTCCTCTTTCAGGCCAACTACCTGTTTGAATACAAATGATACATCTAAATACCTCACCAATTCCTTGAAGTGTTAAAAGTGCTCCAGATAATGGTATTAAAGATTTTGCCATATAAATTTGAATTTGTGCAGGACTATTCCAACTTGTTTCTTTAATTTTCCATGCTAATGCTGCATATTCATAACCATAAAAAGCTAAAGCAATAACGCCAGGGAAGAAGAAAATAAAATATAAAACAACATCTATCCAAGCTTGCGTTCTCTGAGAAAATAATCTGTATATAACATCTCCTCTAACATGCGCTTCGGTGCATAAAGTATAAGCTCCTGCCATCATAAAAATTGCACCATACATCTGAAGACTAAAATCGAAATTCCACAAGGTTGGGGCATTCAAAGCATACGCCATAAAAACTTCATAGCATGTTCCGCCCATCAAAATTACTATACACCACGAGAATGCTTTACCCATCGAGACACTCAAACGATCAGCGAATTTTATGTAAGATCTCATCATAAATATAGACTCTTATTGAATTGTCTTAAATTAATCAAATAAAAAAGGGGGCCGAAGCCCCCTCATTAAAATTTATAAAAGTTAATTATATCTTAACTTTTCCAATTGGACCAAACTCATTTTCATATGCAAGCTTGTAATTAGGCTGATTCATCAGCAAGTACTTCATTACTCTCTTCGCATAAGCTTTTTGAGAATCAACAACCTTCTTAAAGAAAGGATCTTTCTTATTAAAGTCACCAATTACTTTGTCCCAACCTTTTAATTGTTGAGCCAAAATCTCATCTGAAGTTTGGTAAACATTTACTTTATGCTCATTCATTAACTTAGCTAGGTCAGCTGAGTATCTTACTAAAGCTTTAAAGTAGTTATCACTGTTTGCAGCATAAGCAGCATTTTTCAATATCGCTTGGTGCGCAGGTGATAAACTATTATATGTTTTTTTGTTAACTGGAATCTCAAACATCTCTTGAGATTGGTGGAAGCTTCCTAAGTGATAGTGCTTAGAAACGTCTTGCATACCAAATTGAGAGTCTGAAGTTGGGTTGTTAAACTCAGCAGCTTCAATCAAACCAGTTTTCATAGCTGGCTGAATTTCACCACCTGGTAATTGTCTAACTACCATTCCCATTGCAGTCAAAACGTTAGTCGCTAGACCAACTGTTCTGTACTTCATACCTTTAACATCAGATACTTTTGTTACGTTCTTTTTGAACCAACCAAAAGGCTGTGCTGGCATAGGCATATGGAAAAAACCAATGTAATCGAAACCTACTTTTGCAAGAGTTTCGTCATACAGTTTTCTTCCTCCACCATACTCCATCCATCCCATTACTTCTTGAGATGACATACCGTATGAAGGACCAGTTCCAAATAGTGATGCAGCTGGATTTTTACCATACCAATATGCAGTCACCCAGTGACCCATATCTACTACACCAGAACTTACTGCTTGTCCGATTTCTGAAGTCTTTACGACTGCTCCAACTGGTTGAAGATCAATCTTAAGTGTACCTCCAGACATCTCATCTACCATTTTGCAGTAGTCACCGGCCATTTCAAAAAAGATGTTTGCTCCACTTGGCCATGCAGCTTGCATCTTTAAAGTTTTATGACCGCCAGCAGTTGCTATGTTTGGCATTGCAACCGCAGCTGCAGCTACAGCACCAGCTTTAGCAGCAGTTTTAAAGAACTTACGTCTTGAAGATGTTTTCACCTTCAATGATTTATTTTCTTTTGTCATTATTACTCCTATTAAAGTTAATTAACTCATATAATTAAAGCATAGAATGACATTAGAGTCTTTCTAAAAAGAAACTGATATGTCGCAGAAATATAATTTTTTACAATCTGTGGTAGAATTAATTTACTTTATTTTTACAATTTCCTGTTTTGAAAAACTCATCAATATTATCAATCGCTAAGTTTGCCATAGCAATTCTAGTATCTTTAGTGGCACTTCCTAGATGAGGTAAAATAAATGCAGATTTAATTTTAAGATATCCTGGATTTAAATTAGGTTCATTTTTATAAACATCTAATCCAACTGCATAAATCTTTCTTCTATTTAACGCATCTATTAGAGCATCATCATCAACAATATCGCCCCTCGCAACGTTTGTGATAACTGCTCCTTTTGGAAAAAATTCAACAGTTTCTTTGTTTATCATGTTTTCAGTCTCTTTTGTTGCTGGACAACAGATAGATAAGACATCGGAAATGGAAAAAAGACTCTTTACGTCCTTATGGTAAATGGCTCCAAGTTCTTTCTCATCACTTAATTTTGATCGATTATGGTAGTGAATTATCATCCCAAGTGACCTTGCTATTTTTGCAATCTTTTGTCCTATTCTTCCCATTCCTAAAATTCCTAGTCTTGTTCCAGTCAATTGTTTTCCAATTAGATAGTCTGCTGACCATTTCCAACCACCTTCTCTAGCAGACTCGATCCCTTCAGCTGCTCTTCTACAGGCACCTAAAATTAATAATATTCCAATTTCAGCTGTAGCATCTGATAAAACTTCCGGAGTATTTGTTACGGCAATACCTCTCCTTTGAGCTGCTTCTAAATCTATATTACCAAAACCGACTGCAAAGTTTGAAATGATTTTAATTGTATCTGGCAATTTATCAATTGTTTCCTTATCCATCTTATCTGTTAGTGAGGTTAATAATCCATCGCAACCATTACTCATTTCTATTACTTTTGATTGAGAATATAATTCATCATTAGAATTAAATATTGGTTCAAAAGTTTTTGAAGCTTTGTCTTCGCTATCTTTGATAAGTTTTCTTGTAATCAAAATTTTTTTCATAAAATATTTTTTAGATAATCAGTTAAGATCGAATATCTTACCTGGATTCATGATATTGTTTGGATCTAATGTTCTTTTAATTGATTTCATAACTGGAATATTATCAGGATGTTGCTCTAGTAAATACTCTTTTTTATGAAGCCCTACACCATGTTCACCAGTAATAGTTCCATTAAGCTCTAGTGATTTTTTTATTAGCGTATCGTTAAAAGACCTAATTTTTTTATAACTTTCTTTATTTTCTGGATCAAAAGGTAGAATCACGTGAAAATTTCCATCACCCATATGACCTACCATTGGAGCTCTAACACCAAATTTTTCTGCTTGCTCTTCTGCGTATTTTACACACTCTGTAATCTTTGAGATAGGAACGCATACATCGGTTGAATAAACTCTACCATTGTTAATTAGAGCTTTAACAGAATAATACACATCCCACCTAGCTTTCCAAATTTTATTTCTCTCCTCTAAATCTTTAGCCCACTTAAATGAGCTACCGTTGTTTTCTTTTGATATTTCCTCTACAATTTTTATATTTTCATTATTAGAATTTTCGGATCCATGAAATTCAAAAAATAAAGTTGGTACTGCCTTAATATCTTTTAGTTTAGAATAATTTATACTTATGCCCATTTGTTCTTTATTAAGCATCTCAATCCTTGCTATTGGCACACCATACTGGATTACTTGTTGAGCCGTCATTACAGCATCCTCCAAAGAGGGAAAATGACAAACTGCGCTCATTATACTCTCGGGTATTGGAGATAACCTTAAATGAACTTCGGTAATAATACCTAAAGTTCCCTCTGATCCAATAAATAGATTTGTTAAATTATAGCCTGCAGATGTTTTTTTAGTTCTGCCACCAGTTTTTATAATATCGCCGCTTGGTAAAACTACTGTAAGACCTGTAATAACAGTTTTCATGGTTCCGTACTTTACTGCCATTGTACCTGACGCAGAGGTTGATGCCATTCCACCTAGAGCAGCATTTGCTCCTGGATCAATTGGAAAGAAAACTCCATCCTCTCTTAAATATTCATTCAATTGTTCTCTAGTCACGCAAGCTTGAACTCTACAATCAAAATCTTCAACATTAACACTTAAAATTTTATTCATTTTCTCCAAACAAATGGTAATACCATTCTCATTACCTACTACATTACCCTCTAAAGAAGTGCCTGTTCCAAATGGAACAACAGGTATTTTATGCTCATTACATAATCTAAGTATTTTTGAAACTTCTTCATTATTTTCTGGAAAAACTACTGCTTGAGATAAAATTGGATCATAAGTATCCTCTCCTCTAGCATAATTAGCTCTAGCAGATTCAGAGGTAGAAAACCTACCATTTAACATTTTTTTTAACTCCGCTTGGACTTGTTCATTCATATTTAAGAATATTATAGAAAGAATTAGAAAAAAATAAATCTTAATTAGTTAGCATTTTCTTAATATTTTCTAGTGCTTGAGAAATATTATCCCTAGAAGCTGCAAAACTAAATCTCACATAATTTTGACAAGTTTCACCAAAAGCTGAACCAGGTACAATCGCTACCCCAGCTTCATGCATCGCTTTTCTAGCAAACTCTGCGCCATTCATTCCAGTACCTATTACTTTTGGAAAAGCATAAAAAGCTCCTCCTGGCAGACTACACTCTACACCTGGTAAATCGTTTAAACCTTTATGAATTAAATCTCTTCTTTGAGTAAATTTTTCCATCATTTCATTAATCGAGTCATCTGGACCGTCTAGCGCAGCTATTCCAGCAAATTGAGCTGCCGCGTTCACACAAGAAACACTATTAATCAATAATTTATTAACATGATCGATTAAGTGTTGTGGCCAAAAACTCCAACCAAGTCTCCACCCTGTCATTGAATATGCTTTGCTCCATCCCTCTAACACTATCAACCTTTCTCTTAATTCTGGATAGTGAAAAAAAGATGGCATTTCTTTATTATCAAAAATTTGTCTACTATAAATTTCATCACTTAAGATTGTTACATGAGGATATTTTTTTAATCCATCAGCTAAAAAATCAATATCTCTTTTTTCAACAAAACTTCCTGTTGGATTATTAGGATTTATTAAAATTAACAGTCGAGTTTTATCTGTAATCAAAGATAAAATTTTGTCAGGATTAAATTTAAGGTCTTTATCTTCTGTTAAATCGTAAGGAACGGCTTTGGAACCTGTATAATTTATCATTGACTCATAAATTGGAAAAGCTGGTGTGGGATGAATGATTTCTGCACCTGGCTCACCAAAACATTGTATGGCATAATGCATTGTTGGTTTTCCACCAGGCATGATGAGTATTCTTTCAGAGTCAACATCAACACTGTAACGTCTTTTTATCCATCTAGTTACTGCTTGACGGCATTCAGGGATACCATTTGACATAACATATCCGTGATGTCCATCATCCAGTGCTTTTTTAGCTGCTTCTACCACATGTTTTGGAGTTTTAAAATCTGGCTGTCCCAATCCTAAGTGTATCATAGGTTTTCCTTGAGCTTCCAATTTTTTTGCCTCAGCAAGGACAGTAAATGCAGACTCAGTTCCTAATCTTTCTAGACTCTTAGCAAGTTTCATATTTTACCCCCTCTATTTTCTATAGATTAATTTTGAACTATTCAACTCTTTTAAATTCTTACATCCCATTAAAACCATATTTCTGTTAATTTCATCGTGCATGTTTTTAAGTAAATGTTCAACACCTTGTTGACCACCTGCGGCTAAAGAGAACAAAAACATTTTCCCAAAACTACAAGCTTTTGCACCTGCAGCTATGGCTTTTAATACATGTGTTCCTCTCCTCACTCCACCATCGAGAATAATTTCTAGCTTATCTCCTACAGCATCGGAAATAGCTTTAATTTGATCAAAGGGAGATCTAGATCCATCAAGTTGTCTTCCGCCATGGTTTGAGATCATTATAGCTGTGCAACCTATGTCTATTGCTCTTTTCGCATCTTCAACCGACATAACTCCTTTGAGTGCAAATGGTCCATTCCATTTTTTAACACAATACTCTGCATCTTTCCAGTTCATTGCTGGATCGTATTGTTCATTAATATATTCAATAACTGATTTAGCAATATTAGTCCCTTTGTCAGTTTTAGTAGCAACATTTGCTAATTTAAATTTACCATGAGTAAGATAATTTAACACCCAACTTGGATGAAGTGCAAAACTCATCAAACTTTGTAGTGTCAATTTTGGTGGAGTTGTAAAACCTGTTCGATGATCTCTTTCTCTATTGCCCGCAACTAAAGTATCAACTGTTAAACACATTCCATCAAATCCTGATCTTCTGCAACGATCAATCAAATCATTTGTAATAGATTGATCTTTATGAACATAAAGTTGAAATAGTTTTGGACCACCTGAAACATTTGAGATCTCCTCTATTGTATTATTTGCCATTGTAGACATGCTATAGAATGTCCCAAATTTATCAGCTGCTCTAGCTGAGGCTTTATCACCATCGTGGTGATAAAGTCTTTGCATAGCACATGGAGACAAAAATATTGGCATATCTATTTTTTTTCCAAAAATTGTTGTTGATAAATCAGGTTTTCCAACACTTGCTAAAACATTAGGAACTAGATCACAATCATCAAAAGAATTTGTATTTCTTTTTAGAGTTGTTTCATCATCAGCACCACCATCGATGTAGTGAAATATAGGGGAAGGCAATTTTTTTTTCGCCAGTTTTCTAAAATCATTAAAGTTGTAGCAATTTTTTAAACTCACTATCGTCTAAATCTTAAATTATTTCTATTTAGATCTGATATTTTTGTACAACCCATTAATTTCATATCTCTTACTAATTCAGATTTATATAATTCAAGAGCTCTCTCAACACCTGGTTGACCTGCGGCCGCTAATGCATAAAGGTAAAGTCTTCCACCTGAACATGCTTTTGCTCCTAAAGATAATGCTTTAAGCATGTGAGTTCCTCTATGAATTCCTCCTTCACATATAACATCAAGTTTATCTCCAACAGCATCTACAATTTCTGCAAGCTGATCAAAAGGTGACCTTGATCCATCAAGTTGACGTCCACCATGATTTGAAACCATTATACCTGTACATCCTATATCAACAGCTTTTTTAGCATCCTCTACACTCATTATTCCTTTTAATGCAAAATGTCCTCCCCATTGAGAGCAAAGTTTTTCAGCATCTTTCCAGTTCATAGATTGATCCAACATTGTAGAAAAATAATTTCCTATTGAAGAATTTGTACTTGTGCCTTCTTTTACAAAATCTTGAAGGTGAGGCAATTCAAACTTACCTTTTGTTAAATAGTTAATCCCCCACATAGGTTTAGTGGCAAAACTAAATAAACTTGATAATGTTAATTTAGGAGGAGAAGTAAATCCAGTTCTAAGATCTCTTTCTCGATTCCCTCCTGTGATAGTATCAACTGTTAAAGCCATTACATCAAATTTAGCAGCTTTAGCTCGTTCTAAACAGGAATCATTTAAACCTCTGTCTTTGTGAAAATAAAACTGAAACATTTTTGGTGTATCAATCATAGATGAAATTTCCTCAACACTAACTGTTGCTAAAGCTGAAACACCAAACATAGTATTAAATTTTTTGGCAGCTTTTCCAACAGCTCTTTCACCGTCATAATGAAAAAGTCTTTGAAGTGCTGTTGGTGAAAGATAAAAAGGCAAATCTAATTTTTTTCCAAAGATCGTTGTAGATAGATCAACGTTTTCAACACCTCTTAAAACATTTGGAACTAAGTCTACATCATCAAAGGCACTTGTATTTCGTGCATATGTAATCTCATCATCAGCTGCTCCATCAATGTAATGAAATATAGGGGATGGTAATTTTTTTTTTGCTAATTTTCTAAAATCACTAAAATTATGACAATCTTTCAAACTCATAAGCTATTTTTAAAACTTCTTTAAGAAATTGAACATATAACTATTTGCCCCAGGATTTTTTTCACCTAAACTTGCGTTGGACAGATGATTGTATGAAAATCCAAATTGACTTTCTTTAGGCAAATCCAGTGATAATTGTACTTCACTTTTAAACTCTAAAATATGTCCAAGATCTTTTCCATTGCCTTGATCATATAAACCAGGCGTGAAACTTGGAGTTAAATTTAAATTTCCAATTTTATACTGTGCTTGTACTCCTGTATAAAAATATGTAGCATTATCAGCAGTTATCATTGCACCTGTTATTGGTGATAAATTTCCCAAAAAAGTATTTCTATAAAGATTTTCATTTTGATGCTGGAATCCTATCAAAGTAGATCTTTTTCCATCATCACTAAAATCAAACATTCCTGTATAAATATTAAATTCAGTATTTTTTTTATCTAATTTTATTTCATCAGCTATTAAATTAGAGCTCAAGAGCAAAATTATTAGAATTTGACTTAATCTTAAAAATTTCATAGATGAAATATACTTAGTTTTTTTTAATAATAAATAACTTAAATATTATTGCCCCTCCAATTAGGAATAACAAAAGCGGTAATAACCATAAAAAATAGGTTTTTTTTCCAAATTCTGGATCAAATAATATCCATTCTCCATATTTTTCCTTGAGATAAAAGTAAATTTGTTTTTCACTCAAGCCTTCATCTAATTTATTTTTAATCAATAATTTTAAACTATTTGCAAACTCGGTGTCAGAATCATATACAGATTGGCCTTGACAAACTAAACATCGTAAATTTTTTGTTATTTTACTTTCTAACTTATTATCTTGACTATGTCCTTGATGTAAACTGAATATAAAAAAAATTATAAATATATATTTAAAATATTTCATTTAATCAGTCTTTTTATTTCAATAACTGAACTTTCACTTAAAGGGCCAATAATTTTTTTTACAATCATATTTTTTTTGACTAAATAACTCTCTGGTACTCCATAGGCCCCCCATTCAATTGCTATGATGCCATTTGGATCTAAAAAAATGATATCATATGGATCACCTAAATCTTCTAAAAAAAACTTTGCATTTTTTATTTTATCTTTGTAGTTAAGGCCAACTATCTTTAAATTTTTTTCGTTTGATAAGTTCTTTAAAAAAATATGCTCTTCTCTGCAGGGAATACACCATGAAGACCAAATATTAATTAAATAAAACTCATCTTTTTTAAAAAATTCTTTTGAATAAACCTCTTTTCTTTCATTAAGTTGTTTAGCGTTAAAAGAGGGTATTTCTTTGTTTATACCAATACGGGGGGTATAAATATTTGAATTTTTAAGACTTTTATAAAATACAATAAAAAAAATTATAAAAATAAAAGTAAAAACTATTGGATAAAATCTTTTTTTCATTTTTTAAATAAACTTATTAATCCACCTGAAACAATCATTAAAATCGATAACCAAATCCACAACATGAATGGTTTAATTTGATATCTAATATTTAAATATTCTTTATTTTGAACCAAATTCATTGTCATAAATTTATCCGTAAATATATTAGTTTTGATAAAAGCTTCACTAGTTGCAATATTCGGCTGATTATAAATCCTAAGTTCTGGCATCATAATTTCTGTATCACCAGTGGTATTTTCAATTATAAATTTACCAATGAAAGACTCGAAGTTTTTTTCTTTTTTTTGTTCCAAATTTTCAAAATGAATTTTAAATTTTTCTGATTGAAAAGTATCACCGACTTTTAAATTTGTAATCACTTCATTTGAAAAGATACTATTAAAAATAATGCTCAGTAAAAATAAACTAAAACCAAGATGAGCCATATTTTGAGCTAAGTTATTTAATCTTTTTACCAATAAATCACTTAAAGAAATAAAAAATAAATAAAATATAAAGGCTATTAATATAGAATTTAATAAGAATTTTATTTCTAAGTTAACAACTATAAATATTGATAACGATAAAGAAATAATGAAAAAAATAATTAAATTAATCTTGTTAGATAATCCTGATTTAATCCATTTCAATTTAGGTCCTATGGTCATTGCTAGTAAAAACGGAATTAGAAAAGGAACAATTAATTTATGATAAAAAGGTGGGCCAACTGATATTTTTTCAGAAGATATTACATCTAAAAAAATTGGATATAATGTACCAACCAAAACTACTGAAAGAAAATACATCATAAACCAATTATTAATTAAAATAGATGTTTCTTTACTAAGTAAAGAAAAAGAATTTTGATAAACAGTTTCTCTATTATGAAAAAAGAAAAAAATAAATAATGATAAAAAAATTAAAGAGAATAGAAAAATCAATATAAATAGTCCTCTCTCTGGATCATTCGCAAATGTATGAACTGAATTTAAAATCCCAGATCTTACTAAGAAAGTACCTGACATGCTTAAGGTAAAAGTTGTTATTGATAAAATAATTACCCAAGATTTCAATAATAGTCTTTTTTCTAAAACCAAAATACAATGAATTAAAGTAGTTAGAGCAAACCATGGCATCAATGATACGTTTTCAACCGGATCCCAAAACCAAAAACCACCCCAACCTAATTCGTAGTAGGCCCAAATAGAACCTAATAAAATTCCTAATGTTAAAAAGATCCAAGATGTAAAAACCCATACTTTAATATGCTTGGCCCATTCTTTTGAAATATAGTTTAATGACATTGCTGATAATGCTGAAGAAAAAATTATTGAAGTCCCAACATAGCCTAAATATAAAACTGGTGGGTGTATAGCCAACGCAGGATCTTGTAAGATGGGATTCAAACCTAAACCTTCATCTGGAATTGGATATATATAATTAAATGGACTTGAAGTTTTTAACAAAAAAACAAAAAAACCAATAATTATTATTTGCTGGAATAACAAAGTGAGTAATCTATATTCCAACTTTTGTTCCCGAGACTTTAAAAGAAACAAAAAGATAAATAAAGTAAGAACAAGTAACCAAAGTAATAAACTTCCTTCATGATTACCCCAAGTACCAGATATCTTATAAAATAAAGGTTTTGTTGTGTGAGAGTTATTGAACACTGTTTCATTGCTAAAATCTGAAGCAATAAATGAAATTATTAGTCCTAAAAAACTAACAAAAACAAAAATAAACTGTAAAAAAGTTAAAGGTATAATTTTTTTATCTAATTTTTTTGGATTTCTAAAATTTATGACAGAAAAAAAACCTATTACTAACGATGAACAAGCACCAAAAATTAACGCATTAAAACCTATTAGACTTGCCAAAATTTATTTACCCTCCATTGCAGCCTTCACTTCTGGAGGCATATAATTTTCATCATGTTTAGCTAAAATTTTAGAAGCAATAAAGAAATTTCTATCTTTTAAATATCCTTCTGCGACAACACCTTTTCCTTCTTCAAAAAGATTTGGAACAACACCAGTGTAAATTACATTTATTTCATTCTTAAAATCAGTGACTATAAAATTTATTTCATCTGAATTTATCAAAATAGAATTTTTTTTAACCATTCCGCCTACTCTTAATTTATTTTTTTGAAATTCTGGACTATTTTTTATTTCCGAGGGAGATTTAAAATAAACTACATTTTCTTCTAAGGATTTTAATACAAGAAAAATTGATAAAACTAGTATTACAAAAATTGATAAAACAAAAAAAAATCTTAATTTAACTTTTCGACCATACATGTCTTATAATGTTAAATATTTGAAATATTAGATAATATCGCTCTATTTATACTTTGTGATCTAGCAAAAGATGCTTTCTCTGAATTTAAAGTTCCAAATTTCGATGCAAACTTCTTTTTTTCTTTAACATATTGAATTTTTGTTACAGCATAAAGTAAAGTAAAACTTAAAAGAGTGAATGCAAATGCAGACCAAACATAAAGTCCATATCCATTCATATTTATTAATTCAATTATCATAATCTATCCAAACCTTTATTTTTAATTTTTATCAGTTCTGTATTATATTTCATTAAAAAAATTAAGAGTGAAAAAAGAGCAAATGCCGCAGTCATTATGATCAATGGAAACAACATCGACTCGTGAATCGATGATTTAGATAATATATTTATTGATGCTGGTTGATGAAGTGTGTTCCACCAATCAACAGAATACTTTATAATTGGAATATTAATAATTCCTAAAATTGTGATTATAGTTGTCACCTTAAATGCTTGATCTTGCGTCTGATAAATTCTCCAGGCTAATAAATATATTCCATAAAATAGTGCTAGAATTAACATTGAAGTAATCCTAGCATCCCAAGCCCACCAAGTGCCCCAAGTGGGTTTACCCCAAATTGAACCAGTGACTAAAGCTATGATATTAAAAATAAAACCTGATGGAGCTAAGCTTTTAGAAATCAAAAAAAAATTAGGATTTTTAAAAATATAGCCAAAAACAGAAAATAAAGTGATCGTCGAAAAAATACCAAGAGTAATCCATGCAGCAGGCACGTGAACATACATAATTCTTACTGAATGACTTTGTTTGTAATCTTCAGGCGATAATATTAATGATTCTATCAATCCAATTGTGAATACAATTATAAATAAAATCAAAACATATTTTGGTGCTTTTGATGTAATAAAGAAAACTTTATTCGGATTAAAATATTTAAACATACTCATTAATATATATTAGCTGATAAATTTATAAATTTAATGTGAAAAAATATCTGATCAAGAATGCAGAGGGAGATAATAACGAAGGGTATAAATATACACTCTTGATCAGTAATATTATTATAATACCAATTTGATATGTCCGAGATTTGAACCAAATGTGTTAAAAAAATGATTTCTAATTAGATTGCTTAAAATAGCTTGAACCTTTTTTTCCAGAGAAAATTTCCTCTATTAAAGGGTGCTTAATTGGTTCATCAGAGTCGTCTACAAGTAAGTTTTGCTCTGATACATATGCTTCATAGGTTATTTCATCATTTTCAGCCAACAAATGGTAAAAAGGCTGATCTTTCCTAGGTCTCACATTTTTTGGGATAGACTGATACCATTCTTCTGAATTATTAAACTCGAAATCCACGTCATAAATAACCCCTCTGAATTCAAAGTGTTTATGTTTTACTATATCACCTATTGAAAATTTTGCTTTTTGAATTGCCATTGAGTTTAGTATGGGTATTTAAAAATAAAAATCAATAAGAAAAAATATTAAGATTTTGAGAAAGTATAATTTATGTTAATATCTTTATAGTGAATAAGTCTTTATTAAAATTTGTTACTGATTTTGGCCCTTTAATAATTTTTTTTTACTACTATTACGATAGTGATAAAGATCTAAAAGTTGCGATACCACCATTGATAGTTGCGACAATTCTAGCATTAGCTATAGTTTGGTTTTTAGAAAAAAAAATTCCAAAAGTTCCACTATTAGGCGGTTTGCTGATTACTTTTTTTGGAGGTTTAACAATTTATTTTGATAATCCAATATTTATTTACATCAAACCAACAATAATAAATATTTTATTTGGATTAGCTTTAATATTTGGAAGGTTTTTTACGCAAGAACCAGTATTAAAAAAATTAATGGGAAAATCAATTTCGTTAACCAATGAAGGTTGGGAAGTATTAAATAAGAGATGGATATATTTCTTCTTTGGCTTAGCAATTTTAAATGAATTAGTTTGGCGAACTCAATCAGAAGAATTTTGGGTTAATTTTAAAGTTTGGGGATTATTACCAATAACATTTATTTTTACAGCCTTTCAAATAGGTTTAATAAACAAATATAAAACAAATGAATAGCAATCTTAGATTAGTAATCAATAATGTTAACAATAAAGATATCGATGAAAAGTATTTCTTTGAAAAAGATGAGCTAAAAATTATCTTAGATTTATATGCAAAAATGGTTTCACAAGGTTCTTGGAAAGACTATGGTCTAAATATTTCAAGTAAACAGGTTGGTTTTAGCGTGTTCAAAAATGCAGCTGAAAATGCACTATATAAAATTTGTAAAAACTTTAAACCTAAAAACAAAAATCTAAAATATTTAATTACAGACACTAATGGTAAAATATTAAAAAACTCTTATGACCTTAGTATTTTATTACAAAACACAAATTGGAAAAAACTTTCAGATTAAATTATCTTCTTTGACCAAATAGTCTAAGAAGCATAATAAATAAATTGATAAAGTCTAGATATAATGTTAAGGCGCCCATAACTGCCTTTTTACCCATTAACTCACCTGTATCACTTGCAGAATACATATTTTTAATCTTCTGAGTGTCATATGCCGTAAGACCTACAAATATTAAAACACCTAAAATTGAAATTACAAAATACATCATAGGAGATTTCATAAAAATATTCACTATTGAAGCTATAATAATTCCTATTAGACCCATCATTAAAAAAGAACCTAACTTTGTTAAATCTCTTTTAGTTGTGTAACCATAAATACTCATGGCCCCGAATGTTGCAGATGTAATAAAGAAAACTCTTGTTACACTAAGACCAGTATAAACTAGTAGAATTGAAGATAAAGATAATCCCATTAAAGCGGCAAAAACCCAAAATGTAGTTTGAGCTTTAGATGCACTCATTTTATTAATGCCAAAGCTCATATAAAAAACAATTCCTAAAGGAGCCAACATTACAAGCCATTTTAGACCAGATAAATAAATTGCATTACCCATTTCAGTTAAAGCTACGATAGATCCAGATGCATCTGTAACAACAGACATTTTAAAAGTTAAAAGTGCAATTATTCCTGTAAGTAAAATTCCTGTTGCCATATAATTATAAACTTTTAACATGTAGGCTCTTAAGCCTTCATCTGTTACAGCAGTTTCTTGAGCAGCTGCTCTAGCTCTTGCAAGTATTCCTTTTTTATCAAATTCCATAATAGTAAAAATATATAGTCTTTTACTAATTATTCAAGATGCCTTAAAAGATTAATAAAAAATTAACTCAAAAAAACCGCAATGAACTACAAAAAATTAGGAAATACTGATCTTGATGTGAGTACAATTTGTCTCGGTACCATGACATGGGGAGAGCAAAATACTGAAACCGAAGGATTTGAACAAATGGATTTTGCTTTAGATCAAGGTGTAAACTTTTGGGATACTGCTGAGATTTATTCTATCCCTCCGAGAGAGGAAACATTTGGCAGCACAGAAAAAATCATAGGTAATTGGTTCAAAAAAACTAAAAAAAGAAATAAGGTAATACTTGCTTCTAAAGTTTGTGGCCCAATGAGAGAATACGTAAGAGGTGGCGGAAATCAGTTTGGTAAAAAAAATATTACAGAGGCTTTAGAAGGGAGTTTAAAGAGATTAAAAACTGATTATGTAGATTTATATCAGCTTCATTGGCCTGAAAGGAATACAAATTTTTTTGGTAAATTGGGTTATGAACATAATGATGATGATGAGTGGACTAAATTTGAAGATATTTTAGAAAGTCTCAAAAAATTTATAGAAGAGGGAAAAATTAGATATGTTGGATTATCAAATGAAACTCCTTGGGGCCTGTCAAAATTTTTGGAAATATCAAAAAAAAAAAATCTTCCAAGAATGCTTTCAGTTCAAAACCCATATAACCTTTTAAATAGAACTTATGAAGTTGGTCTTGCAGAAATCTCTGTAAGAGAAAAAGCTGGATTGCTTGCATATTCCCCATTGGCATGTGGGTATCTATCTGGAAAATATAGAAATAATCAACTGCCTAAAAGATCTAGAATAGCTCTCCATAAAGATTTTTGGACCAGATATAACAAACCTAATTCAGGAAAAGCAATCGATGCTTATTATGAGATAGCAAAGAAGTATAAATTAGACTTAGCACAAATGTCGTTAAAATTTTTAGAAATTCAACCTTTTGTAACCTCTGTCATTATTGGAGCAACTACAATGGAGCAGTTGAAAACTAACATAGAAAGTGTAAATATAAATTTGACTAACGAAATAATAAATGAAATTAATGAAATACAAAAAATTTATCCAAACCCATGTCCTTAATTAAAAAAATTTTATCTATTACAATAATTGTTTTTTTTGCCTCTTTATCTAAAGTATTTGCTGAGGATCTAAAAAAAGTTGGTAAATTTAAAGATTGGGAAGTAATGGTTATGTCAGAGGCATCTGGAAAAGTATGTTTTGCACAATCAATTCCTGTCTTGCAAGCTCCAAAAAACAATAAAAGAGACGCCAGATTGTTCGTGACCTTTAGACCTGGTGAAAAAATTTCAAATGAAATAAGCACAACTTCAGGCTACGAATTTAATAAAAATAATTCAGTTTTAGCAACTTCGGGAAATAATAAATTTAAGTTTGATATAAAACAACAAGGCTTTGCTTGGATGACTAGCAATAAAAAAGAAAATATCATGGTCAAGGTTATGAAAAAAGGTTCCAGAATTATGGTGACTGGTTATAACGAAAAAGGTTCTCAAACTATAGATCATTATTCATTACTTGGTTTTACAAAAGCATACGGTACTGCAAAAAAAGCTTGCAGTTAATAAATGAAATCAAAAAAAAGAATTGTTTTAGCTTATTCTGGTGGTTTGGATACATCCATTATTTTAAAATGGTTACAAGAAAATTATAATGCTGAAGTAATTTGTTATACAGCTGACATAGGTCAAGAAATTAATAAAAAAAAAATTATTTTGAATGCTAAAAAATTTGGGGTTAAAGATATAATTATTAATGACCTCAAAGATATTTTTGTAAAAGATTATGTTTACCCAATGATACGTGGGCACGCAATTTACGAAGGTATATATTTATTGGGAACTTCAATTGCAAGACCCCTTATTGCGAAAGACCAAATTAAAGTTGCAAAGAAATATAAAGCATATGCAGTTTCTCATGGAGCGACAGGAAAAGGAAATGATCAAGTGAGATTTGAGCTTGGATATCATTACTTTGGTCCAAAAATAAAAATTATTGCACCCTGGAGAATTTGGAAGTTAAAATCTAGAACAGATTTAATAAGTTATGCAAAAAAACATGGTATACCAATTCCTAAGGATAAAAAGGGTGCACCACCTTTTTCTGTAGATGATAATTTATTTCATACTTCAACAGAGGGAAAAGTTTTAGAAAATCCAAAAAACTCAGCTCCAGAATTTATTTTTCAAAGAACTGTTTCACCAGAAAAAGCTCCCAACAAACCAACTTTTGTTACAATTAATTTTAAAAATGGAGATCCAGTTGGAGTTAATGGGAAAAAATTAAGACCTTCAAAGTTACTTAAAAAATTAAATCAATTTGCTGGAAAGAATGGAATTGGAAGAGTCGATCTTGTTGAAAATAGATTTCTAGGAATAAAATCACGAGGCGTTTATGAAACTCCAGGAGGAACATTGTTAATTCATGCTCACAGAGCAATTGAATCTGTCACTTTAGATAAAGAAACAATGCATAAAAAAGATAATGTAATGTCTAGATATGCTGAACTAATTTATAATGGATACTGGTACTCAAAAGAGAGATTCAAACTTCAAAAAATCGTCGATCTTAAAAAAAGCAAAGTTAATGGATCAGTTAAACTTAAACTTTATAAAGGCAACATAACAATTCAATCTAGAGTTACTAATAGTACAGCTTACTCTATGAAAAAAGTTTCTTTTGAAGAAAATAAATCTTTCAATAAGTCAAATGTTGAGAAATTTATAAACTTTCACAAAAAGAAGTTAAAATAAATTAACTTAAGTGCGGACAATTTGGGCATTGTTAATTTTGAAAAAAAACTTAATTTAGCTAACATGGATGGTTTAAAAAAATGGATGCAGGAATCGGCCAATATACTATTTGATGATAGTAAAAATGACCTTAGATCTTTGCCTAAAGCAGTAAGATTACAAATCTTATTAGTATTAAGTTTTATCTGGACAACTGTGTTTAGTTTATACGTTTTTTCTTACACTACATTTGCTTTTGGATGGGCTGGAACATACATAGCTCATGTTGGACTTATATTTGCAGTGTATATGACATTTAAACAATTTCATAAAGCTGAAGAAAAATCGAACAGTGTATTTGAAACAAAAAATTTTGATCCATTTAAGATTATGGTGATAGTTTTTGTAATTGTTTTCATCTTTGTTTTCTCGAAAGGTATAGAAGTTTTGACAAATACAAACTCTTATTCAATACCTTATGATGGACCATCAAAATCAGTGTTTGAAAAATGGCTACCATTTAGTAAAGATAAGTAATGGAAAAAATAGCAAAAAATTTGCAACTAATATTAATGGTTATCATTTTGATAAGCACAGTAATTGCTGTCGGTATTGAAATTAGTAAAATGTTTCAAAATCGATCAGTCACATTAGCTGATTTGCTATTAATGTTTCTGTATTTAGAAGTGCTTGCTATGGTAAGAGTTTTTTGGCATCAACAATCAATTAGTATTACGTTGCCATTATTAATTGCAATTACTGCCCTAGCACGATTTATAATTCTTCAAGGAAAAGAAATGGATCCAGCAGCATTAGTTTATGAAGCTGTTGCAATCGTGCTTATTGCTGGAGCAATTGTAATCTTGAGATTAAGACACAGTGAAAAATTAGGTCTAAAGAAAAAAAAAACAAAATAAATTATTATGAATTTTGAAGCTTCAAGGGCTAAGGCCTTAGAAAAATTAAATTATTTTGTAGAAAATAATCTTTCTGAATACTCTAAGCTTAGAAACTTTGACTATGGTCCACAAAATAGATCTAATATTTCTTGTTTATCTCCCTACATTACTCATGGAATTATTAATGAAGAAGAAGTGATTAAAAAATCACTTAGTAAGTTTTCTTTTTCAAAAAATGAGAAATTTATTCAAGAAGTTTTGTGGCGCACATATTGGAAAGGTTGGCTTGAATTAAGACCAAATGTCTGGTCAGACTATTTAATAGAACTGAATAAAATCAGAGAAAATTATAAAAACAATCCGAATTACAATAATGCACTTGAAGGTAAAACAAATATTGAATGCTTTAATGCATGGGTAAATGAGCTAAAGGAAAATAATTATTTACATAATCACACAAGAATGTGGTTTGCTAGTATTTGGATTTTTACTTTAGATTTGCCTTGGCAATTAGGAGCAGAATTTTTTATGAAACATCTTTATGATGGAGATGCTGCATCAAATACACTTGGATGGAGATGGGTTGCTGGTGTTCAAACTCAAGGAAAACATTACTTGGCAAGCGAATGGAATATTAAAAAATTCACCAACAATAGATTTAATAACATTAAATTAAATGAAAATGCTCCTCCAAAAGTATCTGAAAAAACTCATTCAATTATAAAACAAGATTTTAATAATCCTCAAAATTTAGAAGAAAAAAACCTTGTAATTTTTGATAACAACCTTTCTTTTGAAATCACTAATTTTCAGGATAATAAATTTAAAAAAATCTATTTAATTTCTAATAAAAACGAAAATAAGTCCATCAAGCTCAGTGAAGAAGTAGTGAAATTTAAATCTCATTTAATCGAAGACCAAGAAAAAAGATTAAAAGCTAAGTCTATTAATTGTGAAGTTATAGATATAAGTGAAATTAAAAAAATTGAAAAATGTTATGGTCTATATCCAACAGTAGGTGAAAACTTAGACTATTTAAATTCAAATAATATAAAAATAGAATTCTTATATAGGAAACTTGACCAGTATTCTTGGCAATATTGTAATAAAGGTTTCTTTAATTTTAAAAATTATATTCCTAAAATAATTTCAACTTTTAATTAAAACCACCTAAACATTCCAATTATGCCAGCTGTTGCATAAAAGAATTGTAAAAATAATATTCCTCTATGACCACCTCTATAAGCCCAAATTCCAATTAAGATTGCAGATATAAGTAATAAGCAAAAACCAAAGAACTCGATTCCAATATTCATTGCTACAAATAATGAATATAATATTGCAGTAATAACACCTGCCCATTCAAAAATTTTATTATTCATACACTTTATTCGTTTTCCAAATTGAATTTTTTTCTATTATAAATTTTTTTTTTATCTTTTACTATTTTATTTCTGAGCATTGGTGAGCTTAATAATTTGGCCATTGGATTTTTCTTTTTTAATTTTTTTCTTTTTTTGCTCATATGAGTTTTTTAAATTAGTATATAAAATTTATCTTGCCAATTTTATAAAAATATCACCCATTCCAGCATCTAAATTTTCTAAAGGTGTATTGTTTCTTAAATTACAATACCTACCAGTAACTTGGTGGCTTTTAACAAAATCTATTTCGTCTTTTTCACAATTTTTTCCGTTATGCAACAAACCTATAACTATTCTATCATCAAGACTATACACCTCTGATTTTTTAATTTTTTTACCATCACAAAAATAATTTTTATTTACTCTGTTTGGAAAATCTTGTTTATCACAAGGATTTTTGATTGTTAAAACATAAAATTCTTTCAAGCCATCTTTAAATTCATATTTCATTTTTTGAGTTTCAGAGTATTTCATAAGATCACATGAACATGGAACACAACATCTATAATAATTTCCACAAATTTTTTTTCGAGTTTTAGTTTCTTCAATAAATAAAAATTCTGAGTCGCTATTTGGATCAATCAAAGATCCGGAAACTGCGCAGTATAATTTATTAAATTCAATAAAATCTTTATAAGTAATTTTTTTATCTATAATATATTTAAAAAACTTGGGTCCTGCCGCGTTTCTATTTTTATCAGGAAATATTCTTGACCAATCAGTAATAAGCTCCTTGTGATAGTTTTTTTCTTCAGCAAATGATTTAAGTTGAAATAATATCAAAAATATTATCAAGGATAGATTTAAAAATTTTTTCATTTTTGCTTTATAGTAATTGTTTGGTTTAACTCACTTACATTAAATAATTCTTTCGATCCATTAGTCCATTTAACCTCTACTTTAAAATTTTTTTCATCTTTTCTAATTCCATAATGTGCCACAGGCTCCATTTGGCATAAGTAACCAGATCCTGCATCAATAGTTTTGGAATGCTTTCTTTTATTAGTTATTAATGTTACCGTGGTTCCTCTCGCTGGGGCACCATATTTATTTAATGGTTTAATTCTTAGGTATTTATTTTCTTTGTTTACTTTTGCTTTATACAAAGTTAATGGTTGTTCTTTACTTTCACCACGAGCAATTAATAATTCTAAAACTCCGTCATTATCAATATCTGCTACTGCTGCACCAGTTCCATACCCATTAGCCTCGAGACCAACTTGAAAAGTTATCTGTTCAAATTTTCCGTTATCTTTAATACGAAATAATTTATTTGGTTCTGCTATATTGTTCATAAAAACTTCATCAAAACCATCGTTATCAAAATCTGCAGAAATAATTGTTCTTATTCTCGAAGGTTTATCAAAATCTTTATTTCCTACATCTTTAAATTGATTTTTTTTCAGAACCCAGGCTCTATGATATCCAAGCCAATTGCCACTCAAAATATCTAATCTTCCACGATAATATATGTCTGATAAAGCTGTACCTCTCCCATTTTGAATTGCATCATCTACTCTATAATCAAATGCTACATCTTCAAAATTTCCATTATTATTTTTATAAAGAAAATTTGCTCCCCTCTCATTTGCTGCAAAAATGTCTGCTCTATCTGACAATATATGTCCTGATACCACTGCTCTTCCACCAGTGATATTATCAAGATTTAAACTTTGAGCCTTATCTTTAATCAATTCATCTTCAATCTCATAAAATCTGGTTGGGCCTCCGTAATTTGCTACATAAATTCCATATTCACCATCTCCCTTTCTATCTACACAAACTACAGATCTTCCTGCTGTTAAATTTAGGTTTTCTTTATTTTTTTCTAATTCGAATAAATCAAAAAAATTATTACCCTCTATATCTAATAATCTATCTGAATATTTTTTATCCCCACTATATGTATCTGTATTTAGAAAGTAAATTTCTTCAAAGCCATCTTTATCGATATCACACGCCGCAACTCCTATAGTCCTTTTCAAAGTATCTGAAAAAATTTTTTGCTGATTTAGATTCTTTAATTTTCCATCCTGAAAAGACAAAGCTAAATTTGGATAACCAAAACCTGTTACTAAAAACTCGTATTTGCCATCCATATTGAAATCTGTCACGGAAATACCATAGCTGAGCCTTTTTTCGTTATTTTCAATAATTTTTGATAGATCTTCAAAAAATTCTGCACGAGTATTATTTGTAAGAATTACGAAAAAAATTAAAGTCAGATATCGAGTAAGATTTTTCATTTTTTTGATGAACATTTTTTTGAACAATACTTAACCTTTTCCCAATTAAGTCTCCATTTCCTTCTCCATTTAAATGGTCTTTGACATATTGGACAAACCTTAATTGGTAAGTTTTCTTTTTTCACTAAATTGTGTTTTCTTTAATAAATTTATCTGCAGCCGACAAAATTAATTTTTTTCTATCCATTTTCATTTTATCAAAAATTCTAACCATCATTGAAAGTCTTGGATTTTTTAGAAAAAACTTTCTATTACGATCTATAAATCTCCAGTAAAGTCCGTCCATCGTGTTACACCACTCTCCTTTTTTAAAATCCATCATTTTCATAAAATAACTTGATCCACAAATGTATGGTTTGGTTGCAAAAATTCCCCCATCACTAAATAACCCCATACCATAAACATTAGGTACCATTACCCAATCTGAGGAATCTACAAACATCTCCATGAACCATTTATAAACAATATTAGGTTTTATTTCACAAAGGTTCATTATGTTTGATAAAATCATTAATCTTTCAATATGATGAGACCATCCAAAATTTAATGCGTTTTTAATTGCGTAATCTAATGGAGGTAAACCTGTCGTTCCATCATACCAAGATTTTTTCATTTTACGATTTTGTTTGAAAAAATTTCCAGTTTCCATTTCATTTGAGTAACTTTGATAAATTCCTCTCATAAATTCTCTCCACCCCATAACCTGACGAACATAACCTTCTAAAGAATTTAATCTGATTTTTTTACTCTTATGGAAATCTAAAACTTTTTTGATAATAAATTCAGGTGTGATTAAACCAAGATTAATATAAGGGCTTAAAGCGCTGTGAAACAAAATATTATCTTTTTGATCCACTGCGTCTTCATAATCACCAAACAAATTAGATTTTTCTTTAATGAAAAAATTCAATAATTTGACCACATCATTATGCTCTGTAGCAAACCAGAAATTTTTGGTTGTTCCTGGATGATCTTTAAATAGTTTTTCAATAATAGGTTTTAATTTTTTAGTATGATTTGTTTCATTAATTTTAGGAAACTTTGGAATAGAAATATTTTTTGGTAACTTATTTCTATTGTCTTCATCAAAACTCCATTTGCCGCCAATTGGATTACCATCTGAGCCCATTAGTATCCCTGATTTTTTTCTGATATCTTTATAAAAAGTTGCCATGAAAGGTTTCTTTGATTTGGATAAATATTGTTTAAATTCCTCTCTTGAGTTTAAAAACATTGGAGTTTGAATAACATTCCACTTTATTTTTTCTTTTTTGAGAAATTGATTTATTTTTTTTTCAAAAAATTTATCTTCAACTTCAAAGCTTGAAATCTCTTTTATTTTTTTTGAACTAATTACTTTTTTTAATTTTTTTATATAATCATCCTTAAATTCTTTATCCTCAATTTTAATGTACTCTAATTTAAATTTATCTCTTTTAAGACTATCTGCATGTGAACGCATTGATGATAAGAAAAGGAGTATTTTTTGTTTATGGTGTTTTTCATAAGTACATAAATGATTATCTTCGGCCATGAAAAACAGGTGGTCTTTTTTGAAGCGGTCCAAGTATTTTGATGGAAATAATTGATTACCCAGTATAAAAAATAACTTCATAGTTAAATATAACTAATAAAATTTTTTATGTCAGAAAAATATCTCATTTTTGGTGCGACAGGTTCAATCGGATCTAGCTTAGCCGAACAATTAGTAAACTCGGGAAATACTGTTCATTTAGTTGGAAGAAATGAAAATGAAACAAAAAGTATTTCAGAAAAACTTGGTTGTACTTTTACCATCGCCAATGTTTTAGAAGATGGATTTATAGAAAAAGTTAAAAATGACATTTCAGATATAAAAGGTGTTGCTTATTGTGTTGGTTCAATAGACTTAAAACCTTTGAGAATGGTTAATGAACAGGATTTTAACAAGTGTATGAAATTAAATCTCTATTCAGCAGTTGAGGTTATTAAAAGTTATCAAGAAAGTTTAAAAAAAAATAAAGGTTCAGTAGTTTTATTCTCTACAGTAGCAGCACAAAGAGGATTTACTAATCATGCAATAATTGCCTCAACTAAAGCCGCTGTAGAAGGATTAACTGTTTCATTGGCAGCTGAATTTGCTCCAAATATTAGAGTGAATTGTATTGCACCTAGTTTAACTAATTCAAAGATTGCAGAACCAATGTTGAAAAATAAAGCATTAGCAGATGGAATAGCAAAAGCTCATCCTTTAAAAAGATTGGGAGAAGGAAAAGACTCAGCTTCTCTCGCAAAATTTCTCATCACTGATGACAGTTCTTGGGTTACTGGTCAGATTATTGCTGTTGATGGTGGTAGATCCAAGCTCTCTTAAAGTGAGAAAATTTTTAATTTCTATATTCTTATTTTTAATCTCTATAAATGTTTCATTTGCAGAAAATCTTAATTTTGAAAAAATTTTAGATTTAGATGATCCATGGGGCTCAACATTTGTTAGCAGTAATGAGCTAGTGATCACAGAAAAAAGTGGAAAAATTAAGTTGATTAATCTTAATTCTAAAAAAATCTCTGAAATAAATCATAATCTTAATTATCTAGAACATGGTCAAGGGGGGTTGTTAGACATTTTGTTTAAAAATAATTTCATTTATATTTCTTATTCAGAAAATAGAGGAAGTGGAAATACAAGTACTTCAATAGCTAAATCAAAATTTAATGAAAAAAATTTAACTTTTAAAAATATTTTCCAAGCAAATCCTCCTATCAACTCTGGATATCATTTTGGATCGAGGTTGGCGATTAAAGATAATTTTTTATTTGCATCAGCTGGTGAAAGAGGAGAGGGAATGATTGCGCAAGATCCAACTAAACATCCTGGAAGTATTATTAGAATTAATATTGATGGAAGTATTCCAAAAGATAATCCAAAATTTGAAGGTAAATCTGATTGGTTACCAGAAATATATCAAATAGGAATTAGAAATCCTCAAGGTTTAACTTTATCTCCATTTGACGGAAAAATTTATTTAAGTAACCATGGTGCAAGAGGAGGTGATTGGTTTGGTGAAGCAAAAAAGGGTGAAAATTACGGATGGAAAATTTTAGGATGGGGAGGTAAAAATTATTCTGGTATTCCAATTGGTCCAAAATGGAAACCTGGCTTTACAAAAGCAATACATTACTGGGTCCCCTCTATAGCAACAAGTGCAATAACTATCTATAAAGGTAAAGAATTCAGTGAATGGAATGGTCATGCATTAATAACTTCTCTTAAAGATCAATCCCTAAGAAAATTAATATTCACCGACTTATCCAATGTGAAAGAAAAGATTATTTTTAAAGATAAGATCGGAAGAATAAGAGATATACAGGTTCATCCAGATAATGGAAAAATTTATTTTTTAGCAGGAGATGGTTTGTGGTTGATGGAAAAAAATTAACTCATATTTTATTAATTTTAGTTGGAATTTTTTTTTATAATTGTTTAAGTATTGCGATGGAAAAACCTTATCATCATTTACCAGACGGAACTTTTAGAAATCCAGAAGGTTCACCAAAAAGAGACCCTAATATTAAATGGTCTTATAAAATATTTAATCAGGAAAAAAAGAAGCTTGATATGACAGTACCCAAAGAACATGTTGTTGAAAAAGAAAAAGTTTTATCAGACCTGAAAAAATATCAAGAAGATGATTATGTTGCTTGGATAGGTCATGCTACTTTTTTAATTAAGCTTGGGGAAACAACGATAATTACTGATCCAGTATTCTCAAAAAATGCAGGTCCTTTAATTTTTGGACCAGATAGATTTACTGAACCAGCTTTAAAACTTAACGAAATCCCAAAAATAGATTTATTTTTACTTACCCATAATCATTACGATCATCAAGACATGTCTACTATTAGAAAATTTCCATATAAAAATGCAAAGGTTTTACTCCCACTGAAACTAAGTAAATATTTTAAAAGATATAAAGATGTTAATGAAATGGATTGGTATGATGAAATTAAGATTAATGATAATTTAAAAGTTACGTTTTTACCCGCTGTCCACTGGTCTAAAAGAAGTTTAACAGATACAAACAAATCACTATGGGGAAATTTTTTGATTGAGTACGATGGAAAAAAAATTCTATTTGCGTGTGATACTGGTATTGGAGATATTTATAAAGATATAGGTAATAAATATGGCCCAATTGATTTAACATTTATAAATATAGGAGCTTATAATTTTTACCCAATAATGCCTTATAAAGATAAATCGGTTTATCATACTAACCCAGAAGAAGCTTTAGAAATTGCTAAAAATTTAAGAAGTAAAAAAGTAATTGGAATGCATTGGGGAACTTTCGTTCTTTCTTTAGAACCAATTATGGAACCTCCAGTAAGATTTAAAGCTAGCGCGGAAAAATATGGTTTTAAAAAAGAGGATGCTATAATTTATAAGATTGGTGAGTTTGGATCATTAAAAAAATTACTTAATTATAATTAATTATCTAATAGTTTTTTTTTAGCCTTTTCAAATTCCTCTTTAGTCAAAACACCGTCATTCAGAAGTTGTCTCAATCTTTCAATTTCATAACTAAGTTTATTTTCATCATCAGAGGATTCATTAATTTTTTCAATTTCATTGCTCTCGTTGGCTTTATTAGCACTTTTAGCACTAAAACCTTTCATAATAGCTGTAGCACCTAAATATAAAACAAATCCAAGTATAGGGATTACTAAACCAAAAAAAATAATCTTTTCCACTAATTAATCCTCGTCTTCCTCTCTCCAATTTTTTTCATACATTAACCACGCTGCAAATATTACAGAAAAAGTTCCAATAATCATACCATAATCAAATCCAGTTTGTTGATCATAAAGATACCAACCTAATTGGGTAGCACCAATAGGTGGAATTGTAAGTATGCACATTATGATAACAATTCTATATGGATATTTTGGTTTTTTCATAACCAAACTTATCAAATATTTTTTATGGATTTAAATATTAAATTTGCGATCTTTTGAAACAGTCAATCGTATTTTTAAGTAAACAAGCAATAGTCATCGGTCCAACCCCACCAGGAACTGGAGTTAATGCCTTTGCTTTTTTTGAAACTTCATCAAAAGCTACATCTCCAACAATACCCTTATCTGTTTTGTTAATACCCACATCAATTACAATGGTGTCTTTTTTAACCCAATCACCTTTGACAAGTTCGGGTATTCCAACAGCTGCAACAATAATATCAGCTTCAAGACATTCAGCTTTTAAATCTTTTGTTTTTGAATGTGTAATTGTAACGGTACAATTTTCTTTTAAAAGGAGTTGTGTCATAGGTTTGCCATTTAAATTTGATCTACCAACTACAACAGCTTTTTTACCACTTAAGTTTGGTTCTATCTTTTTGATTAATAAGTAACAACCCAATGGTGTACATGGCACTGAACTCTCGTAACCAGATGAAAGATTTCCTACATTCATAGGATGAAAACCATCAACATCTTTTGAGGGATGAATGGCTTCAATAACTTTTTGTTTATCTATATGCTTAGGGAGAGGTAACTGAACTAAAATACCAGATACAGTTTCATCTTTATTCAATTCCTTTATTTTTTCTAAAACAACTTTTTCATCCACAGAGTCTGGATATTTTACAACATCGGATTTCAGTCCAACTTCATTTGCAGATTTTTCTTTATTTCGAACATAAATTTGACTTGGAGTTAAATCTCCAATTAAAATAACTGTTAAACCAGGAACTTTGTTATATTTTACCTTTAACTCTGAAACTTCTTTTTTAAGTTCCTCTCTTAAAAGTGCAGCTTCCTTTTTACCATCGATTAAAATCATAAATTTTTAAAATATCATTGGCGCGACGTAAAGCTTCATACACATTTCTATGAACCAAATCAATAGAAGTAAAATTATTGGAGATATATCTAAAGCACCTAAATTTGGAAGAAATCGTCTTATTCTTCTTAAAAAAGGCTCTGTTAGTCTGTAAGTAAAATCTAAAATTAAATATACAAATCTATTTTGAGTATTTAAAATATTAAAGGCAATTAACCAACTTATTATAACATTTGCTATAACTACATAAGAATAAAGTTTTAATAATTGTAAAGCTAAATAAAAGACAGCAATCATTTTTTTTCTACATAAATAGACTGGCTTGGAAAAGCAAAAGAAGCTTTATTGCTTTCAACTATTTGTTTAATTGCAATAGCTAAACGCTCTTTAACTGATAACCAATCATTCCAACTGTCTGTTTTAGTAAAACAACGAACATACATATCAATTGAACTGTCTGAAAATTTATCTACTCTTACAGCAACACCTATACTTGTATTAAAATCATCACTCTTATTAATGTGGTCTTCAATCTGATTTCTTATAGTCCTCAATTGATCAACCGTAGTGTCGTACTGTAGTGTGATCACCCAGCTTATTAACCAATTTGAGGTCTCACTAATATTTATAACTGCGTTTTCTGCAAATTGAAAATTTGGAATAATAGCCAAAGATTTGTCAAATTTTCTGATTGTAGTAGATCTAAAACCAATTTTCTCAACAATACCTTCGATTATTCCATCAACCAAAATCCAATCACCAATCTTAAATCTTTTTTCTACAAGAACTAAAATTCCTGAAATTAAATTTTTAAATAAATCTTGCGCTCCTAAAGCTACTGCTACTCCAAATAAACCAAGGCCAGCAATAATTGGCCCAATTTTAATACCCCATAATTCTAAAACTGCAGCTAAACCCAAAATAAAAATAAGAATCTTTAATGATTTAATTATCCAACCAATTAATTCTCTCGTTAAAAGTTTATCAAGACCACTTAAAATATACGATACTGGTTCTATAATTTGGTGAATTATCCAAAAAATTAGAATTGTAATTAAAGTTCTATTAATAGTATCAACAACCTCTCTTCCTTCAATTGAAAATGTCATATAGTAGCTTGCAATAAAAAAACCTAAGACAATTGGTAAAAATCTTGCTGGTCCAATTAAGGCATTTACAAATGTATCATCTAATTTATTTGTAGTTCTTTTAGAGATGATTTCTAACTTTTTGATTATAAGTTTACTTATTAAACCTCTAAAAATTAAGAAAATTAAAAAAATTCCAATACCAATTAAAATTTGAAAAATATCAACACCGAGTATTCCTTTATTCCATACGGATAAAAATATTTCTGAAAAATTATTTATCAATTCCATAATTAAATTTTATATAACAAAAACTCCTCTTCTCCAGGATTAAAAAGAAATATTTTTTTCCATTTAATTTCATTTAATATAGACGAAGTTTTTTCACCTATACACATTAAATTAGTATTCATCCATATATTTTCTATTTGATGAATCTTAATAAAATTTAACAGACTAGAAGCACTATTTTGGGAATAAACATATACAATGTCCGGTATATTAATTTTTAATTCTTTAATGAAATTTTCATCAAATTGTTGATTGTGACTCACTCGATAATTAATAATTCTTTTTATACTGTAGCCCTCTTTCAAAAGCTGCTTATCTAAATCAGCTGAAATTATTTCTCCACTTACATAAAGAAGTGGTTTAGATTGAGTTTCATAATTCTGCAAAATTAATTCCTTTAAGTTCAAAACATTTCCCTCAGCAGCAATGGTATTTTGAAACCCTAAATTTCTTGCTTTTTTTTCAGTATTACTCCCCACACAAAAGCAAATAATATCTTTATCTATTTTTTTTGCCTCTAGAAATTTTATTGAATTAGCACTTGTAAAAATAATTCCACCGTAGTCCAAAAAATTTACTTCCTCATAACTCATTTTTTCTATTAATAATAATGGCAGATGGGAAACTTGATGACCTAATGATTGAAATTTCAAAATCATTTCTGAACAATCTTCTAATGGTCTAGTTAGTAAAATATGCATATCATCTTTTATATGAATTATTTGATTTAGTTTTTAAAATTTTGCCAATTTCTTTTCCAATTGAATTAAATTTTTCAATTTTTTCAATTTTTTTTTCGTAGAATCTTTTTGATCCATCTAAAGAAAAAAGTTCAGCTTCAACAATAATATTCCTCCCATCAATTATAGAATGTGCTCCTATAGCTGTTTCACAATCTCCTTCTAAAACTTTTAAAATATCTCTTTCAGCATGAGCTCTTTTATAAGTCTCATCATGATTAATTTTTTTTAAAATAGAAATAATCTCTTTATCATCCTCTCTGCACTGTAGTGCAATAATACCCTGACCTACACTTGGAATTATTTCCTTGGTTGTAAATGTTTCAGCAATTTCATTTTCAAGTTGTAAATATTTAATTCCTGCATATGAAAGAATAATTGCATCATACAAGCCATCTTTTAATTTTTGTATTCTAGTGTCAACATTACCTCTTATAAGTTTGCATTGAAGATCAGGTCGTATCTTTTTTATTTGAAATTCTCTTCTATATGAAGATGTTCCTATTATAGATTTTATATCTAACTCTTTTAATTTTTTGTTATTTTTAGAAATCAAAATTTCTCTCGGATTATTTCTTTCTAAAAAACTATCAGTTATCAAACCATTTGTTTCAATTGCGGGTAAATCTTTAAGTGCATGAACTGCTATATCAACATTTTTATTTTGAAGTTCTTTTTCAATGTTATTCGAAAATAAACCTTTGCCTCCAAACTCAGACAATCTTTTATGTTTTACTTTATCGCCTTCAGTAGTTATTGTTTTTATAAAAACCTCTTCATCACTAAAATCTGTTTTATCAATAATAATTTCCTTAGCCTTTTGTGCATAGAGTAAAGCTAATTTGCTGCCTCTAGATCCAATTATTATTTTTTTACTCATTGATAAATTTATTTATTTTTTGTATCGAGATTGTACAATTATTAAAAACTATTTGAATGAGTAAAAAGCCCTTAATTCTTGGAATAGAATCTAGTTGTGACGAAACAGCTGCATCTATAATAACTGAAAATGATCAAGGAAACCCTATGATCTTATCTAATGTTATTTCTAGTCAAGTGGATGTCCACAAAGAATTTGGTGGGGTTGTTCCTGAGCTAGCTGCAAGGTCACATTTAGAAAAGATTGAGTGGATTGTTAAAAAAGCAATTAATGATAGTGGAACAAAAATAAATGATATTGATGCTGTTGCATCTACTGCAGGACCTGGATTAGTTGTTTGTCTTTCAGTTGGATTAAGTTTTGGAAAAGCTTTTGCCAAATCCTTAGATAAACCATTTATAGCAGTAAATCACTTAGAAGGTCACGCATTAAGCCCAAAATTAAATTTAGAATTAAATTACCCATATTTACTTTTATTAATTTCAGGAGGACATTCTCAATATTTAAGTGTTAAAAATTTAAATAAATATAAAAGACTAGGTACAACTATCGATGATGCTATTGGTGAAGCGTTTGATAAAACTGCAAAACTTTTGGGTGTCGAATTTCCAGGTGGACCACAAATAGAAATTCTAGCAAAAAAAGGAGATCCAAATAAATATAGTTTACCAAAACCAATTTTTAATAAAGGTGGCTGTAATTTATCATTTGCTGGACTTAAGACAGCAATACTAAAAATAACAAAAAAAATCAAAACTGATCAAGAAAAATTTGATCTTGCTGCATCTTTTCAAAAAACAATAATTGAGATTTTATATAAAAAAACAAAAATAGCTTTCAAAGAATTTGAAAATCAAATTAAAACTGAAGAAAAAAAATTTGTTGTAGCAGGGGGTGTTGCAGCAAATAAAGAAATTAGAAAAATGTTAACAAATCTTTGTAAGGAGGAAGGTTACAAATCTATCTTTCCACCGATAGAACTATGTGGTGATAATGCTGCAATGATTGCGATGGTGGGATTAGAAAAATTTAGATTAAAACAATTCGATAATTTGGATTATCCCGCAAAACCAAGATGGCCTTTAGATGAAGATGCAGCGTTTCTTAAAGGTGCAGGTATAAAATTATAAAAAAGATATGACTAAAAATTATTGGTTATTAAAATCTGAGCCTGATGTTTGGTCTATCGATCAACAAAAAAATGCTGGCAACAAAGGGGCTCCTTGGGATGGTGTTAGAAATTATCAGGCTGCAAAAAATTTGAAAGCAATGAAAAAAGGTGATCATTGTTTTTTTTACCATTCAAACATTGGCAAAGAGATAGTTGGGATTGTTGAAGTCATCGAAGAGGCATATTTAGACAAAACCGACCAATCTGGCCGTTTTGTTGCTGTAACAGTTAAATTTATCAAAAAACTAGATAGACCGATTACATTGGAAAACATTAAGAAAAATAAGGAATTGAGCCATTTATCGTTGATTAGACAAAGTCGATTATCTGTTATGCCTATTGACTCTAAAAGCTGGAAAATTTTAAATAACATGGTTAAAATTTAGTATAAGATTTATTTATGTCAAAAAAAAAGAGAAAATCTAAAACTAAAAAAAAATTTTCTAGAAAAAAAAAGAAGAAAATTATTAAAAGAAAAAAAGTTATAAGAAAAAAAAACAAAAACAAAAAAAGAATTCTTAAAAAAACTGAAAAAATAGACAATTCATCTACAAATGAATTAATATTTAAACCCAGGCCTGAATGGATAAAAAATGGTCTTGCTAATAAAGCTCAGTATCAAAAAAAATATAATGAGTCCATAAAAAATAATAATAATTTTTGGAAAAAAGAAGGAAAAAGAATTACTTGGATCAAACCATACAAAAAAATCAAAGACGTTAAATACAGTAAAGATGAAGTTAAAATTAAATGGTTTGAAGACGGAACATTGAATGCATCAGCGAACTGTATAGATAGACATCTTAAAGATAAAAAAGATAAAACTGCAATTATTTGGGTTGGTGACGATCCCAAAGATACACAAAAAATTTCATACAAACAATTACATCAAAAAGTTTCGAAAGCTGCAAATGGATTAAGAAAACTTGGAATTAAGAAAGGTGATAGAGTAACAATTTACTTAACAATGATACCAGAATTAGCAATACTAATGTTAGCGTGTGCTAGAATTGGAGCAATACACTCTATAATTTTCGGAGGTTTTTCTGCGGAGTCTATATCGGGAAGAGTAAATGATTGTGAGTCGGAATATATAATTACGGCAGATGAAGGTGTTAGAGGTGGAAAAACAATTCCCCTCAAGGCTACAACCGATGAAGCTCTTACTAACTGTCCAAATGTAAAAAAATGTATCGTAGTAAAAAGGACAGGAAACTATGTATTTTGGAATAATGAGAGAGATGTTTGGTATCATGATTTAATTAAAGATGTTTCTACTTATTGTGAGCCTGAAGAAATGAGTGCGGAAGATCCTTTGTTTATTCTTTATACATCTGGTTCAACAGGCAAACCAAAAGGAGTGCTACATACAACAGGTGGGTATATGGTTTATGCGTCAATGACACATCAATATATATTTAATTATAAACCTAAAGATATTTATTGGTGTACCGCTGATATTGGTTGGGTCACTGGTCATAGTTATATTATTTATGGACCTCTTTCTAATGGAGCAACAACTATAATGTTTGAAGGAGTTCCAAATTATCCTGACAGTTCGCGTTGGTGGCAAATCGTTGATAAATTCAAAGTGAATACATTCTATACGGCCCCTACAGCAATAAGAGCGTTAATGAGGGAAGGAGATGATCCAGTAAATAAAACTTCTCGAAAATCTTTAAAATTATTAGGAACAGTTGGGGAACCAATAAATCCTGAGGCTTGGATGTGGTACTTTAAATCAGTAGGAAATTCTAAATGTCCAATAGTTGATACTTGGTGGCAAACTGAGACAGGTGGAATATTAATTGCACCACAAACAGCAGCTATACCTCTTAAGCCTGGTTCAGCTACAAAACCTTTTTATGGAATTAAACCTTGCCTAGTCGATAAAGATGGGAGAGAAATTAAAGGTGCAGGTGAAGGAAGACTATGTATCTCACAATCATGGCCAGGTCAGATGAGAACAGTTTATGGTGACCATCAAAGATTTATTGATACTTATTTTTCTCAATTTGATGGAAAATATTTTACTGGTGATGGATGTAAAAGAGATAAAGATGGCTATTATTGGATAACTGGAAGAGTAGATGATGTAATCATAGTTTCAGGGCATAATTTAGGAACTGCAGAAATCGAAAGTGCTTTTGTTGCACACCCTAAAGTAGCAGAGGCTGCCGTTGTTGGATATCCACATGATATTAAAGGTAATGGATTATATTGTTATGTTACATTAAACGCTGGTGAAACAGGATCTGGTGATCTTGAGAGAGAATTAAAACTTTGGGTAAGAAAACAAATAGGACCCTTGGCGACTCCTGATTTAATTCATTTTACTCCAGGATTACCTAAAACTAGATCAGGTAAAATCATGAGAAGAATTTTAAGAAAAATTGCTGCTAATGAGCATGATCAATTAGGTGACACAACAACTCTTGCTGATCCAGGTGTTGTGAAGAGCTTAGTCGAAAATAGAAAAAATATTTAAAATTTTATTCTTTCATTAAATTCTTTTTGAACTACACCCCATTTTAAAATTACCGAGTTAAGAACTATTTTACGATCTAAACTTTTTAAATCATCTGCAATAGGTGCCCACTTATATAATGACAATGCGCTGGGATTAAATGGTAGATCGTTATGATAGTCGTCCCAGTTGATATTTTGTAATCTTTCATCAAAACTTTTTTTAGCATTATCTATAATGTCGATGGGCATTTTATTTGAAGTTTCATCATCTAAAATTTTTAAAAAAATTTCTTTTGCCTTTTCAATATTTTGATAATTAAAATTTGCTTTTAATTTTGAAAATGTAAAAAGAGTTAAATCCTGAAGAGCAACAGCATAAATATTCCACTTAGCTAAATTGACCGACTCCATAAATGTGTCGTTCTCAAAATGAAGAACATATCTTGTCCCCATTCTAGTTTTAAGGTAACCGTAAAGTGTCACTTGACTTACCCAAGCAGATTTTGTTTGAATAAAATTTTCAAGTTCATCTAAATTACTAATTTTCCCCTTAGGGATGAAAGCTTTAAACATAGCAAATAGGTAAGTCTTAAAGTCATGCCAAGTCAGATCCTTCCAAGTTAGTTTATATTTTCCCATAAAATCAGTATTTTTCTTAATTATACCCCAAAAACACACCTAATATGAACAATTTTAACACTTTAAATCTCTTTTATAATGGTTATGGTTTTGCCCAGTTATAACTAAAAAGAGAGAGGTATAAATGTCAAAACAAGCACAACACTGGGAAAAAACCAGAGGATTGTTAATAATGACTTTAGCAATTTGGTTTGTATTCTCAATTGGCATCTTCCTATTCGGGGCTGAAATGAACGAAGTTACTGGACCATTTGGTTATCCATTAACTTATTGGTTCACATGTCAAGGTTCTCTTGGAATTTTCGTAATCCTAATATTCTGGTTTGCGAACAGACAAGAAAAGATTGATGAAGAGTTCGGCTTTAGTGAAAGAGGAGATGACTAATGATTAAAGGTAATTTTATAGACAATTTACCTAAGGTTTATGGGATCTACACAGGTGGATTTTTAGGTTTCATAATCATTATGTCAATTGCCGAGCAGATGGGTATGACAGCGAAAACAATTGGTATTTGTTTCGTTGCCTTCACAGTAGCCATCTATGCTATAATTGGTTATCTATCACGTACAGCTCAAGCTGATGCGTATTACGTAGCTGGAAGGCAAGTACCAACCGTGTTTAACGGAATGGCGACTGCAGCAGACTGGATGTCTGGTGCTTCGTTCGTTGCGATGGCAGGTGGTATTTACTTTAAAGGTTACGGTTATATGGCACTACTTGTAGGTTGGACTGGTGGATATGTATTAGTTGCATCTTTATTAGCACCATACTTAAGAAAATTTGGATGTTATACAGTTCCAGATTTTATAGGTACTAGATACGGTGGTAATTTAACAAGGTTTCTTGCGGTAGTAGTTTTAACTGTTGCCTCATTTACCTATGTGACTGCACAAATTAACGCCACAGGTACAATTGCATCTGTTGCACTTGATATTCCATTTCAATACGCTGTTTACGTTGGACTAGTAAGTATTTTACTTTGTTCAATGTTAGGGGGTATGAGAGGAGTAACTTGGACACAGGTAGCACAATATATCGTACTAATCATAGCTTACTTATTACCAGTTTTCTGGATCAGTAACAGAATGGGTGCGGGTTTCTTCCCACACTTTATGCTAGCTGATGAAGTAGCTAGGATTGCTGAGCTAGAACAACAATTTGGTTTTGTTGCAAACTCAAAAGAGAATCTTGCAATGGTACCAAAAGGTTTGGCTGGAATAACTAAAGCTCACTCAGCGGTAAACGCTACGCCTTGGGCATTTATTTCATTAGCACTAGCGATGATGATGGGAACAGCTTCATTGCCTCACGTGATGATGAGATATTTCACAACTCCAAGTGTAAAAGCAGCTAGAAAATCAGTAGGTTGGTCATTATTCTTTATCTTCCTACTTTATTCTTCTGCTCCTATGTTAGCGACACTATCTAAACTGTCATTGATTGATCCAACATTATCAACAGGTATTATTGGTAAATCAATTGCAGAAGTTCAAGCGATAGATTGGTATCAAAACTGGAACCAAGCAAACTTGATGTTTGTAAGCGACTTTAACGGTAATGGAACTCTTGAATTAAATGAGTTTTTCATGGGTGGTAAAGCCGTTGTGTTAGCAACTCCAGAAATAGCTGGATTACCATACGTAATCTCAGGTCTAGTTGCTGCTGGAGGTATGGCTGCTGCCATGTCAACAGCCGATGGTTTGATTTTAGCAATTGCAAACGCAATCTCACACGATGTTTACTATAAGATCATCGATCCAAAAGCTGAGACTGCGAAGAGACTAGTTGTTGCAAGGGTATTACTTGTAGTAATTGGTTTTGCTGGAGCAACTATTGCGGCAATGGAGATCCAAGGTATCTTAGGTTCAGTAATCTGGGCTTTTGACTTTGCGATGTCTGGATTGTTCTTCCCACTTGTACTTGGTGTATGGTGGAAGAGAGCTAACAGAGAAGGTGCTATAGCTGGTATGGCTTTAGGATTAATTTCTGGTGCTGGTTACCTAATTTGGGTAAGAAACGGCGGAAGTGGATTCTTAGGCATTACTCAGTTAACGTTTGGTATCTTTGGTTCAGCTGTCAGCTTAATAGCTATGGTTGTTGTAAGTTTAATGACTTCAGAACCTAGTGCTGCAGTGCAAAAAATGGTTGATGAGGTTCGAGTACCATCTGGTAAATCGATCCTTGGCAAACAACACTAAATAATCTTTTTAAGGGGCGATTAATTTCGCCCCTTTTAATTCAACTCTTTTTCCAATATAAATTCTAAAAATGTCGGCTAATTTTCATCCAATGGTGTACATTATTGATTACATACTTGGTGTAATAATGTGGACATTAATAGGTAGAGTTGCAATGAATATTTTCCAAAAAGAAGACTCTCAATTTTTTTTTATGAAAGTATTCGTAAAATTTACTAATCCATTACTTCGTATTTTTAAACCAATTACCCCAGAATTCATAATTCAACCAATAGTTCCACTATATGTTGCTTGGTTTTTCTTTATGATAAGATTTTATTTAATGCCATGGATTTTGGGTTATTCAGTGATGGGAATGTTATCTTTTCCTTTGGAAAGTGAAATTTCGAGACAAATTTATCAATTTTTTAATTCAATTAAATTTTAAAAATTGGTACTAGTAATTTAGTTATCAATGAAAAAAATACAAATATCACCATCAATCTTATCTGCTGATTTTAGTCAACTAGGCAATGAAATAAAACGGCTAGAAAAAGCAGGAGCAGATATGATCCATGTTGATGTAATGGATGGACACTTTGTTCCAAATCTAACAATTGGACCCCCAGTTATTAAATCTCTTAAAAAATATACTTCATTGATTTTTGATGTACATCTAATGATTACACCTGTTCATAAGTATATTGAAGACTTTTCTAATGCTGGTGCTGATATCATTACAATACATCCTGAAGCAACTGAAGATTTAAAATCTTCAATTGCAAAAATTAAAGAATTAAAAAAAAAAGCAGGCGTATCTTTAAACCCAGAGTCAAAAATAGATTTAATTACAAACTCACTAAGTGAAATAGATTTAGTTTTGATCATGAGTGTAAATCCAGGTTTTGGAGGTCAAAAGTTTATGCCAGAAGTTTTAAATAAGGTAAAAAAATTAAAACAAATTAAAGATGAAAAAAAATTAAATTTTGATATAGAAATTGATGGTGGAATAAACTTTGATAATTCAAAATCAGCTATTGATGCTGGTGCAAACATTTTAGTTTCTGGCACTACAATTTTCAAAAGTAATAATGGAGACATAAAAAAAAATATTGAATTATTAAAATCATATTAATGATTTATATTGGTGATTTCTTTTTCAACATTTCAAAAAAACTAAGAACTTTATTTTTAAATTCAAATTTTTATGATAAGAAAATTTCAAAAATAAATAATAATAGTTTTAGTTATAAACCGAGTCCTCACTTATTAAGTTCACTTATAAAATATCAAAAAAATAGATTTAAAATTGAAGATTATTCTTTAGATGAAATTTGGAATAACAACAATATAAGTGAAAAAGATTTTAAAAACTTAAATAGTTTTTATTGGTTTTTTAATATCGATTTAAAATCATCTAAAAAAAAAATTCAATTCATCATAAAAAATTGGATAGATAAAAATTATAAATATAATTCTAAAAGTTGGGAATTTGATTTGACAGCTAAACGAGTAATTGCATGGTTATCATGCCATAATTTTTCATTTGATGATAGTAGTTCAGATTATAAAAATACTTTTAATTTGATGGTAAAAAAACAAACTAATCATTTAATTAATGAAATTAATAAATCTAAGTCTTTAGAAAATAAATTGATTGGTTGTGCTTCGATTATTTTAATGGGCTTGTGTTATAAAGATCAAAAAAATTATGTATCTTATGGTTTAGATGTTTTAAAAAGAATTTCTAAATTAACATTAGATAATAATGGATTTCCAAAATCTAGAAATATAAGACAATTAGTTTTTTATCTAAAATATTTTATAATAATTAGAGAATGGTTTAAAGAATCTCAAATTTCAATTCCAGAATATATTGATGAAAATATTTACTATCTAGGTCAAAGTTATAATTTTATTTGGCAAAAAACTAACTATGATCTTTTATTTAATGGAAATAATATTTCGAACAATCAGGATTTTGATAATTATCTTAAAAGATTTGGTTATAAATTTAAAAATGAAAACTTCGATTTAGGTGGTTATTTTGTATTAAAAAATAAAAAAGTTTGCTTAATTATGGATGCTGGAAATCCTCCAGTTTCAAAATTTACAAAAGATTATCAAGCTGGAACGTTATCTTTTGAAATTATTTCAAATAAGAAAAAATTAATAAGTAACTGTGGTTATTACAACAATAACAATATTGAACTTAATAAATTATCAAAGTCGACTGCGGTTCACAACACACTTATTATTGATGATCACTCATCATGTAAATTTAGAAAAATTAAAAATTCATATTTTTTGTATAAAGCTTTTAAGATACTTAAAAGAAAAGCAATTTTTGAAAAAAATTATTGGAAAGTGGAGGGTTCACACGACGGTTATTTAAAAAAGTTTAGTTCAATTCATGAAAGAGAAATAGAATTTTTTCCAGAGCAGATGATATTTATTGGTTTAGATAAGATAATCAAAAAAAATAATTACAATTTTAAATTTGATATTAGATTTCATGTTGAACCAAATATTAAGTTAATGAAAACTCAAGATAATAAATCAATATTAATTGAATTAGAAGATGAAGGATGGAAATTTACTTGTGAAAATTTTAATATTAACATAGATAATGGTTTATATTTTGGTAACAAAAATTCTTATATAGAAAACCAAAATATTTATATTTCTGGTATTTCAAATAATATGGTTGAAAATATCAAATGGAAATTAGAGAAGATATGATAAAAAAAATAAAAACAGCACTCATTTCTGTATCAGATAAAACAAACTTAAAACCTTTATTACAAACTTTAAAAAAAAATAATATTAAAATAATTAGTTCTGGTGGTTCATTTAAGGAAATTAGACGTTTAAAATTCAAATGCATAGAGGTTTCCAAATTTACTGGATCAAACGAAATTCTTAATGGAAGAGTTAAAACCCTTCATCCTAAAATCCATGCAGGAATTTTAAATAAAAGAAGAAATAGACTTCACCAAAAAGAGTTAAAATTAAATAATTATGAAAATATAGATTTAGTGATAGTAAATTTTTACCCTTTTGAAAAAGTTCTTAAACAAACAAAAAACCACAAGAAAATTATTGAGAATATTGATGTTGGAGGACCTACCATGGTGAGATCTGCTGCCAAAAACTATAATGATGTGGCTGTCATTGTATCTAACAAACAATATTCCGATTTAATCAATGAACTAAAAAAATATAAGGGTTCGACCTCTTTAAAGTTTAGGGAAAAAATGTCAAAATTAGCATTTACAGAAACCTCGTATTATGACGCGATAATAACAAATTATTTGAATAAAATTGATAATTCAAGTTTTCCTGAGAAAAAAGTTTTTTATGGAAATTTAATTGAGAGATTAAGATATGGAGAAAACCCTCACCAAACAAGTGCAATTTATTCAAAAGATAGTAATCTTAAAATAAAAAAAATTCATGGTAAACAGCTTAGCTACAATAATTACAATGATATTTTAACAGCTCTAATTATTTCAAAATCACTACCTAAAAATACTGGAACAGTTATTGTAAAACATGCAAATCCTTGTGGAGTATCCATTTTAAAAGATAATTTTGAAAGCTTTAAATCTGCTATTGCTTGTGATCCTGTGAGTGCTTTTGGTGGTATTGTTTCATGCAATTTTATAATAACTAAAAAATTAGCATCGGAATTAAATAAAATCTTTCTTGAAGTTATTATTGCTGAAGGTTTTGATAAAAATGCTCTTAGAATATTAAAAAATAAAAAAAATTTAAGAATAATCGATGCTTCTAACTTTTATATTAATGAAGACTTTAAATTAAGTTCAATTAATAATTCAGTTTTAATTCAATCAGAAGATAAAAAAATATTTAGTAAAAAGGACTTTAAAATTGTTTCAAAAATAAAACCTAATAAAGATCAATTTGATGATTTGATTTTTGCTTTTAATGTGTGTCGATATGTAAAATCAAATGCAATCGTTTTAGCTGCAAACAAATCAACTGTAGGAATTGGCTCAGGCCAACCCAGTAGGCTTGACAGTTGTGAAATTGCAATTAACAAAATGAAAAAATTTAATAATTTAAGAAATGATATTGTTGCAGCGTCTGATGCTTTCTTTCCTTTTGTAGATGGTATTGAAAGACTTATTCAGTCTGGTGTTACCGCAGTTGTACAACCCGCAGGATCAATAAGAGATAAAGAAATTATTAAATTCGCAAATGATACAAATACAGTACTAATGTTTTCCAAAACAAGACATTTTAGACACTAACTTCTTTATCAATTTTTGCTGCAAGAATAAAATCATTTTCAGACAAACCCTCTATTGCATGAGTAGTAATATTTACTTTTGCATATCCCCAACCAAAAGTAATATCTGGATGATGACCTTCATCCTCAGAAATTTTACCTACTAAATTAACAAATTTTTGACTCTCTAAAAAGTTTTTAAAATTAAACTTTTTTTCTAGTAAATAAATATTCTTATCATTTTTAATAACATCCCAACCATCAACTTTTTTTTGATACTTATGTATTTCTGAAATATCAAATGGTAGAATACCACCTTCACATGGAACACATTTTTTATTTAATAAATCTGACATAATTTAACTTGGAGCGGGCAAAGGGGGTCGAACCCTCGACCTTCTCGTTGGCAACGAGACGCTCTACCACTGAGCTATGCCCGCATATTTTAAGAATTATATGTTCAACTTTCTTAAAAGCAAGTTAAATATATAAAAGTTCTTTTAGATTATCCTTAAAAGTCTCAGATAGTTTCTTTTGAATTTTTTCATCTAAAATTTTTTTCCAATCATTTTCAGGTCCTAAATAAAAAAAAGGAATTTTTTTATTTTTTTTTTTAGATAAAATAGATTCAGAGAATCCTTTAATTGATTCTTCTTTTTTAAGCTTTTCAAATGAAGTTGAATTAATTGCATTTTCAAGTTTGCTCTTATCAATACCTTCTTTATCTTTTTGTAAAATTTTATTGATAAACTTTATGATGTCCAAAGATGTTAAGTAAGTTTCATCTAATAAACTTTCATACTTAATAAATTTTATAGGTATTTCTCTTTGATATTTCCACGATTGGAAATTAGTTTTCCACGAACCTATAAATTGAAAATCACTATAATCCTCACTTTTGTGCTGATCATAAATATATCTTTTTTCGTTAGTTATAAAATCAAAAGCCTCATCATATGATAACTCATAATGGTTTTTTAAAGATGTAATTACATTTCTAGGGTCTCTTACAATATAAATACAGGCAATAGAGTTTTTTTTATCTGTGAAAGGTTTTTTATTTAATTCTCCAAAAACATTATGAGTCTTAAAAAATCTAATTTTATTATCCTCATTAATTCTTTCCTGAGCTTTTATCCAATAATTACTTGTGTCAGTAATAATCTTTGGATCATAATCAAAGTTTTTAAAATGAACCTTTTCAGGAAATTGATCTATATTTTTTATAATATCTTTCGAAAAAAAACCTTCTTTTGAAAAAAAATAAGAACTTATTAATGCTCTTAGCCAAGTGTTACCACTTTTAGGGTATGAAGCTATCCAAAAAATCATTTGAAATTTATTATAGATGATTAATCAGATTTTTGTTACAATTTAAGATATGAATAATTTCCCAAACATAATACCAGTATTTCCTTTAAGTAACTTTATTATTTTCCCGAAAACTACAGTTCCTTTAAATATTTTCGAACCAAGATATATTGATATGATTAACGATAGTATGAAATCGAATAAATTCATTGGGATGATCCAACCCAAAACAAAAATAGATAATAATCAAATTCCAGAGTTGTATAAAATAGGTTGTTTAGGAAAAATAACTACATTTAAAGAAACCGAGGATGGAAGATATTTAATAGAACTTAAGGGTTTAATTAGATTTAAAATTACTGAAGAAATTAAATCAAATAAAAAATACAGAGAATGTAAAATAGATTTTAGTGACTTTTTAAATGATTTAGAAAATAAGAAAGAGAGCATAAATTTTACTGACCTTGAAATGATTTTTAAAAACCTAAAAGGATTATTTGAAAAAAGAGGATTTATAATTAATTGGAAAGCTCTAGAAAAACAAAGTCTTGATGAAACAATAAATGCATTGGCTATGGCCTCACCTTTTACACTAGAGGAAAAACAAATATTACTTGAAGCAGAAAATTTAGATGTTAGAAAATCTAAAATTTCTGAAATATTAAATACGTATACTTTTGATCAATATAATAATACTACAGTCCAATAACTCAAAACGTTAATCCATTATCAGCGACTTTAGTAAAAATTTTATTAACTGACTTTTGTTCACATAAAAGTTTTACAACTTTACTTAATGCATTAGTTTTAATTCTATTTTCAAAATTAAAAAAAGCATAAGTGAAGTCAATTGAATTTGAAAATAAGAAATTTTTATGTTTTGTTTTTTTTTCAAAGTCAATACATACTGAGGTGTCTAAAGCAAGACCACAATTGATTTTAAATTTAAATATAGAGATTAATTCCTTAATATCCCTCACTGACATATTAAAACCCTGTCCAGCTAAAGGGTGCAGTCTATGTAACAAATCCCCAAAAGCTAAGATGTTTTTATGATAATAATTTCTTAAATTTGAAGATTTCAACTCAAAAGTTTTAAATTCATTAAATTTTTTAATTGAATATGTTTTGTTATAAAAATTTACTAATTCTTGAATATCAGGATTTTTTTTACCTTTATAAGAATATACTATTGAAGTTTTATCATTTGAAATAGGTAAAAAAGCAAGTGGCCCATTTTTAGTAAAAATTTGTATTGCTGTATCATTAGATACTAATTTTTTATGTTCAATGATAGATATATGTGCTGAACTAAAATAATCTTTTTTAATATTTCTAAAGAAAAACTTTTTAGTAACTTTACTTTTTGGATCACAATTAATGATAAGATTATATTGTGAATGAATAAATTTTTTTTTAAATTTAAAAAGTTTTGATTTTGCTAAATCAGCATATAATAACTTATATAATTCGTCATTTTTTAAAATTGAAAAAAGATGTTTAGATCCATTATTAAACTTAATTAATTCTTCAGTATTAAAACTTTCGTTGTAAATTTTTATTTTTTTTATTTTCCATAATAATTTGTTAATATTAAGAATATTATTGTTAAAAAATTCAATATTACTAGATGCTAAGCCAATTGTTCGAAACTTATCAAAAGTATATTTTTTTTGATCAGAAACAATATCTACATGAATATCTAAATTGATTATAGCTTTAGCTAACGATAAACTGGTTAAACTATTCCCTAATATACAAACATTCATAATATTTTTAATTTTAACAATAAAAATTAGATGATACAAAGTGGTAAATTCGATTCATTGAAAATGAACATAAAAAAACTAGCAAATAACATACTATTTTTCACAATAAAAAGATTAATAGAAATGTTGGGTATTATTATATCTTTTGTAGGAATTTTATTATTAATTTCTTTAATAACATACTCTCCGGAGGATCCAAATTTTATATTTCCTGATAATACTGAAATCAAAAATTTATTAGGAATACAAGGAAGTTATATTTCTGATCTCTTTTTTCAGTCTGTAGGATTAATTGCATATCTAATACCTATAACTTATATTTTTTCAGGAATAAATATTTTCAAAAGCAAAGAATTATTTTTAATTGTTGAAAACTCTTTTTTTATTGTTCTTTATTCATTAGTTGGATCATTATTTTTTGGTTATTTTTATACAAATGCGTTTACTTTATCAATCAATGGCAATGGTGGTTTTATTGGTTCTTATTTAAGTGATTTTTTTTTAGATAAGATTAACAGTTCCTATAACAATATTTTCTTTTATTTTCTTTTACTGATTACTTTAATTCTTTTTTTAATTAGCATTAATTTTAATATTAAAAATTTTTACAATTTATTGAAAAAGATTTATACTTTTCTTTTTAATAAAAAAGAAAAAAACTATACAAATAAAAACGAGGTAATAAATGAATATATACCTCAAGAAGAAATTAAAAATCTTATACAAGAAGACTTACCATTTATTAAAGCTGAGGTTAATCAAAATTCTGATCAAATAAAGTTTAAGTTGCCGTCACTCGATCTATTAAATGTTCCATCCAAAAATGAGAAAGATTTATCAATTAAAAATGAAAGTAATGATCCTGATTTTTTAGAAAAGATATTATTAGATTTTGGTGTAAGTGGAAAAGTCAAAAAAGTAAGTAATGGGCCAGTAGTGACATTGAACGAATTTGAGCCTGCTGCAGGGGTTAAGGTTTCAAAAATTATTAATCTATCTGATGACATTGCAAGAAACACAAGTTCAGAATCTGCTAGAATATCAACTATTCCAGGCAGTAATACTATAGGTATAGAATTACCAAACCTATCTAGAGAAAATGTTTATCTAAGTGAAATTTTAAATCATTCAGATTTTAAAAGAAAAGATATTAAATTACCAATAGCGTTAGGAAAAAATATTTCCGGGATACCCATAATTGGGGATTTAGCATCAATGCCACATTTATTAATTGCTGGAACAACTGGGTCGGGAAAATCAGTTTGTATAAATACAATTATTCTATCATTACTTTATCGACACCCACCAGATAAATGTAAGTTTATTCTAATTGATCCAAAAATGTTGGAGCTTTCTACTTATGAAGGGGTGCCTCATCTTATTTGTCCAGTTATCACAGAAGCTAAAAAAGCGGCTTCAGTTTTGGGTTGGGTAGTTAAAGAAATGGAAAGTAGATACCGACTAATGACAAAAGAAGGCGTAAGAAATATTGATGGCTATAATTCTAAACATAAGCTTTCAATGCCCTATATTGTAGTAGTAGTTGATGAGATGTCAGACTTAATGCTAGTTGCTGGAAAAGAAATTGAAAACTATATCCAAAAACTTTCTCAAATGGCTCGTGCTGCTGGAATTCACATTATAATGGCAACTCAAAGACCGAGCGTAGACGTTATTACAGGAACAATTAAAGCAAACTTTCCAACTCGTATTTCATTTCAAGTTACATCTAAAATTGATAGCAGAACTATTTTAGGTGAGCAAGGGGCTGAACAATTACTGGGTAAAGGTGATATGCTTTATATGTCATCAGCAAATAAAATAATTAGAATTCACGCACCGTTTGTCTCTGATAATGAAATTGAAAGTATAAATAATTTTTTAAGATCACAAGAAGAGCCTGATTATGTTGATGAAATTCTTAATTTTGCTGACGAAAAGGAAATTAATGAGAATACAAAAAATCAGGGAGATAAAGATGAATTGTATACAACAGCCGTAGAAATTATAAAATCAGAGGGTAAAGCGTCAACCTCTTTTTTACAAAGAAAACTCCAGATTGGATACAATCGTGCGGCACGGATAATAGAAATGATGGAAACTGAAGGAATAGTTAGCAAAGCCAATCATGTCGGTAAACGTGATGTTCTAAAATGAAAAAATTAATCTTTATAATTTTTACACTATTGATAACCAACAAAGCTTTGTCATCAAGTAAGGAAAGTATAATTGATAATTTAATGAGTATTGAAAATGTAAGTTTTGATTTTGAGCAAAATATAAACGGAAAAATTGAAAAAGGAAAATGTGTTATAAAATATCCACATAAGATAAACTGTAAATACTCAAATTTAAATAAAAAGGTTTTAATTTCCAACGGTAAATCCCTTGTAATTAAAAATAGTAATGGAGGTTATTATCTATACCCAATTGATAAAACAGCATTAAATTATATTTTAGATAAAAATTTCATCATTTCTGAAATAAAAAAAGCAGATGAAAAAATTATGGAAAATAAATTTATAAATTACACTTTCTCAAAAAATGACAATGAAATTAATGTTTTTTTCGATAATAAAAATTTTGATTTAGTAGGTTGGAAAACTTTAGATATTTATAAAAATCTTAATATCACTTTTTTATCTTCAATATTAAAAAATCAAAAAATAAAAAAAGATTTATTTAAAATCCCTCTAAAAGATTAAATTGAAATAGATTCTGTTTTAAAAATTTTCATACCTCTTGAAAGATAATTCTTTAATGCATTTTTATGATCTAAAGAACAAGTATGAACCCATACCCTTTTTGGATTTTCTAAAAATGATTTTTTTATAGCCTCTGATAATAAATAAGATCCTAATTTTTTATTATGATAATTTTCAAGTATTCCTAAATAAGCTATTTCAATCTCATTTTTATCTTTATGAAATATTAATTCAAAATATCCAACCAAATCTTCATTTTTTTTTAAAACGTACGTTCTCATATTTATGTTTGTTGTATATAAAGTCCATTGTTTTTCATTCCATTGCAATCTATCTTTCCAATGATGTTTTTTTCCAATTTCTTTATAAAAAAATTTATTTAATTGATAATTTGGTGGATCAATTACATTCAAACTAAATTCATTAGCTGGATTATAAGTTGCAATTAATTCATTTAATGAAAAAATTTCTAAATAATTTCTGTCAATCTTCTTACTCACTCTACCATTTTACCAATTCTTTCACCCCCAAATAAATGAAAATGTAAATGGGGTACTTCCTGGCCTCCATGTTCACTTATATTAGCTAAAGCTCTATATCCCTTACCAGTATCTACAGATATATTTAGTTTTTTGGCAACTGTATTTATACCTTTTATTAAACCGACAATCTCCTCTGAAGAGGCATTTTCGCTAAAATTATCAAGATCAACATATTTGCCTTTTGGAATAACTAGAGCATGAATTTTTTTTTGAGGGTTAATATCGTAAAAAGATAAAACATAATCGTCCTCATAAATTTTTTTACAAGGTACCTCACCTCTTAATATTTTTGCAAAAATGTTGTTATCATCGTAAGTCATTTTTTTCTTTTATTTAGTTCGTCCATAATATCCTCAATTTTAATATTGTTTGCTTCAAGATAAACTAACAAATGATAAAAAACATCAGATGCTTCATGAATTTTATTTGTGTTATTTTCGACAGCCTCAATTAGTTCTTTAATTTCCTCTAAAACTTTTTCTTTTCCTAAACTCTTATTATCTAATAATTTATTAGTATAAGAGTTTTTAATAGGATTTTTTTTTCTATTACGAACTAATAAAATTAAATCTTCTAAAGTTTTTAACATAATTGTATATAGAATTAAATTATAAACATATCTGATTGATTAGAAAAGTATAATGTTATAAGTATATCTCATGCGTGATACTCTTTATAACATTGCAACAATATTTAATAATGATCATATAAAAAGATTGAATAAAACTATAAATGAAAACCTGATTAAAAGTACTGATCGACCAAGCTCAGAAGCAATAAAAACTTCTCAAGTAAAATTTGTAAGTTTAGGGTCCATACAACACTTAATTGGACCATTTTTAGATTTTATAATCTCATCAAATACTCATTTTTATGGATTTGATCTTTATCAATTAAATGCGAGTAAAAGACTAAACTATAATACCTATCAAGAGAATGAAGAATATACATGGCATATTGATGCTACACCAAATTCTCCAGTAAAAGATATAAAACTCACTTGCCTTCTTAATTGTTCAGAAAATGAGTATCAAGGTGGAGATCTTTGTTTGTTTAGAGATAAAGAGAGAAAAATTGAAAAATTTACTCCTGGAAGTGCAATAGTTTTTCCATCATTCATTAATCATAAAGTTGAAAAAATTATCTCAGGGTCCAGAGCTACTTTAGCGATTTGGATGAATGGTCCAAAATTTAGATAAAATTTATAATCTTATTGGTATCCCTTTAGAATTTAAATATTCTTTAGCTTCTTTTATTGAATATTTTCCGTAATGAAATATTGATGCAGCAAGAACTGCACTAGCATTACCTAATTTTAGACCATCAAATAAATGTTCTAAATTACCAACACCCCCAGATGCAATCACAGGAATATTTACCTCTGAAGAAATTTTTGACATTAAATCAATATCATAACCAGCCTGAGTTCCATCCCTATCCATTGAAGTTACTAACAATTCTCCAGCACCATTCTCTTCCATTTGTTTTGCATACTCTAGTGCATCAATTCCACTATTATTCCTTCCTCCATGAGTAAATACCTCCCATTTGTCTCCATTCCTTTTTGCATCTATTGCAACAACAATACATTGTGAACCAAACTTTTTTGAACTATCGACAACTACCTTTGAATTTTCAACTGCAGTGGTATTAATTGAAACTTTATCTGCACCGCAATTAAGTAATTTATTTATATCATCTACACTTCTAATTCCACCTCCAACTGTCAAGGGAACAAAACATTTCTTCGAAGTTTTTTTTACAACATCATAAATTATATCTCTATTTTCATTAGAAGCAGTTATATCTAAAAAACAAATTTCATCTGCTCCACCATCACTGTAAATTTTTGCTTGTTCTACAGGATCACCTGCATCTTTTAAATCAACAAAATTGATACCTTTTACAACTCTACCATTTTTAACATCCAAACAAGGTATTATTCTATTTTTAAGCATCTTCTTTTACCAACTCATCTAATTTAATATCACCATCATAAATAGCTTTACCAACTATTATACCTTCAACATTTTTTAAATTCCTTGCTTTTTTAACATCATCTATTGATGAAACGCCACCAGATATAATCACAGGACAGTTTGATACTTGGGCAACTTTTATTGTTTCATTAAAATTTGGACTTTGTTTCGTACCATCCCTGTTAATATCAGTATAAATCAATCTACTAACACCATAGTCGTTAACTTCTTTTAAATAATCTAAAGTTAATTGATTAGAACTTTCTTTCCATCCATATACTGACAAATACCCATCTTTAGCATCTAGACCTAAGGCAATCTTATCTGGAAATTTTCCACACGCTTCTTCTAAAAAATTTTTACTTTTTATTGCTGCACTTCCTAAAATCACTTTCTCAGCACCAACATCTACGTATTTTTGAACACTTTCAAGGTTTCTAATACCACCACCGATCTCAACGTTTAGGTCAAATTTATCAACTATATCTTTGATAATATTCAGATTTACTGTTTCACCAGTTAAAGCTCCATCCAAATCAACTATGTGTAAATTTTTAAAACCTTGATCTTTATATTTTCTTGCTTGTTGAAATGGAGATATTTCATATTCAGTTTTATTCTTAAAATCTCCTTTAACTAACCTTACACATTTTTTATCTTTAATATCTATGGCTGGAAATATTTTCATTATTTTATAAATTTATAAAATTATCAATTATTTTAAGTCCTATCTTGTCACTCTTTTCTGGGTGAAATTGAGTTCCAAAAATATTTTCTTTCTCAACAGAACAAACAATATTTGAAGAATAGTTTGTTGTAGCTGAAATTACATTTTTTTCTTTTGGAATAAATTCATAACTGTGAACAAAATACATGTGAGAGTTATTTTCTATATTTTGAAAAATTTTACTTTCTTTAACAATATTAATTTGATTCCAACCGATGTGAGGAAGTTTAAACTTTCCATTGTGATTATTTATTTTTGAAACTTTACCTGAAATCCATCCTAACCCTTTAGTTTCAATTTCTTCATAACCAACATCAGCGAACATTTGAAAACCCACACATATTCCAAGCAATGGTTTTTTATTAGTAATTACAAATTCATTGAGTATGTCTTTAAGACCAGTAATTTTATTTAAAGCATCTATGCAGCTTTTAAAAGATCCCTGCCCTGGCAAAACTACTTTGTCGCTTGATTTAATTTTATCCAAATCCGACGTCACCTCAATATTTATTTTATCTTTAACAACCTCATTAAAAGAGTTTATCACCGAGCTAATATTACCCGAGTTATAATCAACAATAGTGATGTTCATTGAACTTATAAAGAACCTTTAGTAGATGGAATTGTTTTTTTATTCCTAGGATCTATTTCTAGTGCAGTTCTTAAAGATCTTGCTAATCCCTTAAAACAAGACTCAATAATATGATGGCTATTATCACCATAAATATTTTCGATATGCAAAGTAATCCCAGCTGCCTGGGAAAAAGCTTGGAACCATTCTTTAAATAATTCTGTATCCATTTCACCAAGTTTTTCAACTTTAAGCTTAACCTTCCAGATTAGATAAGGTCTATTAGATATATCAATAGCAACACGTGATAAAGTTTCATCCATAGGAATCATAGCATGAGCATATCTTCTAATACCAACAGATTTTTTTAATGCTTTTTTTAATGCCTCTCCAATTGCTATTCCTGTGTCTTCAGTAGTATGGTGGAGATCTATATGGGTATCTCCCTTTGCTTTGATATTCATATCAATCGATGAATGCTTAGACAATTGTTCAAGCATATGATTAAGAAAACCTATTCCTGTATCAATTTTATACTTCCCTTTACCATCAATGTTTATATCAACACTGATACTTGTCTCTTTAGTTTTTCTGCTTATTTTACCTTTACGCTTCATAATTAAAAATAGGTATACATATATTATTCAATTATGGCAATAATACTAAACCTGGGCTTGAACTATAGAAATTAGTATCCATTTAATAGGCAATGACAACAATTGTATTAGTAAGAAAAAATAATGATGTAGTCGTAGCCGGCGATGGCCAAGTTAGTATGGGAAATACTGTTGTAAAAAGTACTGCTTCAAAAGTAAGAAAAATTGATAAAAGAGGTGTTGTTGCTGGGTTTGCTGGATCAACAGCTGACGCACTTACATTGTTCGAAAGACTAGAGGCGAAATTAGAAAAGCATGCTGGTAATTTATCTAGAGCTGCAGTTGAGTTGGCTAAAGACTGGAGAACAGATAAATATTTAAGAAGACTAGAAGCATTAATGGCCGTAGGTGATAAAGATAATAGTTATATTATTTCTGGTACAGGGGATGTTTTAGAACCTGAAGGAGATGTAATTGGTATTGGTTCGGGTGGTAACTACGCTTTAGCTGCTGGAAAGGTATTAATGGGAACAGATATGAATGCTGAACAACTCGCAAAAAAAGCAATTGAGGTAGCAGCAGAAATATGTGTCTTCACAAATAATAATGTTAAAATTGAAAAAATTTAATGGATAAATCAAACGTTACTAAGTTACATCCTAAAGATACATCTAAAGAAACTTTTTTAGGTAGTTCATTATCTCCAAGAGAAATAGTTTCAGAATTAGATAGATTTGTTGTTGGTCAAAATAAAGCAAAAAGAGCAGTTGCTGTTGCATTAAGAAATAGATGGAGAAGACAAGCGCTTAAAGGAGAAATGAAGAATGAAGTTCTACCAAAAAATATTTTAATGATAGGACCGACGGGTGTAGGTAAAACAGAAATATCAAGAAGACTATCAAAACTAGCAGAGGCGCCATTTGTAAAAGTTGAAGCTACCAGATTTACTGAGGTAGGATATGTGGGTAGAGATGTAGAGCAGATTGTGAGAGATTTAGTTGAAATTGCAATTTCAATGGAAAAAATTAAGAAGAGAAAAGAAGTTAAAGCTAAAGCTCAAAAACTCGCTGAAGATAAAGTGTTAGATGCTTTGGTAGGAAAAAAAGCTAGTGCTGCAACAAGAGAAAGTTTTAGACAGAGATTAAGAAATGGCGATTTAGATGATAATGAAATTGAAATCGCTGTAACCGATGCAGGAAATAATAGTACATCTTTTGAAATTCCGGGAATGCCAGGTGCTAATGTTGGGATGATTAATATTGGTGAAATGTTAGGAAAATCCATGGGTACAAAAGAAAGGAAGAAAAAAATGACCGTGAAAGAGTCTCACGAAATTTTACTTAACGATGAATCAGATAAATTAATAGAACAAGATAAAATTATTAAAGCTGCAAAAATTTCCACTGAAAATAATGGTATAGTTTTTTTAGATGAGATTGATAAAATTTCAGGAAGAACTGATAGAGTTGGAGGCGATGTTTCAAGAGAAGGCGTGCAAAGAGACTTATTGCCTTTGATTGAAGGTACGACAGTTAATACAAAGTATGGTCCTATTAAAACTGATCATATTTTATTTATTGCCTCTGGAGCATTCCAACTAGCAAAACCATCAGATTTATTACCTGAGTTACAAGGAAGACTTCCAATAAGAGTTGAGTTAGAGGCATTAACAAGCGAAGACTTCAAGAGAATTTTAAAAGAACCAGATTTTAGTTTAATCAAACAATATATTGCTCTTTTAAAAACTGAAAATGTTGAACTTGAATTTTCTGACGATGGAATAGATGCAATCGCTAATATTGCTTCAGAAGTAAATTCGACTGTAGAAAATATTGGTGCAAGAAGATTACATACTATTATCGAAAAAATTTTAGATGAAATTAGCTTTACAGCAACTGACCGATCAGGTGAAAAAATATTAATTGATAAAAATTATATAAACAAAAATTTAGATAATTTAGTCAAAGACACAGATTTATCTAAATTTATTTTGTAAGTTTTTTTTTAAGAAGTATATAAAAAGCTCCACTACCACCATCTTCGATTTTTGCATCTTCAATTTTATTAATCATTGACATCAATTCATTATTACTTTTTATATAATCAGGAACTGAATATTTTAAAATTCCTAAATCTTTTGAAACATAAGGATCTTTCTCATTAGTTGAATGTAAACCTTTGCCTGTGACAATAATCAATTTATTAATTCCATTTTGATAAGAGTTTTTTATCAAACTCTCTACTTTTTTATTAGCTTCATCTAAAGTATATCCATGCAAATCAAAAGAAGATGTTTTGTATTTTTTTTTTTGGGAAATTTTTAAATCTTTATCTAATAAATGTTCTTTATTTAATAAAAAGTTTTCCCAATCCTTTTTATCTTTATCTGAAATTTTACTATTCAACTATGTTAAAGTCTCTACTAATTGCCAATTTGGATTTTGAGATCTTATGTCTCTGGAAAAAATCCAGGTATCGTAAATTTTCTTTATTTTCTCTGGATCACCTGAAACAATATTTTTCTCTTTATCTCTAATACAAGTTATTACCTCACCAACAAAATCGACTGTCACTTTTAATATATTATTAGCTTTTTTATGTTCTTTGATATCAGCAGAGTTTATACCAATAAAAGTAATTTCAGCATAATGACCTCTTTTATTACGCTCTTGCAAAGCTTTATTAAACTGGTCATAAATATTTTTACTTAGCAGAGATTTGCTAGCCACCAATTTATTATCGCTGTCACTAAAATCTGTAATAATTGTTTCATAGGCAATTTTAGCTCCCTTTAAAAATTCTTTTTGAGCATTTTCATCAAAGTTTTCAGGTTGATTTGTTTTTTTTTCTAAATTGATATTTTTTATAACTTCTTGAAATTGGGGAGGAGGCTTGCCCTCAAATCCAGATCTTTTGCCAAGAATTCCTCTTAATCTGAGAAAAATAAAACCAGCAATCATTGCTAACAATATAATATCAATATACTCGAAACTATAATTCATTGTGTTAATAGTAATTACTATGTTGAATAATTTCAACTAACAATTACATTAAAGACAAATGAACACAGTTCTTTTATCAATAATTTTAGTCCCTATTATAGAAATTTATTTATTTATTAAAGTTGGTGGGCAAATTGGAGCTATAAATACAATTTTATTAATACTTTTAACAGCTTTCACAGGTTTTTTATATGCAAGGTATGAAGGGCTAAATACTTTGCGGTCTGGCCTTTCACAATTAGTAAAAAATGAATTGCCAGCGTATGAAATAATTTCTGGTGCAGCAATAGCTTTTGCAGCTTTACTACTTATTCTTCCCGGGTTTGCAACTGACGTTCTTGGATTTTTAATAATCTTCCCATTCACAAGGAAATTATTATTTGAAAAATTTCTTGGTAAATTTAAGAAAGAGAAAACTAAAAAAAATGATTATATTGATGGTGAATTTGAGGATATAGAAGATGACAATGACAGAAAAATTTAAAATATTAGCAAATTATATAAAAGATGTTTCTAGTGAAACAAAAGATATAGAGACATTTTTGTTTGTTAAAGACAATATATCTAAATATCAATTATTTATCGATATAACATCCAAAGCACTTAAAAATAAATTAATAGAAGTAAATACAATTCTTAAATTTGAGGATAAAGAACCTAATGAAAAAAAGTCTTATTACGAAATAGTTTATTCAACTGTTATAAGAATAAATGAAAATATAAAAGAAAAAAAAGAATTAGAAAGAATTATATTGTGTGATGTCCCTACAAAAATCTATCCAGAACTTGAAAAAACTTTTTTAAATTTACTACATAGTTCAGGGCATCAAGGAATTAAATTAGAAAAAAAGGTTGACTTTAATAAATTGTATAACGAAAAATTTAACTAAAAAAGTTTTTTTTTAATTCATCTTTTAAGTATTTCTGATGAGCCAAAATTTCTTTTTCACTTAAGGTTACAACTTTTTTACAATATAAAAATTTATTATCTTTAGAGTCTATTCTTTGAGTATCAATATCTTTAAAATCTAAAGTTGGTTCTTTCTGATCAAGTAAATTTATGTAAACTTTTGCTAATAAATTACAATCAATTAAAGCTGTATGCTTTATTCTTTTAGAATTATCAATTCTATATTTTTTACACAACGCATCTAGATTTATTGATGATCCTGGAAACTTTTCTCTAGCCAATGTTAAAGTATCAATAATTTCATTACCTATTTTTTCTTTTCCAATTATTTTTAACTCATTATTCAAATGACCAATATCAAATTCAGCGTTATGAATAACTAGTCTTTTATTTTCGATAAATGATAAAAATTCATCAGCTATCTCTTTAAATTTTTTTTGATTAGACAAAAAGTCATCGGAATATCCGTGAACTTCAAAAGCTTTTTCTGAGACTTTTCTTTCTGGATTTAAATAACAATGAAATGTTTTCTTAGTTGGAATTAAATTATCTATTTCTAAGCATCCAATCTCAACAATTCTGTGTCCCTCTTTAACATTAAGCCCAGTTGTTTCTGTATCTAATACTACTTCTTTCATTTTAAAATGTTGTTAAGTATGTTTTTAACATATTTTTTAATAGTTTTATTTTTAAAGTCATTTTTTATAATATAATCAGATCTTTTGTATTTATAATCTAGCGGTAGTTGAATTTTTCTAAATTTTTTAAAAAGTTTTTGATTAAAATTTTTTCTTTTTTTTAATCTTTTTAAAATTTCAGATTTTTTTGATGAAACAAATATTAATATATCTTTTTTTTTATTAAGTTTATTTTCTAATAGCAAAGGTATGTCTAAAATGATTATTTTTTTTCTCTTATTTTTTTTTAAAAATAAATTCATTTTCTTTTTAATCTCTGGGTGAACAATTTTTAAAATTTTGTTTAAATTGTATTTATTATCTAATATTGCAGCGATGATTTCAGGTTTAGTTACAGGAAATGTTTTAAAAAAAATTGGTAAAATTTTTTTTAATTTAGTAAAAATTTTTCTATTCTTATTATAAATTTTACTAACTTCTTGATCTGCATTAAAGACTGGATAACCAAAACTATTCGCTACATAAGTTTTTCCTGAACCTATATCTCCTAAAATACCAATTCTTATCATTAACCTAAAAGTTTAATTACATCTTCATTTATTTCAGGCTTAATGCCATGCCAAATTTTAAACGCAGCAGCTGCTTGATATATGAACATTTTTGCACCATTATCGGTTCTATTTCCAAGCTCCCTAGCCCTTTTTAAAAACTCAGTTTCTTTAGGATTATATATTATGTCATAAAAAAATTTATTTCTTTCAATGTTTGAAAAATCTAAATTTATTTGATCTTTAGAGCTCAATCCTAAACTTGTGGCATTAATTACCATATCAAAGTCTGGAACTTTTCCCCAATCAACTATGATCAAATTTGGAAATGTATTCTTTAAATTTTCAACTTTTCTAAAAGTTCTATTAGTAATCATTATATTAGAAGCGTTCATTTTGTTAAGAGCATAAATAATAGATGGAACAACACCTCCTGCGCCGATAATAAATATTCTTTTTTTTGAAATATCATATTTCGACTCTTTTATTGCTAATTGAAATCCCTCTATATCTGTATTATGACCAAATACTTCATTATCCTTTAAAAAAATAGTATTTACTGATTGTGTATCTTTGGACTCAGAACTCAGTTTATCCAAATAAGGAATAATCTCTCTTTTAAAAGGAACGGTAACATTAATACCATCAACTTTCTTATTTTTAATTTCGGAAATTAAATTTTTTAAATCATCAGTTTCAAGTTTTACCTTTTTGTAATTTGCATTAATTCCATATTTTTTTATCCAATAATTATGCAATTGGGGTGAATATGAATGTTCAATAGGGTTACCAACAACTAAATAATTTTTCATTTTTTATTCAAAATTTCTTAAATATTCTTTGATCTTTTTAATTGGAAGACCCATAATCGTATCTTGATCTCCAGAAATATCTGAAAATAAATTTTTACCCTCACCTTCTATTTGATAAACATTATAAGCATATAGAGCTTCGTCAGATATTTTAGACAAATACGACTTTAGCTCCTCATCATTAAAATTTTTCATTTTAAGCGTTGCTTTATCAGTATAATTCCAAATCATTGAGCCATTTTTTGAAATACAGACTGAACTTATTAAATCATGTTTTTTTCCATTAAGTTTTTTTATAATCAAAAAAGCTTCATCTCTACTTTTTGGTTTAGAAATTAACTCACCATCTAAATCTATTACACTATCAGCTCCTAGAACAAAAGCGTTGAAGTTATTTTGACTAACTTTATTAGCTTTAAGTTCAGCTAGATTTTTCGAAATAAATTCTGGTGAAACTTTATTTTTCAATAAACTCTCTTTTACTATGTCCTCGTCAACATTTGAAGGCTTTACTTCATTGTCTATTTTATTTTTATCAAGAATTTCTTTCCTTACCTTACTTTTCGATGCAAGAATTAATTTAACCATTCTCTTTATATATTTCGTAAATCTTAATTATTGATGCTGCTGTTTCTTCAACAGATTTTCTTGTTACGTCAATCACAGGCCATTTATATTTTCTAAAAGTTTTCTTTGCTTCATCAACTTCTTTTTTAATTTTTTCAATATTTGTATATGATATATTTTCTGTTTCTTTAAGTGAGTTCATTCTGTTTTTTCTGATATCTACAAGTCTCTCTGGTTCTGAGCTCAAACCTACGACACATGCTATCTTTGGATTATCTTTTAAAATTTTTGGCACAGAATTCTCATTTATTAATGGTATATTTGAAGTTCTAAATCCTTTGTTTGCTAAATAAATAGATGTAGGTGTTTTGCTGGTTCTACTAACTCCTAGCAAAATAATATCTGATTTATTTATTTCCTTCACAAGATTTCCATCATCATGGTTCATTGTAAATTGTATGGCATCAATTCTTTTATAATATTCATCGTTTAAAGCATATTGTCCACTCGGTTGATGTGAAGCCTCTTGATTTAATAATTTTGAAAAACTTAATATAAGATCACCCAAAACACCAAAACATGGAATTTTTTTATTATTACTGATATTTGCTAAATATCTAGCCAATTGATTATCAACAATTGAATATAAAATTATAGAATCATTATTTTTTTCTGCATCTGTTAAAATTTTTAAAATTTGATTTTCTGTTCTTGTAAATGAGTATGTATGAATTTTGTATTCTATATTTTTAAACTGAGCTTTAATAGCAGTGAAAATTCTGTCAAGAGTTTCGCCCGTAGAATCTGATATCAAATAAATTTGGTATGTATTCATTGTGTATTAAATGTTAATAACTCTTTATTATTTAAATCATATTTAAGCGTTTTAATATTTTAAAATTTTTCTTGTAAAACCTGAATTTTATTAACATTATTAAAGTTATGTATAAAGTTTTAAGCTATTTTAACAAATATATTAATTAGCTTCATTTTTTCATATATGTTTAAATAATTTATTGATCAAAATGTAAGGAAAGTGTTGATAAAATGTTTACGACTTTTAATTACCGTTATTCACAGGGTATACTAATAATACTTTTAATTATATTTAATATTTAATATGTCACCAATTAAGCAAGTTATTCAAAACAAAGAAACAGGAATTAATCCTATATGGATTATGAGGCAGGCCGGTAGATACTTACCAGAGTTTAGAGAAATTAGAAAAAAAAATACTGATTTCATAAAATTATGTTTAGATAAAAATTTATCTTCTGAAATTACACTTCAACCATTAAAAAGATTTGATTTGGATGCTGCAATAATTTTTTCTGATATTTTAATTTTACCTTATGGTTTGAATCAACCTGTAACATTTAAAAAAAAACTTTGGCCCACTTTTGGGAAATATAGATATCAATGAAATAGAAAAATTAAATGAAGCAGATTTTACTGAAAAAATATCTCCAGTTTATGAAGCAATAAACATTGTTAAGAAAGATTCTCTAACAAAAAATAAAAGTGTAATAGGTTTTACAGGAGCTCCATGGACACTGTTAGTTTATATGATTAATAAACAATCTCCAAAATTAAAATTAAAAAATGATTTTTTTTACGATTATGATTTGATTGATAAATTATTATTTGTCTTAGAAAAATTTTTAAAAATTCACATAAAAAACCAAATTCAAAATGGTGCTGAAGTTATTCAAATTTTCGATAGTTGGGCAGGACTATTAAATGAAAAAGATTTACCAAAATATGTTTATAATCCCACTTATAATTTAGTAGAATATGTTAAATCTCTTCAAACTCCTGTAATCTGTTTTCCAAAAGGTATTAAAAATTTTAAACAATATTGTGAAATCGTAAAACCAGATGCAATTTGTATAGACTATGAAGTAAATCCAGAACAAATTAAGAAAGATATTCAGATACCTGTTCAAGGCGGAATGGACCCCAAAATTTTGCTGAGCGGTAAAGAAAATATTAAGAATGAAGCAAAAAAATATTTAAAAATATTCAAGGATCACCCTTATATTTTTAATTTAGGACATGGTGTTTTGCCGGAAACAGATCCTAATATGATGGATTATTTAGTTAAAATGGTAAAAGATTATTAAATGGAAAATTATGTTAATCATCCACCAATAAAATTTGGGAAAACTGGGGTTTTAATTATTAACTTAGGAACGCCAGACTCGACAAACTGGTTTGATATAAGAAAATACTTAAAAGAATTTTTATCAGACAGGAGAGTAATAGAAGTTAATCCCTTTCTATGGCAGATAATACTTAATATTTTTATTTTAAATTTTAGACCTTCTAAAACTGCTAAAGCTTATAAAGAAATTTGGATGCAAAAAGAGAATATTTCACCGCTTCTTTATTACACAAGTGAGCAGGCAAAAAAATTATCTAAATCTCTTTCTGAAGAAAATGTGATTGTAGATTTTGCAATGAGATATGGAAATCCAAGTATAAAAAGTAGGATTATAGAATTACACAATCAGGGATGTGAAAATTTAGTAATTTTGCCTTTGTATCCTCAGTATGCCGCAGCTACTACAGCTACTGTTTGTGATGAAGTTTATAGAACGCTTATGAAAATGAGGTGGCAACCATCGCTAAAAATAATTCCACATTATGAGTCTAACCCATTATACATAGATGCATTAGTAAATTCATTAAATAGAAAAATAAAAAGTATTGGTTGGAAACCAGATTTGATCTTAGCATCTTATCACGGTATACCTAAAAAATATTTTGATAAAGGAGACCCATATCATTGCTATTGTCACAAGACCACCAGGTTGATTTCAGAAAAATTTAATTCAATAGAAATCAAAACAACTTTTCAATCAAGATTCGGACCGCAAAAATGGCTTGAACCGTATACTGATAAGACACTAGAGAGTTTGCCTGGTGAAGGAAAAAAAAATGTTCTCACAATATGTCCAGGATTCTCTTCAGATTGTGTTGAAACTTTAGAGGAAATACTTATTCAAGGCAAAGAAAGCTTTATAAACTCAGGTGGAGAAAATTTTGATATGGTTCCATGTTTAAATGATAGTGAAGATCATATACTTTTGTTAAAATCTTTAATTCAAAAAAGCATTTAATGAACAGTTATTTATTTTTTAAATCTTTACATCTTATTGCTGTGATTTCTTGGATGGCAGGGCTATTATATCTTCCAAGAATTTTTGTATATCACTCAGAAAATGATAATGAAATTGTTACTAATGTTTTCAAAATAATGGAAAAAAAATTATTTAATTATATTATGACGCCTGCAATGATATTGAGCTGGGCATTCGGTTTAGTTCTTATTCACGAGATAGGATTTGTCCAATTATCAAGTTTATGGCTTCAGTTAAAACTTATTTCTGTTGTAGTATTAACTGCATATCATTTTTATTTAGGTATTTTGCTAAACAAGTTTAGGTTAGATCAAAATGTAAAATCATCAAAATTTTACAGATATATAAACGAAATACCAACTTTATTACTGATTTTTATAGTTTTTATAGTTATTTTTAAGCCAATCTAGGGTTGAATAATAAAAAATAGTATATATATTGTGATTGTTATTAAGTCCTTAATAATTTTTTAATCATGAATATTCAAGAACTAAAACTAAAATCATCTGAACAACTCATTACTCAAGCTGAAGAACTCGGGATTGAAAATGCAAGTACGTTAAGAAAACAAGAGATTCTTTTTGCAATTTTGAAAAAAAGTAGCTGAAAAAGAAGAAATTACTGGAGCGGGCGTGTTACAATTGCTGCAGGACGGGTTTGGTTTTTTGAGAGCAATGGAGTCAAACTATTTACCTGGCCCAGATGATATTTATGTAAGCCCAAGTCAAATAAGAAAATTTGGACTTAGAACTGGAGATACAGTCGAGGGACCAGTTCGAGCACCCAAAGAGGGTGAAAGATATTTTGCATTACTTCAGGTTAGTAAGATTAATTTTGAAGAACCTGAAAAATCTAGACATAAAATTGCTTTTGATAATTTAACTCCTCTGTATCCAGATAAACAGTTGGTAATGGAAGTTGAGGTAATAAAACCTGATAAAAAACAAGATTTGACCCCACGATTGATAGACCTCGTGAGCCCAATTGGCAAAGGTCAGAGATCAATTATTATATCACCTCCTAAAGCTGGTAAAACGATGATTTTACAAAGCATAGCCAACTCAATAGCTAAAAATTATCCAGAGTGTTATCTAATAGTTCTACTAATAGATGAAAGACCTGAGGAGGTGACAGATATGCAGAGAACTGTAAAAGGGGAAGTAATAAGCTCTACATTTGATGAACCAGCTCAGCGACACGTTGCTGTTGCAGAAATGGTTATAGAAAAAGCTAAAAGATTAACAGAGCATAAAAAAGATGTGGTGATACTTCTAGACTCAATTACAAGATTAGGCAGAGCATATAACGCTGTAATACCAAGCTCTGGTAAAGTGTTGACAGGAGGTGTAGATGCAAATGCTCTTCAAAGACCAAAAAGATTTTTTGGTGCAGCTAGAAATATCGAAGAAGGTGGATCACTAACGATCATATCAACTGCATTGATCGATACAGGAAGTAGAATGGATGAAGTTATTTTTGAAGAATTTAAGGGAACAGGTAATAGCGAAACTGTGTTAGATAGAAAGATCGCAGATAAGAGAATTTACCCTGCAATTGATATTACAAAATCAGGGACCAGAAGAGAAGAATTATTATTTGATAAAAATGATTTACAAAAAATGAATGTGCTAAGAAGAATAATAGCCCCGATGGGAACCATGGACGCTATTGAGTTTATTAGTTCTAAGCTTAAAGATACAAAAAATAATGCTGAGTTTTTCAACTCAATGAATAAACCAGCTTAATTAAGTTTTTCCTTATCTTTGATTTGAAGTTATAATCTAAATATGACTATTTATGCTTTATCTACTGGCCCTGGTGTATCTGGAGTAGCTATTATAAGAATTTCAGGTAAAGAAGCTTCAAAAGTGATAAAATCAATAACTGGCAAGAAGATTCCAAAGCCAAGAATTGCAACCCTAAGAAAAATAAACAATATCAACACTTCTGAGCTCATAGATGAAGGCATTATTTTATGGTTTCCTGGCCCTGAGAGCTATACAGGTGAAGATATGGTAGAAATTCACATACATGGAGGCAAAGCTGTGGTTTTGGCTGTTCAAAGAGAGATATCGAAGGTGGAAAATTGTCGATTAGCTGAACCTGGAGAATTTACAAAACTTGCTTTTCAAAATGGAAAAATAAATTTGTTGAAAGCAGAGAGCATTGCAGATTTGATTTCTGCTGAAACTGAAATTCAAAGATTACAAGCTGTAAAAATAATGAAAGGAAAATCTTCAGAAAAATTCAATCAGATGAGGGAAAAATTATTAAAAATTCTGTCATTTGTTGAAGCCAAAATAGATTTTCCTGATGAAGATATACCAGAAGACAATCTTAAAAAAATTAAAAAAGATTCACTAGATGTCTTAAATGAAATTAATAAAATTTTAGATGATAAAAAAATTGGAGAGATAATTCGTGAAGGTTTTAAAATTGCAATAGTTGGACCAACTAATGCTGGCAAATCTAGTTTGTTAAATAATTTATCAAACAGAGAAGTGGCTATAGTTTCAGAGATTGCAGGAACAACAAGAGATGTTGTTGAAACTCATTTAAATATAGACGGATACCCAGTTATCATTTCAGACACTGCCGGTATAAGAGACTCAAAAGATGAAATTGAAAAGAAAGGAATTAAGTTATCCCTTAAAAAGGCTGAAAATGCAGATTTAAAATTGGTGGTAGTTGATGCTAAAAGCATTGATTTAAGCGGTTTTTTGAATGATTTATTGAAAGATAATGCAATATTAGTAGTAAATAAATCAGATCTTTTAAAAAAAGAATTAGATCCAGAAATTTCTAAATTAAATCCTGTTAAAATTTCATTAAAAGATAACCTTAATATAGATAAGCTAATTTTAAAAATAAAAAATAATCTAAAAAATAAATTTATAACTGAGGAAGATATTTTAATAACCAGGGAAAGACACAGACAACATTTAAAACAATGCGCAGATCATTTGAAAAATTTTTCAAGTAAAAATAATAAAGATGATTTTGATAAAGCTGCAGAAGATTTAAGGTTAGCAACAAGGCATTTAGGCATGATCGTCGGAAAAGTAGATGTTGAGGAGATATTAGGTAGTATTTTCAACGATTTTTGTATTGGAAAATAACAACTATTTTGCTGTATTTTTAGCCATTTTTCTTTTATTTTTGTTGATAATAATGGCTTATTTAAGCAATTAAACTCAAATCTTGTAAAAATCGTAATCAAATATAAGTTTACATCATGAAAAAAGATTTATTTTTTGATGTAGTAGTAATCGGTGGAGGTCACGCAGGCTGTGAAGCAGCAGCAGCGTCTGCACGGCTTGGAGTTAACACTGCTTTATTTACTCACAATAAAAATACCATAGGAGAAATGTCATGTAATCCTGCCATTGGTGGTCTGGGAAAAGGTCATCTGGTGCGAGAAATAGATGCTTTAGATGGGGTTATGGGAGATGTTGCTGATAAATCTGGAATACAATTTAGACTATTAAATAGAAGTAGAGGTCCAGCAGTAAGAGGACCAAGAACTCAATCTGATAGATCGTTATATCGTAAATTTATGCAAGAAAAACTTCTAAACTATTGTAATTTAAGTATTTTTTCTGATCCTGTAATTAAATTTATTTTTAATAATAATATAATAAATGGATTTTTGACATTAAAAGGTAATAAAGTAAGTTGTAACAAGTTAATACTTACAACTGGCACATTTTTAAACGGTTTAATACATATTGGTGATGAAAGAACTCCTGCTGGTCGATACAACGAAAAACCAAGCACGGGTTTAAGTGAACAATTAGAGAAATATAAATTTAAAATTGGAAGACTAAAAACTGGGACTCCACCAAGGTTAGATTCTAGAACTATCAATTTTGCAAAATTGGAAAAACAATTTGCAGATGACGATCCTTATTTTTTTTCTTTTTTAACAAAAAAAAATCTAAACAAACAAGTATCGTGCTCTATGACTTATACGAATGAAAAGGTTCATAAGATTATAGAAAAAAATATAACTAAAAGTGCAATGTACTCTGGTAGTATACAAGGTGTAGGGCCAAGATATTGTCCTTCAATTGAAGATAAGATAGTAAAATTTGCCGATAAGGCTAGACATCAGATATTTTTAGAACCTGAGGGCCTAAATGATCATACAATTTATCCAAATGGTATATCAACATCTCTACCTGAGGTTGTTCAAAATGAAATACTAAACAATATCAATGGTTTAGAGAACGCTAAAATTATACAGCCTGGATATGCTATAGAATACGACTATATTGATCCTAGAGAGCTTTTTTTAACATTGGAGACAAAGAAAATAAAAAATTTATACCTTGCTGGTCAAATTAATGGAACCACAGGATACGAAGAGGCTGCAGCTCAAGGGCTTATCGCTGGGATTAATGCTGCCCTTTCATTTAAAAAAATGGAGCCTTTTATTCTTGATAGATCAGATGCATATATTGGAGTAATGATAGATGACTTAGTAACTAAGGGTGTCGCTGAGCCCTACCGTATGTTTACATCAAGAGCCGAATATAGATTGAGTCTTAGATCTGATAATGCTGACTTAAGACTTACTCATAAAGGAATTAATATTGGATTAATCTCTAACATTAGAAAAGAGATATTCGAGGATAAATTTGATAAGTTGAGCAAGATATCGCTGCAGATGTCTAATTTGTGTATTTCTCCTTCTAAAGCTGAAAAGTTTGGAATTAAAGTGGCTAAAGATGGTATATTACGAACTGCTGAAGAGATTTTAACCCAAAAGTCTGTAAATATGAGCAAAATTAGAGATATATGGCCTGAAATTCAAGGTTATGGTCCAGAGATAGATGAACAGATTGAGATTAATTCACATTATCGAGGATATTTAAAAAAACAAACGGCCGATATTTTAGCTTTTAAAAGAGATGAAAATTTATCAATCCCCGATAATATTGATTATGATCAATTTTCAGGTCTTTCTAACGAAGTTAAGGCTAAATTTAAACAAATAAGGCCGAAAACAATGGGTCAAGCTCTTAGAATTGACGGAATAACCCCTGCAGCTGTATATATTTTGTTGTCACACGTCAAAAGAAAGTCTATTAAGCATATAGCTTAATGGACAAGATAATTTTAAATTCTTATAACAAAATTCCAATTTTGAATGTTTCACGTGAAACTTGTAACGAGCTCGAAACCTTAATTTCAATGATTTACGAAAAAAATAGAGAAATAAATATTATAAGTAAAAAAACATCAGGAAAAGAGGAAATTAGAGAAAGACATATAATAGATTCAGCGCAAATAATTGATTTTATTGATTTAAACCATAATACAACCTCTGATTTAGGTACTGGAGGTGGAATGCCAGGTTTAATTGTTGCAATCTTAATGAAACAAATAAAAAATAAAATGAAAATAAATCTTTATGAAAAAAGCTTTCATAAATGTGTTTTTTTAAAAGAAGTTTCCAAAAAATTAAATTTGAACACTGAGGTATTTCAAAAAGACATTTTCACATTAAAAAATATTGAAACAGGAACAATAATGTCGAGAGCATTTAAACCAATGCCAGTAATTCTTGATTTAGTAAGTAAAAATTTTAAAAGATTTAAAAATATAATCTTATATATGGGTAGTTCAGGTAGAAAAATTCTAAATCACACTCTTACCGAGTGGGATTTAAATTTTGAGGAAAAAAAAAGTTTAACAAGTGATGAGTCATTTATATTAAATATTAAAGAAATTAGGAAAAAAATTTTGTGAAAATTATTTCAATTATAAATCAAAAGGGTGGAGTTGGTAAAACTACTACAGTAATTAATTTAGCATCAGCCTTATCTCAGCAAGGAAAAAAAATTTTAATTATTGATCTTGATCCTCAAGGTAATGCAACAACAGGCTTGGGATTATCTAATACTGAGCGATCTGATATGACAATATATGGAATTCTTAATGGAACAACGCCAATCTCAGATGTCATTAAGAAAACAAATTTTGACGGTCTTGATTTAATTACATCTAACGTAGACTTATCCGGATTGGAGTTAGAAACCGCAGGTGATAGTGATAGGGCCTTCATTTTGAAGAGTAAATTAACCGCATATTTAAATGATTCTGGAGCCTCTTATGATTATATTCTTATTGATTGTCCACCCTCACTAAGTTTGTTAACTGTAATGGCTTTAGTATCATCAAATTCATTGTTAGTACCACTTCAAACAGAATTTTTTGCACTAGAAGGATTAACTCAGCTTATGAAAACAATTGAAAGAATTAAGATTAATCTCAACCCTTCATTAGAAATTCAGGGAATACTTTTAACCATGTATGATAGGAGAAATAAACTCTCATCTCAGGTTGAACAAGAAGCAAGAAATTATTTTAAAGATAAAGTTTATCAAACAGTAATTCCAAGAAACGTAAGATTATCTGAGGCACCATCACATGGTATTCCAGTATTGATATATGATAAAAATTGTCCAGGTAGTAAGTCTTATTATAGATTTACAGATGAGTTTATGGTTCAAGAAAATAAGATTGGGAGCGCTGCATAATGAATTCTCAAATAAAAAAAGGATTAGGTAGAGGTTTGTCTTCTTTGATAGGAGAGACAAAGGTTGAGACAAATACTAATAAATTGTCCTTGAGTGATATTGTTCCAAATAAATATCAACCAAGGAAAATCTTTGATGAAGAAAATTTAGATGACTTAACAAAATCGATCAAAGAACGTGGAGTAATCCAACCAATTATAGTTAGAAAATCAGATTCAAATAATGAGAAATATGAAATAATAGCAGGAGAAAGAAGATGGTTAGCTGCGAGAAAGGCAGGTCTTCATGATATTCCTGTTGTGGTTACTGAAGCAGATGATTTAAAATCCTTAGAATTTGCTATTGTAGAAAACGTTCAAAGACATGATTTGAACCCTCTTGAAGAAGCACAAGGCTATAAAAAATTAATCGACGATTTTTCATATGATCAAGAAAAAGTCTCAAAATTTATAGGAAAAAGCAGGAGTTATATCACAAATTCATTGAGATTATTAAATCTCCCTCAAGAGGTTCTTTCATTAATTGAAAATAGAGAAATAAGTGCAGGGCACGCTAAGGTATTAGTTGGTTTGGAAAATGCCTCTTTTATAGCTAAAAAGATAGTAGAAAAAAAATTATCTGTAAGACAAGCTGAAAATTTTGTAAAAATATTTAAAAAAACCTCTCAAAAAATCAAACACAAAAATGACCCAAATATAAAAAGTCTTGAAACAATTATTGAGGATAAAATAGGTTTAAAAGTAAAAATTAAAAATAACAAAAAAAACAAAGGAACTATTACGTTTGAATATCACGATATTGATCAATTAAATAAGATTATAGATGTAATAAAATCTAACTATTAGAGGAAGATTGCTGAATTAAAAAAATCGTACACAACATTTAAAGGAATATAGGGTTTTTTTTTAATTTGTAATTCAATTTTATTTGTGTCGAATATTAAATTTTCAATACTTTTACTTGTCCAATTTTTAAGTTGCAATTTGATAATATTTTTTTCTTTCCAAAAAATTGGTGGTCTTGCATTTTCTATTGTTCTATTTATATCTTTATTTTGTTCAAATTCTTTTGATAGAATTAATATTTTTTTGAGTTTGAATAAAAATGTTCTTAAGATTACATAAACCTCATCACTATTAAAATTATTTTCATTTATAATATTCATAATTTTTTTTGTATTTTTAGCTAGGCACTGATCAACAAGCTCATTAATACTATGGTTTTCATTTAAATTAATTATCTTTGATAAATTTTCTAAACTAATTTTTTTTCTTGTTTTAGAAAATTGTTCAATTTTCTCTAATTCATTATTTAAAAATTCTCTATTCCCGTTGCACTTCAATACCAAATTATTTATATTCATTTGTGAGAGCAATATACCTTTGGTTTTCATAAAATTTTGTGCAAGTTTAGCTAAAGTTTCTGGGGTATCAGGATAAAAAGCTACGCATATGAGCTTCTTATCTTTTTCAAATTTAGCTCGTAATTTTGATCTTTTTTCCAGATTTCCTGCATTAATCAAAATTGTAACTTTATCTAGTTTGTTTATATCTAATTCATTAATTATTTTTATTATTTTATCTGAGGATCTATCTATTATTATTAATTTATTATCCTCAAATAGTGAACCAGAGTATAAATTTTCATAAAAAAATTCTTGATTATCTAAAACTTGTTTCTCGTCAAACTTAAAAACTTTTTTTTTATGATTGGTATTAAGTTTTACAATCTCTTCCTTTTTCAAACCTTCATTATTTCCATAAAACAAAATTAATTTTTCTTTTTCTATATTAATTTTATTTATTTCATAATATTTTAATATCATTCTATCTTAGTTAATTGCATGATTAGTTTATTAATTATAACAGTGCTTAAATTTTCTTTTACAGATCTTTCGTAGGTAGTTTGTTTAAATTCGTCATCGAAATTATTAATACTAGTTTTTTCTTTGAAATTGAACACTTTTTCGAAGTTTTTGGATTTTACATTAATATTTACATTAGCAGTTAATCTATATTGCGTTGTATCTCCGGATAAATTTTTGGTTAAATCTTTCTTTTCAAAATTTGTATTTATTTCAATTAAAAACTTTTTATTTTTATCATTTTTATTGGAGAGTCTTTTTATCTTTTGAGAAATAAAATTATTTAATTCTCTATCTCCAATCGAATTTATAATCTCAATATTAAATTCATTATTCTTTTTGTTGGATAGGATAGGAGTATAACCGCAACTATATAACATTGTTAAAGTCGTTAAAATTAATATTATTTTTTTGATCATAAACTTAGATTTATAATATGATATTAATTAGTTTGTTAGGAATAAATATTTTTTTTTTTATTTTTTGATTTAATATATATTTATTTAGCTCTGAATTTTCTTCAATCAATTGAATTAACTCATTTTCTTTAAGATGTTTATTTGAATTAATTAATCCTCTTTTTTTTCCATTTATTTGAATTACATAATTTGTAGTTTTTTCTAATAAAAGTTCCTTTTTAACTTTTGGCCATCTCATTTCTATATTTGTATTAATCATTTTTAGGCACTCACTACTAAAATGTGGGATAATTGGATTTAAAACAATTAAAATTTTAATATAGTTATTGATAAGAGTATCTTTTTTATAGTTTTGATCGGTTATTTTCAATAAATCAGAATATAGTTCATGGAAGTTTGCAATTATTTTATTGTATCTAAACTTTATTAAATTATTAGAAACTTGATTGATGAATTGATTAGTTTTTTTCTCAAATTGTAGATCACAATCTTTATCAACATTCAATTCTATTTTTTTGATTATTTTTAAATTCAAATTCCATAATTTTTGTAAAAATTTATATGATGCTGCTATTCCTTCGTCTGACCACTGAACATCTTTTTCAGGTGGACTATCGGATAAAATAAAAAGTCTTACGGCATCTGCACCATATTCTTTTATTATTTTTTCAGGATCGATTGTATTTTTTTTTGATTTTGACATGGACTCAGATGGCCCAACTTTCACTGATTGATTTTTATCCTTTTCGAGAAATTTCTTTCCATTTAAAGTTATTAATTCATCTGGACTTATCCAGTTACCATCTGCATCTTTATAGGTTTCATGGCAGACCATTCCTTGAGTAAATAAACCTCTGAAAGGTTCTTTAATATCTAATTCTTTATTTTCGTAAGATAGTGCATTCATAAAAAACCGAGAATAAAGAAGATGTAATATTGCATGTTCTACTCCACCAATATATTGATCTACAGGCATCCAATATTTCACATCATTTTTATCAAATCCATAATCACTTTTTTGCGGTGAACAAAATCTTAAAAAGTACCAAGAAGAGTCTACAAAAGTATCTAATGTGTCAGTTTCCCTAGTATAATTTTTATTATTTATTATTATATTCTTCCATTTTTCATCAAAGTCTAAAGGATTTCCTGAATTTTCAAATTTAGTTATTTTTGGTAATTTAACTGGTAATAATTCCTTTGGAACTTTATTTGGTTTATTTTTTTCATCATAAATTATTGGAATAGGACATCCCCAATATCTTTGACGTGAGATACCCCAATCTTTTAATCTAAAATTAGTTTTTCTTTTACCGATTTTTTTTTCTTCTAAATGTTCAATAGTTTTAATAATAGACTGTTCAGGGGATTTAATTCCATTTAAAAAATCAGAGTTAATCATATATCCATGATCTACAAATGCGGTATCCTTTACAGTAAATTTCTTGTCATCTTTATCTGGTGAAACAACGGTTTTGACTTCTAGATTATATTTTCTAGCGAAATCCAAGTCTCTTTGGTCATGAGCTGGGCATCCAAAAACAGCTCCTAATCCATAATCCATAAGAACAAAATTAGCAAAATAGACTGGAACCTTTATATTTTGATCAAGAGGGTTGACGGCAATAAGTTCAGTTTTAAAACCTATTTTTTCAGCAATAGCAAGCGACTCTTCTGTTGTTCCTGTTTTTGAACATTGCTTCTTAAATCTTAAAAATTCCTCATTTTTTTCGTAATATTTTGATATTGGGTGATCTACGGATAGAGCTAGGAAAGATAGTCCAAATAATGTATCAGGTCTTGTAGTGTAACATTCAACGTCGTGAATATTTTCTGAGTTTTCTATTTTAAATTTTACCTCGCAGCCAAAAGATTTGCCAATCCAATTTTTTTGCATAATTTTTACTTTATTTGGCCACTCATCTAAATTTTCTAAATTATTAAGTAATTCATCAGAAAATTTTGTTATATTAAAAAACCACTGTTTCAATTTTTTTCTTTCTACTGGAACACCGGACCTCCAACCCTTTCCATCTATTACTTGTTCATTGGCAAGAACTGTTTTATCTACAGGGTCCCAATTCACATAATTTTCTTTTTGATAAACCAATCCCTTATCATACATTTCTAAAAAAAATTCTTGTTGATGTTTATAATACTCTGGTGAACAAGTTGAGATTTCTCTATCCCAATCAATGGACAACCCCAATTTCTTAAGTTGAATTTTCATTATCTCTATATTTTTTTCAGTCCAGGTTTGTGGATCTAAATTATTTTGGCGAGCGGCATTTTCTGCTGGCATTCCAAATGAGTCCCAACCCATAGGATGCAAAACATTATAACCTTGTAATTTTTTAAACCTAGCAAGCACATCACCAATAGTATAGTTTCTTACATGTCCCATATGAATTTTTCCTGATGGGTAGGGAAACATTTCGAGGCAATAAAATTTTTCTTTGTCTTTATCTAGTGTTGTTTTAAATGATTTATTTTTTTCCCAGTGATCTTGCCAATATTTTTCGACAATTTTAAAATTATACTTTTCCATATATTTTGTACAAAATTTTTAAACTATTTTATTTTAGTTTTTCTGGCATTTTAAAGTCTTTAGGAAGACTAGGATCGTTAGCCTTTAAAATTGTAGCTTCTTTTAAAATAGCAACTTTTATTTCATTTGCTAAAGTGGAGTCAACTTTTGATATTTTACATTTTCCAGAACTTGAACATTCTTTTTTATGGATAATTATCTTTAATCCATCTGCTCTTATTTCGTTTGATAAAAATTTTACAGTAATTTTTAACGACTCACTTTCGCTTGTATCATCTGAAAACCAATCGGTTATTATTATTCCACCTGAGTAATCTACGTTGCTGAATGGAGCAAAATCTAATAAGTCAATAGATGCTCTCCATAAAGGATTTGAAGAAGCAAACTCAAATACGCCTGAACCTCCTTTTTGTCTAGCTTTGTCAAAAACTCTAAACCCTCGTCCTTCTTGAATATTTTTTTCCGCTCTGTCATTAACATTAACTGGAACTTTTCTTGAGTCTGTTTTTCGATAAACCCCACAACTCGTTGTTAAAGAGATTATTAAAAAAAACGCCAAAAAGTGTTTAAAATCAATATATTTAAAAGGATTTCTCATTATTTTAAGAGACGGTCATTAACATACAATACACTTCATATAAAACAATTAATTGTGATATTTTTGCAACATATTTAAAAAAAAGCAATAAAACATATTAGTTTTGATCCCAAAAATAGACGAAAATGTTAATAATCCCGTCATTATTATTAATAATAATAACATATAACAAGGAGAAAATATGGACAATCTAAAAAAACTAGGGCTTTCAGCTTTAGCAGGTTCACTTGTTGCATTCTCAGCAAACGCTGGTGAGTTAGCAGTAAGTGGTGGTGCCAAAATTTCTTACACTGGAGCACAAGGTGAAGAAGATGATGGTAACGACGGTAACAGATTTGGTATGCAAAGATTAGTTACAATGTCTGGTTCAGGTGAATTAGACAATGGTATGACAGTATCTTTAGTACACACTTTTGCTACTGCAACTGGAGATGGATCTACATCAGCAATTACGCTTGATATGGGTTCAATGGGTACACTAGGTTATGGACAAGATTCATACCAAGTTGGTATCTCTAAAATCGACGATATTATTCCAACAGCAGAGGAAGAAGTATCTAACGGTTTAGGTTTAACAGCAACTGAGTCAGAAGGTTCAACAGCTGTAAACGGTAACACTTATGAAGTTGACTTAGGTGGTAATGGTTTCAACTATACTATCTCAGCGGACATGGCGACTGTAGTTATTGGTTTCGCACCAAGAGGTGTTGATACTTTAAACGACGACGGTGCTAAAGGTGGTACTGATGGTGATGGATCTGATAGTTCAATCCACGCTGTAATCACTCCAATGGACGGTTTAACAATCGTTGCTGGTACTGGTGAAAGAGTAAATGGTAATCAAATGGATGATTTAGAAACATTTGGTCTTACTTACACTTATGGTCCAGTTTCAGCTGGTCTTCAAGTATCAGAAATTGACTATGCAGCAGCTAACTCAGGTATAGCTAGAGATGCTGAGACTACTTACATGGGTCTTGCATTTGCAGTAAACGAAAACTTCTCAATTTCTTACGGTGAACAAGAGACAGAACTTGATGGCGTATCAGTAGATCAAGAATTATCAGGTATGTCTGTTGGTTACTCAATGGGTGGTATTTCGTTAAAAGCTCACCAAAATAAAGGTGAAGGCATGGGTGGTACTACATCTAACGAATCTGAGCACACTGAGATCAGTGTATCTTTTGCGTTTTAATTAGAACCATACATTAAATTTAAAAAGGGCCCTGTTTATCAGGGCCTTTTTTTTAATCTTTAATTTTTTTTAGAAATTCCAAAGAACTATCGTATTTATCACTTAATTTAACTGAAGTCTTATAAATTGGCTTTCTAGCTTGGGAAATACTAACAGTTTTAATGCCAGTATCATTTTTAGTAAAATCTATGCAATTTTCTTCCCAGGAAAGATTACAAAAATTAATCAATTTTTTTGTTTCATTAATTTGATCACTAACTAAATTTTCATATTCACAATCATAAATTTGATTTGGTAATTTTTGATGCCAGAAAGTCATTAAATCATTATACATTTGAATGAACTCTACCAAAGTATCCTGATTGTAGCTCCAAGGTAAAGACCCTCCATCAAATACATTTTTGTAGATAGATAAAGCTGTATCTTTTAGATTTCTCTTACAATGAATAATTTTTGATAACGGAAAAAGCATTTTGATAAAACCTATCCATCTAAAATTAAGTGGTGCTTTATCTAAAATAATTTTCTTATTAAATTGTCTAAATTTGTCATATGTTTGATTTGATAATTTTCTAAAATTAGAATTTCCATCAAAATTTTGCTCAAATATTTTTAAAAATTCTTCTTCAAATATTTCTTTATTAAATAAATCATTCAAAATAGTAAGTTCTCCAGCACCATAAACCTTAGAATGTGATGATATAATTTGATGTGTCAGAGTTGTGCCAGATCTTGGTAGGCCAACTATGAAGATTAAGTTGGGCTCTGTATATGATTCCAAATCTTTAAAATTAAAATTTTTAAAATGTTCTTTTATAATTTCAAATATTTTTTTTTCGGTACTAAATTTATAATGATTTAATAAGCTGAAATACAAATCATTAGCTTTGATAAAATATTTTGCAGACTCAGAATGATCTTTTATATCAGCATATGATTTTCCTATAGCAAAATTAAGAAAAGCCAATCCCTCTTTGGTAATATTAGTATTAGAGAGTTTACTAATCATAGCGTCTCTATGTTCATCGTTTTCTTTGTAAGTATGAATGCTGCTATACATGTGATCCGCAGAAGCATTATTTGGAAATTTAGCATTCATTTCAAGTAATAGTTTTTTTGATTGTTCAAATTTGTTTCCAATCTGATATGCACCTGCTAAGTTTTTAAGAATAGTCTCATTTTTATCGTTTATTTTGTAAGCTTTTTCATACAATACAATTGCTTCATCATTTTGATTTCTCTCTCTTTTAACATTTGCTAAATTACATAAAGCAATAAAGCTTTTCTCATTTTGCTCGAGAGCTAATGTTAAAAATTTTTCTGCTTCTTCATATCTTCCTAACACTCGATAAAGTGCACCAATATTTGATAAAATTGAAATATTACTTGGAAATTTTTTTAAGCCTTTTCTAAAAATATCCTCAGCTAAATCATTTTTTCCTAATTGTCTGTAAGATAACCCAATTAGATTATAGAATGGAACTTGAGAATTATCTTTTTTTAATAAGACTTTTGTCTTTTCTATTACTTTTTCATAATTTCCTGCAGCAAAATAATTTTGAATTTTTTTAAATTCTTTTTTTATAAACTCTACATCCATAACTTTATAAATTTTTTATCATTGAACAATCTTATACCTGCTATTCCATCAATATTAAGTAATTTTATTAGTTTTATATTATTTGGATTTATACCACCCAAACATACAATTTTTTTATCAGTTTTTTTTTTGAGGTTTAGAAACTTATATAAACCTAAAAATTTATTGTTTTTATTGGTTAAAAAAAGAGGTGACAAAAAGATATGACTAACATTTTGTTTTTCTTTATCTCTTATTTCTTTTAAATTATGTGCTGATCCTATTAGTTTAAAATTTTTTTTTTTGGAAAAAGTATTATGAAAAATATCCTTATTGAAAGAAGGTATATATGCTCCATCTAAATTAAGTTTTATTGCGAGTTTAATATTATTACTTAAATAAAATCCAATACCTTTTTTCTTGCATAGTTTTTTAATTTTAATAATTAGATTTTCATCTATTGGATTTGTATAATTTCTATATATTATAGAGGTATTTTTTGATAAGTTAGTCATAAACTTTGAGTCATAAGTGTTAATATAACAAAAAAACTTAGTATTTCTAAAATGCATAATATTGTTAATAACTTAAAAGATATTGAAAACCAATTAAACCTTTCTTTAACTTCGAAAAATATACTAATTCCTAAAATTATTGCTGTCAGTAAAACTTTTCCAATTAATAAAATTATGCCACTTATAAATGAAGGCCATATTCATTATGGTGAAAATAAAATACAGGAGGCATTGGAGAAGTGGCCTGAAATCAAGGAAAAATTTCCCCGAATAAAACTTCATATGTTAGGTAAAATTCAAACAAATAAAGTTAAATTCATAATACCACTTTTTGATTTTGTTCATTCGCTCGATAATTTTAAATTGGCTGAAAAAATTGCTAATGAACAGATTAAAAAAAATAAAAAAATTAAAATTTTCATCCAGGTAAATATTGGAAATGAACAACAAAAGAATGGAATTGACATCGATAAATTAGATAATTTTTACAACGAGTGTTCCAAAAATTTAGGTTTAGATATAATTGGTTTGATGTGTTTGCCGCCACAATTGGATGATCCACTGAAATTTTTTAAAAAAATGTTAGAATTAAAGAACAAATTAAATTTAAATGAATTAAGTATGGGTATGTCTAATGATTATCTTCTAGCAGCTAAGTCAAGTTCAACCTTCTTGAGAATTGGTTCAAAAATTTTTGGAGCAAGAAATTAATCAAATTTTGATAAAAGTATTTTTTTTCAATAATCTTAATAAGATTTCAAAATCATTTTTCTTTATAGCTATGCAGCCTGCGGTAGGGTTGTAATTTTTGGTTAAGTGTAAAAAAATTGCACTTCCTTTACCTTTAATGATTTTTTTCATATTATAATCTAAAACGATAATGTAATCATATTTACTATCTTTTCTATAAAGTTTTTCATGTTTACATTTTTTCCTAATATCAATAAGTTTATTATAATATTTATTTTTAATATCGTTACACCATCCCATTGTTTTTGAAATTTGTTTACTTCTTATATTAATTTTTCCTAATTCAACTTTGTCTGCTCTATAAAAAACTTCTTTTAATTTGAAAATTCCTTTAGGAGTAGTTAGATCTCCCTCCTTTTTTTTTCTAGTTATTCCATTTTTTCCTATTGAACATCTAAATTGAAATTCGTCAGCTTCAAGTGTATGTTTATTTTTAAGTTTAAGAATCATATTTAATGAATAAACAAAAAATTTTTACAGTTAATTGTAAAGAATTGTATAATATTTTAGATGAAATAAAAGATCTATTAAATTTCAATTTTGAATTTTTAGATATAAGAAAAATTTCTAATGAAGACCTTAATGAATCTTTATTTTTGGCATTGAGTAAAGAGAAATCAAAAATAGAAAAAGTTTTAAGTCCAAACAAGATTATTTATATTGAAAATTTACCCATAACTTTACCTAAATTAATTGAAATTATAAATATTTTTAGCCTTAGATTTAATTTTCAATCCCAATCTGAAATTAAGATAAAAAATTATAAAATAGATTTAAATAACAGAAAAATATCTAATGATAAAAATGAGTTGAGGTTAACTGAAAGGGAAATTGAAATAATTTTATTTTTAAACAATAAAAAGACATCTCAAAATGTAGATTCCTTACAAACTGAAATTTGGAAACAAAAAAAGGAATTAGAAACACATACCGTTGAGACACATATTTATAGATTAAGAAGAAAAATCAGCGAGAAATTTGATGATAAAAATTTCATAAAAAGTGATCAAAATGGATATTTTATTTGATGATATCAACATTAAAACTGATAACAATTCTGTCATCATCTGAAAGGTTTTCTTCTACAGAATGCTGTAAGTAAGCTGGAAATATAAGTAATTTTCCTTCTTCAGGTTCCATCTTAATTGCTTCACTAGAAATTTCATTATATTGATTAATTGGAGGATGATACATTGTCTTAACTTCTTTAGGGTCAAAAAAAGTTATTCTGCCTGAATTTTTTTTTGCTTTTACATAATAAGCAGCACTCAAAAGTGAATTGGGATGAGCGTGCCTGATGTTAAAGGTATGTTTTTTATTAATTATAGACCACATATTTAAAATGATCACATTTTTTGGCTCGCACTTCCAACTCATTGAGTTAGAAATAATTTTGTATAGGTAATCGCTAAAACTAGAAATAAATTTTTTAAGAACTGGTGAATTTTTCACATTAAAAAATGGTGAATGCCAACCACCTGAATTTGATTTAACTTGTCCTTTAGGATCATCTTTTTGTAAATCATAAATATATTTTTCAAGTTCTTTATTGAGTTGTTCATAATTATCTAATTTTTTTTCGAACACTGGAACTGGAAATAATTTATTTACTTGAATTTTAGTCATAATTTATAATCTTGCTCCCAAAGTTTGAATAATTCTAGTAGATAAATTAGTTCCGTGTTTGAGACTTTCAGTTGTACCTAATTTATTTAAGTAACCATGTAGATAGCCAGCTGCAAATAAATCACCAGCACCAGTAAGGTCAATAATTTTCAAATTTGAATTTGCCGCGCATTGAAATATTTTTCCATTATCAATTGACATTGAACCATTAGCTCCTCGAGTGATAACTATATGTTTTTTGATTTGTTTTGCAAACGAAATTACTTCTTCAAATGATTTAGCGCCAATTAGAGAAAATATTTCTTGTTCATTAGCAAATGTAATATCAATTTTATTCTTCACTAAGTCTAAAAATTCATTTTTGTGTCTTTCTACACAAAAGAGATCTGACAAAGACATAGCCACTTTATTTGAAGTTTTAATGGCTTTTTCAAATGCTTTTTTTGGTCCTCCGTTGTCCCATAAATATCCTTCTAAAAAAGTAATTTCACTTTTTTGTATATCAGTCTCATTTATATCATTTTCATTTATTTTTCCTGCAGTTCCTAAATAGGTACACATTGTTCTTTCTGAGTCTGGTGTAATTAAGATTAAACAACTGCCTGTTGAGAGTTTTTCTTTCTTCTTAGAATATAAATATTTAACATTTTCTTTATTTAAACCGTTCTCATAATTTTTACCAAGTTGGTCGTCACTAATTTTTCCAATAAAACCAACATCATTACCAAGTTGAGATAATCCTACAATGGAGTTTGCAACAGACCCACCTGAAACAGTTTCATCAATTTTTAATTTGGATAATAAATCTTTGAATTCATTTTCATCAATTAACTTCATTGTGCTTTTAGTAAGAGAGTGTCTTTTTAGAAATTCCTCTGACACTTTACATATGACATCAATTATAGCGTTACCAATTCCTATAACTTTCATTTATCAAGCTTTATTTGTATATAACGGTTTTTTTCTTTTAGGATAACAAGTAGTACATATTTTACAAGTTAAACCATAGCAATCTCTTGCCTTACAATACTCTCTTCCATAAAAAATTATTTGAAGATGAAGTTTGTTCCAAGATTTTTTTGGAAATAATCTTTTTAGATCTTTTTCAGTTTGTATGACGTTGTTTCCATTGGTCAAACCCCACCTTTGAGCTAAACGATGAATGTGTGTATCAACTGGAAATGCTGGATAACCAAAGCCTTGAGACATTACAACACTAGCTGTTTTATGCCCAACTCCTGGAAGCTGTTCTAGCTCATTAAAAGTTTTTGGAACATTTCCATTATATTTCTCAACTAATATTTTAGACAAATTAAAAATGCTTTTTGCTTTAATTCTGAATATTCCGATTCGCTTAATAAGCTTTTCAATTTTATTTCGGCCAAGTTTAATAAAATGTTCTGGTTTATAATATTTAGGATAAATATTTTTTGTTACATTGTTTACATTTACATCAGTACACTGCGCAGACAAAAGAACTGATATCAATAATGTAAAAACATTTCTACTTTTTAATGGAACTTTAATATCTGGATAAATTTTATTTAAGATTTTTGATATTTTTTTTGCTCGTTGAATTTCATTCATTATTTGAAATTCATAAGATCTCTCATTGAGTAAAGCCCAGCTTTTTTCGTCATTAACCATTTAGCTGCCGATAAAGCACCTTCAGAGTATAAAGCTCTGTCAAAAGCTTCATGGTTTAAAGTTATTATTTCTTTACCACTTGAGAATTTTACTTCATGTTCACCGATTATTTCACCTTTTCTTACAGAATTAAAGTTTATTTTATTTCCATACGGAAAAGTTTTTTTATTAAGGTATTTTTTTCCTATTAAACTATAAAAATTTTTATTTTTTCCAGTAGCAATTCCTCTTCCTAACATTAAGGCTGTTCCTGAAGGATAATCTTTTTTATGTTTGTGGTGTATTTCAAATATTTTACTGAGAAAGTTTTTATCAAGTGAGCCGGAGGCTATTTCAGTTAAATACATTAGCAAATTTATACCTAAGCTCATATTACCAGCTTTTAAAATTGGAATTTTCTTCGAATAATTTTTAATTAATAACTCTTCCTTCTTTGAAAACCCGGTAGTTCCAATTACTAATCTTTTTTTTAATTTTATAGCAATTTTAAGAACTTCCAAGGTACATTTAGGAACAGAAAAATCTATGATTAGATTTGTTTTTTTTAAAGTATTTATACTATTTCTCTTAATTTGAATTCCGTGAATTTTTTTATTTATTTCCTTACTTTCTGTTAGAGCAATTAATTTAAAATTTTTATCTAACTTTACAGACTTAATTAATTGTTGACCCATTCGTCCCATACATCCAGTAATACCTAAGTTAATTTTTTTCATTAGAAAATTAAATTTAAAATTATCATAAGAAATATTACAATAATACCCCAAATACTTAAATTTTTTAAAAATATTTTTTTGTTAGTATTAGTTCTAAAGAAATTTGGAAGAACTAATATTAATACTGCAATTAAAGTAAAAGCTGAAATTATTTTATCCAAAATCATATTTTAATTTTTCCAAAAATCTTTAGCTTTTTGAAAAAATTTTTTAATACTTGGATTTGATCTTTCATTTTCTATTTTTCTAAATTTTTCTAATAATTCTTTTTGTTCTTTATTAAGAGATACTGGGATCTCTGTTTTTACCTGGACATACAGATCACCAAAATCACCTCTTCGCATGAATGGCATGCCTTTTCCTTTTAATCTAAACTGTTTTCCACTTTGAGTTCCCTCAGGTATCTTGATTTTAGCCTTTCCACCATCAATTGTTGGTATTTCTATTGATGTTCCTAGGGCAGCATCAGCCACAGAAATTGGAAATTCAAAAAATAAGTTAACATCTGATCTTTTAAAAACTTGGTGAGATTCTACATTTACAAACAAATATAAATCACCACTCGCACCACCCCTTGTTCCAGCTTCACCTTTTCCAGCGAGTCTTATTCTAGTTCCATCATCTACTCCTTTTGGAATGGTTACTGATATTTTTTTTGACGATTGTTTATTTCCTTGGCCATTACAATCATTACATGGATTATTAATTTCTTCACCACTGCCAGCACACTGTGGACATGTTTGTTGAACAGTAAAAAAACCTTGATTTGATCGAATCCTTCCGTTTCCTCCACAATATGTGCATCTATCCGGATTATAACCTGGTTTAGATCCATTACCTTTGCAAGTATTACATTTTTCTGAGGTAGAAAATTGTATATTTTGTTTTTTACCTGTGTAAGCTTCTTCCAAGGAAATTGATAGATCGTATCTTAAATCAGAACCTCTATTATTATTTTTTCTCGAGCTTCTTCGGCCACCTCCACCAAAATCACCAAAAAAATCTTCAAATATATCTGAAAAATCTGCACCACTAAAACCACCAAACCCCCCTTGACCACTACCTCCATTTTCGAAAGCCGCATGACCAAAATTATCATAGTTCTGTTTTTTTGATTTATCAGAGAGAACACCGTAAGCTTCACTTGCTTCTTTGAATTTGTCTTCTGCTACTTTGTCCCCAGGATTTTTGTCAGGATGGTATTTTACAGCTAATTTTCTATATGCAGATTTTAATTGATCTGGACTAGCTGTACGATCAACGCCAAGGACATCATAATAATCTCTTTTAGCCATTTATTAACTTGGACAAATAGATGTCAGTTAAGCGCTTTTTTCTTTGTTTTCGTCTTTTACTTCTTCAAAATCCGCATCAACAACATTATCGTCTTTTTTTCCTTTGTTATCATTGTCATTATCTTTATCAGACTCTGTTTTTTTATTTTGTTGTGATTTATATATTGCTTCTCCAAGTTTCATGGAGGCTTGTACTAATGATTCAGTTTTCTTTTTAATATCTTCAATATTTTCACTTTTCAGCGCCTCTTTCAATGAGGCTGAAGAGTCTTCAATTGCTTTTTTTTCTGCATCAGAAATTTTTGTACCATATTCCTTTAAATTTTTATCTGTAGAATGTATCAACGTGTCAGCTTGATTTCTTACGTCTACAGACTCTCTTTTCTTTTTATCAGCCTCTTTATTAGCTTCTGCATCTTTTACCATTTTTTCAATTTCTTCGTCACTTAATCCACCAGAAGCTTGAATTTGTATTTTTTGTTCTTTACCAGTCCCCTTATCTTTTGCTGAAACATTTACTATTCCATTTGCGTCAATATCAAACGTTACCTCGATTTGAGGAACGCCTCTTGGAGCTGGAGCAATTCCAACTAATTCAAAGTTTCCAAGTAATTTGTTATCTGTGGCCATTTCTCTTTCTCCCTGAAGAACTCTTATAGAAACAGCAGGTTGATTATCCTCTGCAGTTGAAAAAACTTGACTTTTTTTTGTGGGTATTGTTGTGTTTTTTTCTATAAGTTTTGTAGAAACCCCACCTAATGTTTCAATACCTAATGACAAAGGAGTAACATCTAGCAACAAAACATCTTTAACATCACCTTGTAATACACCAGCTTGAATTGCTGCACCCATTGCTACAACTTCATCAGGATTAACACTTTTATTAGGTTCTTTACCGAAAAAGTTTTTAACTTCTTCAATAACTTTTGGCATTCTAGTCATACCACCAACCATTACAATTTCATCAATTTCACTTGCACTTATGCCAGCATCCTTTAATGCGGTTTTGCATGGTGGCATAGTCTTAGCTATTAAATCTTCTACAAGAGCCTCAAGTTTAGCCCTAGTCATCTTAAGATTAATATGTTTTGGCCCAGTTTTATCTGCAGTAATAAATGGTAAGTTTATATCAGTTTGTTCAGCAGCAGATAGTTCTATTTTTGCTTTTTCTGCAGCTTCTTTTAGTCTCTGTAATGCTAATTTATCTGATTTAAGATCTATACCGTTATCTTTTTTAAATTCTGAAATTAGATAATCAACAACAGCATTATCAAAATCCTCTCCACCTAAAAAAGTATCCCCGTTGGTCGATTTGACTTCAAATACTCCATCACCTAATTCTAAGATGGAAACATCAAATGTTCCACCACCTAAGTCATAAACAGCAATTTTTTTATTTTGTTTTTTATCTAAACCATAAGCTAGAGAGGCAGCAGTTGGTTCATTTATAATTCTCAAAACTTCTAATCCAGCAATTTTTCCAGCATCTTTTGTTGCTTGTCTCTGTGCATCATTAAAGTATGCAGGTACAGTAATAACAGCTTTAGTTACAGCTTGACCTAAATATTTTTCTGCTGTCTCTTTCATTTTTTGTAAAATAAAAGCTGATATTTGAGAAGGTGAATATTTTTCATTTTTTGCTTCAATCCAGGCATCACCTTTATCAGAATTAACTATTTTAAAAGGTGCAGCTTCTACATCTTTTTTTACTGTGGGGTCATCAAAATTTCTTCCAATTAATCTTTTTACTGCGAATATAGTATTTTCTGGATTGGTAACAGCTTGTCTTTTTGCTGGTTGTCCAATTAACTTTTCCTTTTCATCAGTAAACGCCACAACTGATGGGGTAGTTCTTGCTCCTTCAGCGTTTTCTAAAACTTTCGCTTGTGTTCCTTCCATGATGGCAACACATGAGTTTGTTGTTCCTAAGTCTATTCCAATAATTTTACTCATAATTTAATATCTCTCAATCGTCATATAGGGTTTAAATGTGAAACTACAAGCTAATGTCATAATTATTTATTTTCTGAATTTTCCTGTTTTTCCTTATTTTTATCCTGATTTTTTGGAGTTTTTTTTGATACTCCCACCAATGAGGGTCTAAGCAGTCTTTCTTTTATAGTAAAACCTCTTTGTATTTCTTGAATTATTGTTCCTGGCTCTTTTGTATCATCTTCTATTTCCATCATTGCTTGATGAAGGTTTGGATCTAGTTTTTTATTAAGACAATCAATTGGTTTGATATTATTTTTTTCAAATATTGAGACTAGATCTTTTTTTATAATGTCTAAATGTTCTAGAGTTTTTTTTAATGCCTCAGTTTCTTTTAATTTATCGTCACTTTCAAGAACATGTTTTGATCGATCTAAGTTATCAATTAAATTTAATGCCTCCTTAGCAAAACTATAGCCACCATACTCAAAAGCATCTTCTTTTTCTTTTTCAAATCTTCTTCTTTGATTTTCCATTTCAGCATAAGTTCTTGCGACCTTATCTTCGAGTTCAGCAATTTTTTCTTCTGGAGATGGTTCTTTAATCTCCTCCTTGAGCGTTTGGTCTGTTTCTTGATTATTTCCCTCTTCTGAACCTCTTTGAGATTTCTCAGTTTCTTTTATCTTTTCCTGATCTTGATTTACAGAAGTGTTGTTTTGGTTTTCTTCTTTTTCCATAATATCTTATATGGTAAGAATTTCTAAAATTTCTAGATGTCAAAACAAAAAATTAATAAATTAATTATTGGAACTAAAAACATGGGTAAACTGCGTGAAATTAAGAATTTACTGCCAAAAAACATTAAAACTTATTCTACATCAGCGTTTAATCTGAGAAGCCCAATAGAAAATGGAAAGACATTCAAAGAAAACTCATTAATTAAATCTAAGTATTTTTCAAAAAAAACAGGATTAATTTGTTTAGCTGATGACTCAGGTTTAGAGATAGATTTTTTGGATAAAAATCCTGGAATTTATTCTGCTAGGTGGGGAGGAAGACATGGAGATTTTGGTAAAGCTATAGAAAGAGTTTACCGAGAATTAAAAAAAAAAGATAAGAATTGGAAAAATAAAAAAATTAGAGCAAGATTTATTTGTGCTCTGTCTATTTCATTTTTAAATAAAAAAATTGCTTGTGTTCTAGGAAAGGTAGAGGGATATATTTCAGATAAACCAAAAGGAAGGAATGGGTTTGGCTACGATCCAATTTTCATCCCATTAAATCAAGTAAAAACCTTTGGGGAGATGAAGCCATCTCAAAAACATAAGATAGACCATAGATATCAAGCTTTTAGAAAAATTAAAAAATTTCTTTAATCTCTCCCTTATTAATTTCATAAAAATTTAATCTATGATTAATCTTTTTATTCTCTAAATCAAAAATTCCAATTTTTCCTTTAAAAGAGTTTTTTTTATTGAATAATTTATTTAAATCAGTCAGGTCGTTTTCTATTGATAAATAATATATTAAACCTACTAAATCATAACTTAATAAAGTTAAATAATTAGGAGTTTCGTTAAATTCTTTTTGAAATTTTTTTTTAAAATCATTTAAATTTTTGTTATTTATTGAGGGATAATAAATAGGCTGTAATGTCTTTTCATCAATTATACTTTGGTCAAACCATTGATTAAATGTAATAAAAAACTTAGTTTTTGGAGAAACATCAGTATAGAGAAGAGATGTAATAACGCTTTTTAAATTTTCATCAAAATCAGCGATAATGACAGAATCGAAATTCACACCGCCAATTGTATATTTTTTTTCTAATTTTTCGATTTGCTTTTCTTTATCTGGAAGATCTGAATTTTCAACTCTTTTTATTTCATCCAATAGATTTTGCTTTCTTATTTTGTAATTTGTGATTTTTTCTATTTGAGATGTAAGTTTTGTTGGCTCAGTATCGTATATATAATGTTTTGATATTTTTAAATTTACCTCTTTAATAGATTTCTTAATTTCTGACTCATAATCAAGGTTTGGGGTAAGAAAAATAGTTTTCCTAAGATCTTTTGATTTTATAAATTTTTTTATTGCATTTAACTGAGAGGTAGCATTAATACCACTACTAATTACATTTTTAGGTAAATTTATATTTTTATTTGTTAGAGATAAAAAAGTCACATCATCTATACTATCTAAAAATTCTAAATTTTTATAAAAAATAGGTCCAATTATAATTTTGACTCCCATATTCTTTAATTCATTTGCAGATTTTATTGTTTGTTGAGGATTGGAATTAGTGTCCTTAGGATAAATTTCCAAATTTTCATTACCTATATCTTTTAAAGCAATCCTGGTCGATTTAATGATTTGCTGGCCAATATCTTTATTTTCTCCAGTCATTGGAACTAATAAACCTATTTTGATTTTTTCTTCTGCAAAGAGACCAGAAGAATTCATAATGAATACAAATGAAAATAAAATTAAAAGATTTTTGAAAAACATATTCATTTTAGTGATATTATATTACTTTATTAAAAAATATGATTACAAATTTAAAATCAAGCAATAATGAGATCAAAAATGGGCTTTATTTAGTATCAACTCCGATTGGTAATTTGAATGATATTACTTTTAGAGCAATTGAAATACTCAAAAAATCTCATGTTATAGTATGTGAGGATACAAGAGTCTCAAAGGTATTGTTAAATAAATATAAAATTAAATCCGAACTTATTTCAAATCATAAATTTAATGAAAAAAAAAATGTATCTAAAATTTTAGATTTGTTGAAAAACGGATTGATAATTTCAATTATTTCAGATGCTGGGACACCCGTAATTTCAGACCCTGGAGCAATTTTAATTAATAAATGTATCGAAAATAAAATTGATATAATACCTATTCCTGGGCCATCATCAGTATTAACTGCTTTATCTGTAAGTGGTTTTTCAGATAAATTTTTTTTCTATGGTTTTTTTCCAGAGTCCAAAAAAAAAATAGACAATGATTTAGATGATTTATCAAAATTAGATTATTCAATAATCTTTTTTATCTCAGCAAAAAAAATAAATAAAGTTATTCCCTATTTAAAAGAATATTTTACTGGAAGAAAGATAATTATATGTAAAGAAATGACAAAATTTTATGAGGAATTTTTGAGATTCGAGATTGATGATTTAAATTTAAAAAATTCTGAAATTAAAGGTGAATTAACCGTTGTAATTTCTGAAAAAATTAATAATAAAAAAAAAGCAGATATTCTTAATGAATTTGATAAAAAGATAATTAATAAGATGATTAACAAATTTTCAATTAAAGAAATAATAAGTCTAGTTAATTACAATAAAAAAATTTCAAAAAAGGAAATTTATAATTATTGTGTTAAATTAAAAAATGAAATTTAGATTATTTTTTATATCATTATTATGTTTAATATTTTTAGGTGGTTGTGTAGGAGTTTCTTCAAAAGGGATATTTGGCACTGGAGTAAGCGTAGCTTTTGACCCAAGAACAGTCGGAACTCAAATTGATGACTCAATTATGCAAAAAAGCTTATCAGCTAAAATAATTATGATGAACAAAGACTATTTTTTGTCTGTAAAATCAAAAGTAATTGATGGAAGAATATTTTTAACGGGTAAAGTAGAAAATCCTGAAGAAAAACTTAAATTGACGAAACTTGCTTGGGAAACATTAGGAGTGAGATCAGTAAGAAATGATATTAAGATTAAGGAAGAATTTAATTTTAAACAATCAGCAAAAGATATTTTAATCACATCTCAGTTAAGGACAGCTTTTATTTTAAATAAAGAAATAAAGGCAACCAATTACCAAATTGATACGTATAAAAAAAAGATTTATATTTATGGGATAGCAATTACTGAAGAGGAAAAAGATTTAGTTTTAAAAGAAGCTAATGAAATTTTAGATGTAGAAAATGTTATAGCAAGCATTATTCTTGTTGAGAATTTGAGAATCCAGAAAAATTAATTTTTTTTATAATCAATTACATCTGCTGAATAAGCAGCAATAGAGGCCAGATTCAATATTTCAGACGTAGAGCTTCTTAAAGGTGCGATTTCTATTGGTTGACCTAGACCAACTAACAATGGTCCAATTACTTTTGCTCTACTCATTGATTTTATCATTTTATATGAAATGGCTGCACTATGTTGACTTGGCATAATTAAAACATTTGAATTCCCAACAATTTCAGAAAAAGGATATAGTTCTTTATACATCTCTTCTAAAGCAACATCAGGTTGCATTTCTCCGTCAAACTTAAAATCAACATTACTTTTTTTTAAAATTTTAACTGCATCACTCAATCTTTTGGTTCTATCTGTCGCTGGTTCACCAAACGTTGAATGAGATAAAAAAGCAACTTTTGGATCAAAGCCAAAAAGCCTTACAACTCTAGCAGCTGATTTAGCCATTTCGGCCAATTGGTTTGCATCTGGATATTCAATAACTGAGGTATCACAAATGAATATTGTTTTACCTCTATTGACTACAAGATTTAAACCAAACATTATTTCACCTTTTCTAGGTTCAACAACTTTAGTAATTTTTTCAAGAGAGGATGAATATCTCCTTGTATTTCCAGTTACCATTGCATCAGCATCTCCACATGCAACCATACAAGAAGCCCAAATTACTCGGTCATTTCTTATAAGTCTATCACAATCCCACTCCAACATTCCTTTTTCTCTTTGAAGTTTTTTAAATAAGTATTTAGCATAATTTTCTCTTTTAATTTTATCTTTTGAATTGACGATTTCGATATCAAAACTTTCGTTGTAGCCAATTTTTTTTATTTGATCCTTAATTAATTCTTCTTTTCCTACTAAAATTGGTATTCCTAAGTTTGAATTTTTAAAGGCAATGGCAGCTTTGAGCATATTTTGATCTTCACCATCTGCGAAAACAACTTTTTTAGTTTTTTTCTTAATGTAAGAATTTATACCTTGCATAATTGTTACAGTTGGATCCAACCTTTGTTTTAGTTGATCTTTGTAATTTTCAAAATTGTTGATTTTAATTCTTGCTACTCCAGTATCGATTGCAGCTTTAGCAACAGCTGCAGGGATTACACTAATTAATCTTGGATCAAATGTTGAAGGAATTATATAGTCCTTACCATAGTGAGGTCGTTCCCCACCCATTGCGGCAACAACCTCATCAGGAACATCATCTTTTGCTAAATTTGCAATTGCATGTGCTGCAGCAACTTTCATTTCTTCATTTATTGTTTTAGCTCTTACATCCAATGCACCTCTGAAAATATATGGAAAACCAATTAAATTATTTACTTGATTAGGATAATCTGATCTACCAGTTGCAATAATTGCATCATTTCTAACATCCTCAATTTCTTCAGGTGTAATTTCTGGATCTGGATTTGCACATGCAAATATAATTGGGTTTTTTGCCATTTTTTTAACCATCTCTTTCGTCAATGCTCCTTTCACAGACAAACCAAGAAATATGTCAGAGTTTTTAATTGCATCATCTAGAGTTCTATCTTTAGTTTCTATCGCATGGCTAGATTTCCATTGATTTAAACCCTCTCTCCCTTTGTATATAACTCCCTTTCTATCAATCATCGTAATATTTTCTTTTGGAACACCACTTTTTTTAAATAAATTGGTACAAGCCATAGCTGAAGCTCCAGCACCATTTACCACTACTTTAACCTTATCTATAGATTTTTTACTAATTTCTAGTGCATTAATTAAGGCTGCCGTAGTAATTATAGCAGTACCGTGTTGATCATCATGAAAAACCGGTATGTCTAAAACTTTTTTTAATTTTTCCTCAATAATAAAGCAATCAGGTGCAGCAATGTCTTCTAAGTTAATACCTCCAAAACTAGGGGAAAAATTTTTTATACTTTGAACTATTTCATTTGGGTCTGAGGAGTCAATTTCTAGATCTATAGAATCTATATCTGCAAATCTCTTGAATAAAACTGCTTTTCCTTCCATAACAGGTTTAGAGGCTAAAGCGCCTAAATTTCCCATACCAAGAATGGCTGATCCATTACTTATTACTGCAACAAGATTACCTTTGCTGGTATAATCAAATGCAGCCTCTGGGTTTTCACTTATAGCTCTGACAGGAGCAGCAACACCAGGGGAATATGCTAAAGCGAGATCCCTTTTTGTGGTCATATTTTTTGAGGAAGAAATTTCAATCTTCCCAGGTTTTTTATGACTATGAAAATCTAAAGCTTCTTTGTCAGTGTAATGATCAATTTTTGTTTTTTTCATTTATGTTAATTAGGTGTACAAATGGGGTAAAATTAAGACTAATATGATTTATGAATTTGATTAAGTCAACAGGGACTTTTGGTTTTTATACTATTATAAGCAGATTACTTGGTTATTTAAGAGATATTTTGATAGCAATTTTTCTTGGCACAAGTTCTCTTGCCGATGCATTTTTTGTTGCTTTTAGAATTCCAAATACATTTAGAAGATTATTTGCTGAAGGAACTTTTAATGCAGCTTTTGTTCCTAGTTATACCAAAGAATTAATCAAAGGAAAATCTCAGTCAATAAAGTTTGCTGGAAAAATTTTTAATTTATTATTTTTAGGATTATTATTTTTAGTTTTATTGGTTGAAATTTTTATGCCATTTTTTGTTAGCTTGATTGCACCAGGGTTTGTTGGGGATAAAGATAAAATTCAATTAGCGACAAGTTTGACAAGAATAACATTTCCTTTTTTAATGTTCGTGAGCTTGTCTTCATTTTTTTCAGCAATTCTGAACTCTCACAATAAATTTGCTGTAGCTTCTGCAGCACCAATAATTCTTAATTTGCTTTTGATAGGAATTTTATTTTTTGGCAAATTACTTGATGACCAACTAGTTTACTATCTTTCATTTGGCGTTTCTCTTGGTGGATTTTTGCAATTAATTTTTTTGTACAAGTTTACCAGTAAATTTTATGCGATAACTTTTAGTTTCAAAATTAAAATAAGTAAAAATGTAAAGTTTTTCTTTAAAAAACTTTTACCAAGTATTTTTTCCTCTGGTGTAACTCAAATAAATATTCTAGTTGGCACTATAATCGCTTCTTTTCAAGCAAGTGCAGTATCATATCTTTATTATGCTGATAGGATTTATCAAATTAATTTGGCTATTGCAGGTATTGCAATAAGTGTGGTTGTTCTTCCAAAATTATCGAAATATGTTTATTTGAATCAAAAAAAAAAAATTTTGAATATTCAAAATAAGTCTTTAGAGCTAAGCATGTTTTTAAGCTTACCAGCTACAGTTGGGTTAATAATTGGATCAGATCAAATTATTTCAGCTTTATTTGGTTATGGCTATTTTGATAAAGAATCTGTATCAAATTCAGCAAGAGCGCTGTATTATTTTGGTTTAGGTTTACCTGCTTTTGCTTTAATTAAAGTCTTTTCTAGCTTTTTCTTTGCGTACCAAGATACTAAAACTCCTTTTTATATTTCATTAATTTCTGTTATTTTGAATATATTTATAAGCATTTACTATTTTTCAAATGTTGGGTTTATAATTATCCCTATTGCAACTACAATTTCATCATGGTTCAATTCTTTATTGCTCTTTATTTTTTTAAAAAATCGTCAGTTATTTAAATTTAATCAAATTTTTTTTGTAAAATTTTTTAAAATAATTTTAGCGTCTTTAATGATGGGTATTTTTTTTAAATATCTGACTTTAATTTTTGAAAATCAGCTAGCTTTTGAGTATAATTTTAAACTAATTTATTTGATATTAAGTGTTTTACTGGCAATTATATTCTATCTAATAATATCATTTTTTATGAAAGCTTTTAATTCAAATGATCTTAAACTAAGATATTAGTTATGGGTAAAAAAATTTTTTCAGGTGTTCAGCCTACTGGAAATCTCCATTTAGGAAATTATTTAGGTGCGATTAAAAATTTTGTTCATTTGAGTAATGATATTGATAACAACTGTATTTTTTGCGTAGTTGATCTTCATTCAATCACAGTAAAACAAGATCCAAAAGAACTTAGAAATAATATAAGAGAAACAGTAGCAACTTTTGTAGCAAGTGGCATAGATCCAAAAAAAAGTATTATATTTAATCAATCTAGAGTGTCAGCTCATTCTGAAGCAGCTTGGATTTTTAGTTGTGTTGCTAGAATGGGATGGTTAAATAGGATGACCCAGTTTAAGGAAAAAGCAGGTAAAGATAAGGAAAAAGCTAGCATAGGACTTTTTTCTTACCCAGTTCTAATGGCAGCAGATATTTTACTTTATGATGCTACTCATGTACCTGTAGGTGATGACCAAAAACAACACTTAGAGCTTTGTAGAGACATAGCCCAAAAATTTAATAATGATTTCCAAATTGATGACTTTTTTAAAATACCTGAGCCATTAATACAAAAACAATTTTCAAGGATAATGAGTCTTAAAGATGGAACAAAAAAAATGAGCAAATCAGATTTATCAGATTTCAGTAGAATAAATTTAACAGACAGTAGTGATGAAATTATTAATAAGATTAAAAAAGCCAAAACTGATATTATGCCCATGCCAGTTTCTCAGAAAGAGCTAGAAAAAAGATTGGAAGCAAAAAATTTGATTGGTATTTTTTCCAGTATTGCGGATATTGACCTAGAAAAAATAATTAAAAGGTATTCAGGGAAAAATTTTTCCGAATTTAAAAAAGATTTATCACAAGTAATAGTTGATAAGATTTATCCAATATCAAAGGAAATTAAGAAACTAATGGGTGACACGGTCTATTTGGATAAAATTTTGAGTGATGGATGTGATAAAGCTAGTGAAATTGCTTCAAAAAAAATAAAAAAAATTCATGAAATTATGGGTTTTTAAATAATTTTTTCCAATAACAAGTTTTAATTTATAAATTAATCATTATATATAAATCATGTTTGTTCAAACTGAAATTACGCCAAACCCGAATTCGTTAAAGTTTAAACCTGGAAAAACTGTTTCAAACTTTGGATCGTTCGAAATTACAAAAAAAGATGAGACAAATAATGAATTAATTAGAAATTTACTGTCAATAAATGGTGTGGAAGGTGTTTTCTTAGGAAAAGATTTTATTTCAATTAATAAATCAGATGGTCATGATTGGGATGAAATTAAACATATTGTAATTTCACTTATTAATGATTTTTACCTAAGCGGAAAAGATTTTGTTATTGATAAAAGTCGTAAAGAAATCTCTGAAGACTTTGAAGAAATAGAATTAAGGATTATAAAAATTCTAGATCAAAAAGTGAGACCAGCTGTTGCCAAAGATGGAGGTGATATTAAATTTAAGGAGTTTAAAAATGGTGTGGTAAAAGTTCAATTACAAGGAAGTTGTTCTGGCTGTCCAAGTTCAACAATGACATTAAAACAAGGGGTTCAAAATTTACTATGTCATTATGTACCGGAAGTAAAGGAAGTGGTTGCAGTTTAAGTTATGAGAAAAAAAAGCAAGTTACTAAAAATTTTTGATCAAAGTGATATTGGTTCATTACCAAGAATATTTTTATCAAGCATAATTATAATTTTATTTTTTTATTCAGCTCCAAAAATAATTAATTATAAAAGTAACGAGTTTCATAATAAATCTAAGGAAGTCTTGGTGTATACTCTAAATAATGAGATTAAAAGCGGTGAAACAAAGATACTTGATGAAAGGGATTTATTAGTTGATATTTTTACCTTGAATGATTTAGAGACGGATACGGTAAGATTAAACGCTTCTACAATAAAACAACTATTTGAAGATACCGATTATAAGCTAAAAGATGTAAGGGAAAAAAAATTAGTTAAGCCAGTGGCATTAACTTTACTTCCCGCTGAAATAAAGTTAATTGAAAATACTGAGAAACGAAAAGAGTTTTTTATACAAATAATTTTGCCATTAATTTTAAAGGAAAATAACAATATTAGGTTAGATAGAAAAAGATTATTTAGTATAATTAATAAGAGTAATAACACAAATTTAGAAAAAAAGTGGTTAGAAAAAAAATATAAACAATATGGAATTCCATCAAGGGATCTATCAATTTTAAAAATAAGAATGGATGAAATACCGGTTTCTCTTGCAATAGCACAAGCTGCAAAAGAAACGGGGTGGGGAACATCTAGATTTGCCCAAGAAGGAAATGCCCTGTTTGGTCAATGGACTTGGTCAGGCGAAGGTTTGAAACCAAAAGACTCTGATAAAAACGAGGGACATAAAGTTATGAAATTTAATGTTCTTCAAGCATCTGTTAGAGCCTATCAAAGAAATTTAAATACGCATTCATCATATCAAGAATTTAGAAAACAAAGAGCTAAACTAAGGGATGAGGGAAGGCCTCTTAATAGTATTATACTTTCAAAATTTTTAAATCAATATGCCGAAACTGGTAATCAGTATGTTGAAGTTTTACAAAAAATTATTACTCAAAACAAACTTCAAGATTTTGATGACGCTAAATTATTACCCTCAAGTGTAGAGCTTGAAAGTTTAATTTAATTTAATTCACAGTAAATTGAGTTCCAAACCATCTCCATTTTCCATTATCATTTAATGAACAATTGATCCTTCCTCTTCTAGGAAGGAAAGGTTCATTTATGTTAATAATGAGAAAATTCTTTTTAAATTCTAAATTAGATTTTTTCCAATTACCACCATCATTTGAGTAACAATTAATATTATTAATATTTTCTTGCTCTTCAAAAAATTCAACAATTAATTTTGGTGGATTATTGTTTTTATTTAATTTTTTTTGCTCTGGTTTCAAAGACCTATATTCTAAAGGATTATAATTAATTAAAGATTTAAATCTTTTTAGTTCTCCGTATTTTTCATTAATTGGAAATCGTGGTAACTCAAACTTATCTTTATTAATATCAATTATTCCAGAATGTTGACCAAAAGCAATATCAAAATTCTTTGAAATGTAATTTTTCATAAAAAGTGAATACTCACCAAAAGGATATGAGAAAATTGGTGGTATGTAGCCCAGTTCCTTGTTAAAAATTTTTGATGCAGTTTCAATGTCATTAATAAAGTCTGACTCGTTCATATCAATTAAATATTCATGGGTATGCGAATGATGACCAATAAATCCTATCTCAGAATTATCTATTTCCCTAATTTCATCCCAAGTCATATAACCTTTTTTTCCTACAGGCTCTGTTGATACAAAAAGAATAAATGGAATTTTATTTTTTTTAAGGTATGGCCATGCTTCATTATAAAATGACTTAAAACCATCATCAATAGTGATCAAAATTTTTTTTTCAGCTTTAGGTTTTTTATATTCTTCGATAAAAAGTTTTGGATTATAGAAATTAAAATTAAGATTATTTATAATATCTATTTGTTGTATAAAAATTTCCATTTTAATATTTGTAGATGGATATTTATTTTCGTTAAATCGATGATACATTAGTGATAAAATACCACTATCTTTAGAATAATATTTGCTATTATTTTCTTCTGAACTAGAATTATTTATAATTGATAAATTTAAAATGAATAAACTTATAATAGACGCTACAAAAGATGAAATTTTTTTCATGATCATAGATAATAATGATTATTATAATATTACTTATGAAAATAGTAAAAATAATTATGAAAAATTAATAATTTTAATCAATGAATTTTTGAAATCCAAAAGTTTAAATTTAGACAAAATTTCAGAAATTTATATTAATCGTGGTCCTGGTAGTTTTGCTGGAATAAGAAATTCATTAGCAGTTGTAAAAGGTATTTTTTTGGTAAAAAAAATTGACTATTACTGTTTTAGCTTTGATGATTTTAGGGCTGAAAATATGGTTAAATATGAGAAAATACCAGATCTATGTAAAAAATTTAAAATCAAAAAAAATTTGATTAATCCACTTTATTTGAGTTAAAATTGAATATGTCTGAAACAATAGAACAAAAATGTTTATCAAAAGGAGTAAAACTAACTGATCAAAGACGAATTATTGCGAAGATAATGTCTGAAGCTAAAGATCATCCTGATGTAGATGAACTTTATAAAAGAGTATCCAAAATTGATTCAAAAATAAGCATCGCGACAGTTTACAGGACTGTAAAATTATTTGAGGAGTCTGGAATTATTACTAAACATGCATTTAAAGGTGGTAAAGCTAGATATGAACAATTAAATGAAGGTCATCATGATCATTTAATTGATGTAAAGACAGGTGAAATAATTGAATTTGTTGACGATGAAATTGAAAAATTGCAAAAAAAAGTTGCAGAAAAATATGGTTATAAGTTAGTTGACCATAAACTTGAATTATATGGAGTTAAAATAAATTCAAAAGATGAGTAAAAAAATATTTGTCAAAACATTAGGTTGTCAAATGAATGAATATGACTCCAATCGTATATTAGATACCGTTAAAGAAATAGGATTTGCCAAAACAGAAAATCTTGAGGAAACAAATTGTTATTTACTAAACACCTGTCATATTAGACACAATGCTAAAGAGAAAGTTTATCATGAAATTGGAAGGATAAAAAAAAAATTTGAATTTAAAAAAAAACCTTTTGTTATAGTAGCTGGTTGTGTAGCACAAGCTGAAAATGATGAAATGTTAAAAAGAGAACCATATATAGATTTAGTAATTGGTCCACAAGCTTATCATAAAATAAATAACAAAATTGAAGAATTCCTAAACAAACAAAAAAAAATGGAAGAAACAAATTTTGATGCAGAATCAAAATTTAATTATCTTAACCAAATTAAAAATAGTTCTAGCAAAGTTTCATCTTTTTTAACTATACAAGAAGGTTGTGATAAATTTTGTCATTTTTGTGTAGTTCCATTTACAAGAGGTCCTGAATATTCTAGATCTTTTAAAGAGATAATTAGCGAGGCAAAAATTTTGTCACAAAATGGAGCTCGAGAAATTATTTTGTTAGGACAAAACGTCAATGCATATAAAAATGAAAATTATAGATTATCAGATTTAATTTTTGAAATAGAGAAAATTCCTGAGATAAAAAGAATAAGATACACAACCTCTCATCCTATAGATATGACAGATGACTTAATTGATGCCTATAAGTTTTCAGAAAAATTGATGCCGTTAGTACATTTACCTGTCCAAAGCGGATCTGATAAGGTCTTAAAATTAATGAATAGAAAACACTCAATAAGTGATTACTTGAAAATATATGAAAAACTTAAAACCATAAACTCGAATATTAAATTTTCTAGTGATTTTATAATTGCGTATCCCGGTGAAGAAGAGGAAGACTTTAACAAAACTTTTGATTTGATAAAAAAAGTAGGATTTATAAATTCTTATTCATTTATATTCAGTCCCAGACCTGGAACTGTAGCATCAAACTTAAATCTTATTGAGAGACAAATATCTCAGAACAGACTAGAAAAAGTACAAAAGGAATTATTTGACAATCAAATTAAAGTGAACAAATCTCTTGAAAAAAATGAAATTAAGGTACTTGTTGAAAACAGAATTAATCAAAGTAATAAGTTTTTTGGGAGGTCTGAATACATGACTTCCGTGATATTTGATGCTAATGATAATGATGTAGGAAATATTATTAATGTTAAAATAAACAACAGTAATCAAAATACTTTATTTGGTGATAGTGTAAAAAAATCGGAACAAAAAGTGGCATAAATTTGAGTAATATAATTAAAAAAAATATTCAATCTTCCCTTAAGTTTGTTTATTCAGAAAATAATTCGCTTAGTGTTATATTTCATGAAAATGATTTACTAATGGGTGTTGTAGGCGAATTTAATAAAAATTTAAAAGAATTGGAGAAAATTACTGGTGCAAGTATTTATTCTAGAGGAAACTCTATATTGATTAAATCATCATCAGATAAAAATGAAATTATAAAAAATGCTATTCAATTTTTAGTAAATCAATTTATGAACAATGGGAATATTGAGCAAAAAGATATTTTATCTTCCGTTGATCAATTTATGATTAATGAAAAAGTAAAAAATTCTAATGTAACAGATATAATTAAAACACCAAAAAAATCTATTATTCCAAGATCAGAAAAACAAAAAGAATATGTAAGAGCATTAAGGCAAAGCCAGATAATAATTTCAGCAGGGCCGGCTGGAACAGGAAAAACATTTTTAGCAGTAGCGATAGGTTTAACCATGTTACTAGAAAAAAAAATTGAGAGAATAATTTTGTCTAGACCAGCTGTAGAAGCAGGTGAGAGGCTTGGTTTTTTACCAGGTGATATGAAGGAAAAAGTAGATCCTTATCTCAGACCATTATATGACTCTCTGTACGATTTGTTTCATTTTGAAAAAATACAAAGAATGATAGAAATTGGTGATATTGAAATTGCTCCGTTAGCGTTTATGAGAGGAAGAACACTAAAAAATTCCTTCGCAATTTTAGATGAAGCACAAAACGCTACAGATACTCAAATAAAAATGTTCTTAACTAGGATTGGTGAAAATTCAAAAATTGTTGTTAATGGTGATCCTTCCCAAATTGATTTGCCTAATAAAAATATATCAGGTTTAGATAGGTCAAAAAAAATATTGTCAAATTTAGATGAAATAAAAGTCGTAGATTTCGATCATTCAGACGTAGTAAGACATCCTTTGGTCTCAAAAATTGTTAAAGCTTACAATAATAATGATAAAAGTTAATGTTTTAACAGAAGACAAATCTTGGTCAAAAAAGATAAAAAAAAAAGAGATATTCTTTAACGAAGTTTGTAAAAAATTTCCAAGAAAATTTCAATTTTTAAAACGCAAAGCATATTTTACTCTTTTACTGTCTAATAATAGAAAAATTAAAAGATTAAATAAAAAATTTAGAAATAAAGATAAACATACTGATATTCTCTCTTTTCCTTTTGATCCTTCTGAAAATAAAAGTAGAAGTTTTGACGATATCTACCTGGGTGACATTATTGTAAGTTTTAATTATATCGATAAACCAAAAAATCTAACTTTAAAAAAATTTAAAGAAAAAACTATTAAAATTTTTATTCATGGTTTTTTACATTTATTAGGTTACGATCATATTAAAAATAAGGATTATAAAAAGATGTTATGTGCGGAAGAAAATATTTTTAACTCAATTAAAATATTATTAAATTAAGTTGAAAAAAAAATTTGTAATTGAAATTTTATTATTATTTATCTTAGGCGGTTTAACTTCTCTGAGCCTTCCGCCGTTAAATTTTTTTTTATTAAATTTTTTTACATTTAGCATTTTTTTTAGTTTTCTATTTAAGAAATTAAATGTTGAAAAAAAGAAAATAAATTTTTTTTTCTATGGATGGTTTTTCGGTTTTGGATATTTTATTACGAATTTATATTGGATAACAATATCTTTAACTTTTGATGAAAATTTTAGATATTTAATTCCAATTGCTTTTATATTGATACCATGTTTTCTAGCGACATTTTACGGACTTATTTCTCTATTTTTTAATTTTTTTAATCCAAAAAACATTTTAAGTGCTTTTTTTTTATTTTCAGTTTTATTTGGGATTCTTGAATTTGCCCGTGGAATAATCTTAAGTGGTTTTCCTTGGAACTTAATAGTTTATAGTTTTTCAAAAAATCTAAGCTTTATCAATATTGTATCACTTGTCGGAACATACTCTTTAAACTTAATTGTGGTTAGCTTTTTTATAGCACCAGCAATTTATATTTTAAGAAAATCTAAAAAAGAGATTGTAATATGTTCTGTTTTAATAGTCTTGCCTATTATATTTTTTGTGTATGGGAATATAAAAAATCAGGAATTCAAGAATAAAGATCTTAAAAAAATCCCATATACAATTAGAATAATTGGATCGAATATAAGTCTTGAAAGGTTTTATAACAATTCCTCGCCAGAAGCTGTAATTAATGAACTTATCACAATAAGTTCACCTACTTTAAATAAAAAAATATTTTTTTTATGGCCGGAAGGCATTATTCCAAATACATATCAAGATGAATTGTATTTATATGATTATATTTTCAAAAAAAATTTCGATGATAACCATATAATAGGTTTAGGAATTACACATAAAAAATCAAAAAATGATATATTAGAGTTTTATAATTCTTTTTCGATATTTGATAATAAACTTAATTTAATCGAAAATTATTACAAAAATAATTTAGTTCCTTTTGGAGAGTTTCTACCACTTGAAAATATTTTAAATATAATTGGTTTAAAAACAATAACCAATGACTTTGGTTCTTTTACCAAAGGTGATGAAAGAAAAGTTATAAATATAAAATATGGATCATTACAAAATTTAAAATTTTTACCTCTTATTTGTTACGAAATTATTTATAGTGGAAATCTATCAAACAATTATGATTTTGATTTCATAATAAATATTTCTGAAGATGGATGGTTTGGAAAATCTATAGGTCCTAAACAGCATTTTACGCATAGTATATTTAGGGCTATAGAAACTGGAAAATATGTTCTTAGGTCTTCTAATAATGGGAAGTCAGCAGTAATTAATCCAATTGGAGAAACAGAAAAACAGATTGATTATGGTATTTCTGGTTATATTGATTTTGAAAAAAAAAGAGATTTTAAAAAAACCTTTTTTTCCATATATGGAAATAAGATTTTTTTAATATTAATTTTATTGTATATTATTTTGACAATTTCATTTAATAGGATCAACAATGAATAATTTAAAAAATTTTCTTTTTACAAGTGAATCTGTTTCTGAGGGTCATCCAGATAAAGTTTCTGATAGAATTTCTGATATGGTAGTGGACACATATCTTTCTGCTGACCCTTATTCTAGAGTTGCATGTGAAACACTCACAACTACAAATAAAGTTGTTTTAGCAGGAGAGGTTAGAGGGCCAAATATAGATAAAGATGAGCTTATTTTAAAAGTAAGAGATTGCATCAAAGATATTGGATATGATCAAGAGGGCTTTACTTGGAAGGATGCAACCAGAATTGAAAGTCATTTACATTTACAATCAGCAGATATCGCAATGGGTGTAGACTCATCTGGAAATAAGGATGAAGGCGCTGGAGATCAAGGAATTATGTTTGGTTACGCGTGTGATGAAACTGACGTTTTAATGCCAGCACCTATACATTACTCTCATCAAATTTTGAAAAAAATGGCTCAAGACAGAAAATCTGGAAAACTTAAAGATATTGAACCTGACTCAAAAAGCCAGGTAACATTCGAATATGTTGATGGAAAACCAGTAAAAGTAAAATCTGTCGTCATTTCATCACAACATTCTAAAGATATAAATCAAAAAAATGTAAGAGAATTATTGAGACCATATATGTTAAATTCTATACCAAAAGAGTTTATGGAAGATTTTAAAGATGAGAATTTTTATGTTAATCCAACTGGAAATTTTGTTATTGGTGGTCCCGACGGTGATTGTGGTTTGACAGGTAGAAAAATCATTGTTGATACATATGGTGGTGCAGCTCCACATGGTGGAGGAGCCTTTTCAGGTAAAGACCCAACAAAAGTTGATAGATCAGCAGCTTATGCAGCAAGATATTTAGCAAAAAATATTGTAGCATCAAAAATTACTGACAAATGCTTAATTCAACTTGCTTATGCAATTGGCGTATCTAAACCATTATCAATTTATGTAAATTTATTTGATAAAGATGTTGAAAAAAACAAATTTATTTCTGATAAAATAAATGAAAATTTTGACTTAAGTCCAAGGGGTATTAGAGAAATGTTAGAATTAAACAAACCAATATATGAAAAAACAGCTGCTTATGGTCATTTTGGCAGAGCACCTGAAAAAGATGGAGCTTTTTCATGGGAAAAAACAGATAAAATAAGTGTTTTTTCCAAATAGTTTTGATTGATTAATTAAAAATCTTTAATATATTCCGAGAACATTGTTGAATTATCAAAATGGGCTTTGGCCCATTTTTTTTTGGTGTAAATAAACTATGTTAAATAAAAGAGCAGATAAATTAGAACTTCTTAGAATAGCTGAAGCTGTAGCATTGGAAAAATCCATAGATAAAGAATTAATAATAAGCTCAATGGAAACTGGTATTGCTAAGGCAGCTAAATCTAAATTCGGTCAAGATAATGAAATTAAAGTTTTAATTAATAGAGAAAATGGTGATATTCAGATTTTTAGAAAATTAATAGTTTCTGAAAATCCTGAAAATTCTAATCTAGAGATTAAACTTGAGGATGCTGTAAAACTTAATGAAATTAATAAGGACAAAAAAGTGGGGGACGAAATTCTACAACCTTTACCCTCTTTTGATTTTGGTCGTATTGCAGCTCAAACAGCAAAACAAGTAATTAACTTCAATGTCAGAGAAGCTGAAAGAGAGAGACAGTTTAATGATTTTATTGATAAAAAAGATTCTATTTTGAGTGGAATAGTAAAAAGATTAGAATTTGGTAACATCATTATAGATTTAGGTCGTACAGAGGCAATTATTCAAAAAAATGAACTTATTCCAAGAGAAAATATAAAAGCTGGTGATAGAATAAAAGCTTATTGCTATGATGTGAGGAGAGAGCCAAGAGGTCAACAAATTTTTTTATCAAGAGCACATCCCAAGTTTATGGAAAAACTTTTTGTTCAGGAAGTTCCGGAAATTTACGATGGATTAATTGAAATTAAGTCTTCTTCAAGGGATCCAGGTAGTAGGGCAAAAATTTGTGTAAAAGCTATCGACACCTCACTAGACCCAGTTGGAGCATGTGTAGGAATGAGAGGTTCTAGAGTACAAGCTGTAGTAAACGAATTACAAGGTGAAAAGATTGATATTGTTAATTGGTCTGAAGATCCAGCTATACTTGTTTCAAATGCATTATCACCAGCTGAGGTTCAAAGAGTGAATGTGGATGAAGAAAGAAAAAAATTAGATGTAATTCTGACAGAAGAAAATTTAAGTAAAGCCATTGGTAGACGAGGTCAAAATGTAAGATTAGCGACAAAGTTATTGAATTTTGAAATAAATATAATGACAGATCAAGAAGACTCAGAAAGAAGACAATCAGAATTTAAGGAAAAAACAGATAATTTAGTTAAAAACTTGGAGCTGGATGAAACATTAGGACAGTTATTAGTTGCTGAGGGTTTTTCAAGTATAGAAGATATAAAAGATTCTTCAGTTGACAATTTGTCAAAAATTGAAGGTATCGAGGAAGATACTGCTAAGGCATTGATTGAAAGAGCTAAAGAGTTTCATACAAAAGATCAAGAGGATATATCACAGAGAATTAAAGAATTAGGTTTAGCTGATGATTTGATAAACTTGAAAGGTCTAACTCCAGGAATGTTAGTTACTTTAGGAGAGCAAAAAATTCTTAAGTTAGAAGATTTTGCAGATTTAGCATCAGATGAACTAACAGGTGGTTTTGATGTTATAAAAGGAGAGAGAATAAAAATTCAGGGGTATCTCGAGGACTTTGCATTATCAAAAACTGAGGCAGATGAATTAATTATGGCAGCAAGAAGCATAGTCTATAAAGATTGAGGAATGATAAATGGAAAACAAAAAAACAAAATTAACTATTTCTGGAGGTGCTAAAAAAAATTTTAAAAATTTTGAAACAACAAATAATAAAGGAAAAAAAACAGTAATTATAGAAAGACAGCCAAATAGATCTCCAGGAAAAAATACTTTTAACAAATCTGGAGGGCTCAAGAGTTTTTCAAGTAATTTTAAAAAAGGGTCATCATTTAAACCAAATCCAAATGCTAGTGCACAA
>CACFIH010000002.1 GCA_902566365.1 uncultured Pelagibacteraceae bacterium
AATCTTTATTAATTGGGCAATATGGATTTATGCTGTAGCTACTAATAGAATAATTGATGCAAGTTTTGGTTATTTTATAATGCCAATCATTAGTGTACTCTTAGGATTTATCTTTTTTAAAGAAGATCTAAATAAAAAAAAATTTTTTTCTATCATATTGGTTTCTATATCAATATTGATTTTGATTATTTTTAATTTACAAAATTTACCATGGGTGGGGTTAATAGTTGCATTCAGTTGGGCTTTTTACAATCTCGTAAGAAAAAAAATTAACGTTGATACTGATATAGGTTTGTTAGTTGAAAGTTTATACATACTTCCAGTAGCATTAGTCGTTTTTTATATCATTATAAAACATGGTTATAATGATTTTGATATTTCAAATCCAGGATTAAGTTTTTTTTTACTTTTAGCAGGACCGATGACTGTAATACCTCTTTTTTTATATGTAAGAGGTGTAGAACTGATCGGACTTGGACCTACTGGTATGATTTTTTATATCACGCCAACATTGCAGTTTTTATTAGGTTTTTTTTATTATAATGAGCCTTTTTCTTTTGTAAAACTTGTAGGTTTTATTATTATTTGGATTGCTGTAATTATATATCTTAAAGATCTTTATGAAAAAAAATAGCATTTTTTTTGTCTTGTTTTTTATTTTAAGTTCTAATGCATTTGCTAATATTGATATAAATTTTGAAAATTGGAAAAAAAATTTTAAGATTAAAGCTATTAAAAATAAAATATCTGAGGAAACTTTAGATAAAACAATATCTAAAGTTAGGTATTTACCAAAAGTTATCGAATACGATAGATTTCAACCTGAATTCTATGAAGATACCAAAACCTACATTGAAAAAAGGACATCAAAAAAAAAATTAAATAAAGGTATATCAATATATCAACAAAAAAATAAATTGATTGATTTGGTAGAAAGAGAATTTAATATTGAAAAAGAGTTGCTTTTGGCATTGATGGGAATTGAAACTAACTATGGGACATATGTTGGTAAAATGGATATTTTATCTTCATTAGCAACCTTGAGTTTCGATAAAAGAAGATCAGAATTTTTCACCAATGAACTTTTAACTTTATTAAGATTAGTAGATACAAATCAAATTGATTATACTACACTATATGGTTCATGGGCTGGGGCTTTTGGTTTTTTTCAATTTATGCCTTCAACTATTAAAAATCATGCAATAGATTTTAATGGAGACAATCATATAGATTTAAAAGATAATGAAGACGCATTTGCATCAGCAGCTAATTATTTGAATAATATTGGTTGGAAAAAAAATTCACCATGTTTTGTTAAAATAAATCTTCAAAATGATATCCCAAAAAAATATTTGAATACATCTGCAAAAAAATTAAAGAATAAAAGAAAATTGAAATATTTTAAAAAATATATTAGAAATTCAGAGCAAATTTCTAATTTTAATGAATCCTTAAACGTAGCTATAATTACACCTGACAAAGATATAGTTAAAGATGCAGAAACACTCAATCCATCATATATAGTTTTTGATAATTACGAAGTTATACTGAAATGGAATAGATCTCTTAGATTCGCACTTGCTGTCTGTACTCTAAAAGATAAGATTAAAAATGAACTTTAAAATTAAGATTTTAATTATATTTAGTTTATTTCTTTATGGTTGTGAAACAACTAAAATAAATAAGTCTAAAGATTTAAATTTTGAAATAGGTGACAAATATAAAAACACTGGTTTTACATTAATTTATGACAATAATTTGGAAAATCTTAAAAAATTAGATGATAGATCATTAAATATTTATCACAAATTTTTAAAAAAAAAAACTTCTGTTAAGATAACAAACCTCAGAAATAATAAAGCTATTATTGCAAGGGTAAAATCTAATAAAGTAAAATTTTCAGATTTTTATAATTCTGTAATATCAAAAAGAATAGCAGAAGATCTAGATTTAGATTCTAATGAACCATATATAGAAATTATATCAATATCTGAAAACTCATCGTTCGTAGCAAAAAAAACAAAAACTTTTGATGAAGAAAAGAAAGTTGCTGAAAAAGCTCCCATAGATGGTATCCAAATAAATGATTTAAATTCAAATAAGATTAAAAAGGAACTTACTAAAAAAGATAATTTTTCCTATTCAATTAAGATTGCAGATTTTTATTATAAAAATTCTGCCCAAATGATGACAGATAGAATCGTAGCAGAAACCAATATTAGAAATTATAAAATAATAAAGTTATCTAAAACTAAATATCGAGTATTAATTGGTCCTTTTAATGATATATATTCGATGAAAAAATCTTTTGAAGAGATAAGATTATTAAACTTTGAAAATATAGAAATATTAAAAAATGTTTAAAAAAATTTTTTTTATAAATTTATTCATTTTATTAGTATCTAAATTTGTTTTTGCAAATATAGATATAAAAGCTAGAACAGTTATTCTGCAAGATTTTTTATCTGGGGAAATTTTATATGAAAAAGAACCTGATAGATCAATTTACCCTGCCTCTATGACTAAAATAATGACATCAATTATAGCTTTTGATTTAATAAAATCTGGGGACTTGAGTTTGGATGATAAGTTTTTAATTTCAGAAAAAGCTTGGAGATTATCTACCTCAGGATATTCGTCAATGTTTGTTATGATTGGTGATGAAGTGTCTGTTGAAAATCTTTTAAAAGGTATCATTGTAGCCTCTGGAAATGATGCCTGTGTTGCTTTAGCTGAAGGTATTGCAGGAACTGAGGAGGAATTTGCAAATTTAATGACGATAAAAGCACTGGAATTAGGGATGGAAAATACTAACTTTGCAAATTCTTCAGGTATTAATGATCCTAATAATTACTCAACTGTAAAAGATATTCTAATAATGTCCCGTTATCTTATTAAGAATTACCCTGAATATTATGAGTGGTTTAGTGAAAAAGAATTTACGTGGGATAGAACAGGCGGTGATCCGATAACTCAAGGAAATAGAAATCCTTTATTATATAAAAATATGGGTGCGGACGGTATCAAAACTGGTTATTTAGCCGTTGAAAAATACTCTTTAGCATCATCTATAGAAAGAAAAGGTAGACGTTTAATTGCTGTAGGTAGTGGGTTTGAAACTAAAAATTCTCGTTCAAGAGAAAGCTCAAAACTTTTAACTTATGGTTTAACAAATTTCGATTTAATTGAAATAGCTAAAGCAAAAAAAACTGTAGATAGTTTAGATGTTTGGTTGGGTAAAGAAAATAAAGTAGATGTTCATATTAATCAGGATGTATATAAAGTTATTAAAAAAAGGACAAAAAAGACTTTTAAAAATCACCACGAGATATATTGGTCCAATAGAAGCGCCAATAAAAAAAAATCAAGTTATTGGTAAATTAAAAGTTGTTTATGATGAAAATCTTTTTAAGGAATATGATCTTTTAGCTTCAAAGGACATTAAAAAAGTAAATATTTTTGTAAGATTAATTAGATCATTAAATTATTTAATTTGGGGCGATGTATAAAAAACTTGTTATAGTTTTTGAAGGCATTGAGGGTAGTGGTAAAAGTAGTCATATTAATTATGTCTCAAAATATTTAAAAAAGAGAGGAATAAGTTTTATTAAAATTCGTGAGCCTGGTGGTAGTTTAAATTCTGAAAAAATAAGAAATTTAATTTTACATAACAAATCATCTTTTAAAAAAAATACAGACTTACTATTATACTTGGCAGCAAGAAGTGAAAATATGGAAATATTATTAAAATCTTATAAAAAAAAGGTAATTCTCATTGATAGATTTATTGATTCAACTATAGCTTATCAACATTATGGTTTGGGAGTTAATCTATCATTAATAAATTTTATTAATAAACATATTTTAGGGAAATTTAAGATAGATTTTACGTTTTTGAATATTGTAAGTAAGAAAAATATGGTTGATCGGCTAAAAAAAAGAAGAAGTTTGAATAGATATGATAAATTTGGTCATAATTTTTACTCTAAAGTACAGAGTGGATTTATTAAGATTTCGAAAAAAAATAATAAAAGATATATGATTATTGACTCGAATAAAGATATTAGTTTCAATAAAAAAATTATTCAAAAAAAAATTGATAAACTTTTCAAATGAATTTGAAACCTTGTAATCAATTAAAGTTATATGGTTTGAACGAGAATTTAAAAGAATTAATTAGATTATATATCAATAATAAACTACCCAATAAAATATTATTTTCAGGTCAAAAAGGAATAGGTAAGTGTACATTAGCGTATCATTTGATTAATTATATTTTATCTGAAACTGAAGAATATCCTTATATTCTAAAAGATTTTTCAATAAATGATAAAAACAAAACATTTAAATTAATAAACAATGGGTCACATGAAAATTTTACCCTAATAGATATTCAAAAAGAAAAAAAAAATATAGAAATTGAACAAATAAGAAATTTAATAAATATTATGAATAAATCAATTTTTAATGACAAACCTAGATTTGTTCTCATTGATAATATCGAATTTCTTAATAAAAATTCAATTAATGCTCTTTTAAAAATTCTCGAGGAACCTAACAATAATGTATATTTTATTTTAATACACAATAATACTAATATTTTATCGACTTTGAAATCAAGATGTTTAAATTTTAAACTTAATTTAACACATATAAAATCTCTAGAAGTATTAAAGAATATCTTAATTGATAATAATAAAATAAATAATGATTTAATTAGTTACTATTTTTCACCTGGAAATATTTATAACTTAATTCATTTTCTAAATGAAAATAACATTGATCCAAAAGAAAATTCTTTAAAACAAGTCTTATCACAAATTATTGAAAATAAGATATATAAAAAAGAATCTCATTCTAAAAATTTTATTTTTGATTTGATTGAGCTTTTTTTAAGAAAAAACTATTTTATTTTTAATTTAGTTGATTATTTTGATTATCTTAAACGTGTAAATGAGATTAAGAATTTTAATTTGGATGAAGAGTCTTTTTTTATAGAATTTAGATCTAAATTTTTAATAATATGAAAAATTTTTATATAACCACCCCTATATATTATCCCTCAGCAAAACCTCATATGGGCCATGCTTATTCAAGCATAATTGCTGATTTTTTTGCAAGGTTTAAAAGAATTGATGGTTATCAAGTTTATTTTTTAACTGGAACAGATGAACATGGACTTAAGATTCAAAGAGCAGCAGAAAAAAAAGGAGTTAACCCTTTAGAGTTCTGTGATGAAATAAGCAAAACATTTAAAGATTTATCAAAAACTTTAAATCTAACAAATAATGATTTCATACGAACAACAGAATCTCGACATAAAAAATCTGTTCAATATCTTTGGGAAGAACTCAAAAAAAATGATGATATTTATTTGTCTAAATATTCTGGTTGGTATTCAGTATCTGATGAGGCTTTTTATAACGATGAAGAAATAGAAGATTTAGATAATAAAAAGGTTGCCATATCATCAAAATCTCCTGTTGAATGGGTTGATGAAGAGTCTTATTTTTTCAGGTTATCTAAATGGGAAAAGCCATTACTTGATTTTTATGAACAAAATCCAGATTTTATCTCACCAGTTTCCAGAAAAAATGAGGTAATTAGTTTTGTTAAAAATGGATTAAAAGATTTATCAGTTAGCAGAAAAAGTTTTTCTTGGGGAATTAAAGTTCCAAATGATGATAAACATGTAATATATGTATGGTTAGATGCATTAACCAATTATATAAGTGCTTTAAATTATCCTAATAAAGATAATGAGTTATATAAAAGATTTTGGCCAGCATCAGTTCATTTGATTGGAAAAGATATATTAAGATTTCATGCAATATATTGGCCAGCATTTCTTTTGGCTGCAAAAATAGTTCCCCCAAAAAAAGTTTATGGACATGGATGGATACTATCTAATGAGGAAAAAATGTCTAAATCAAAAGGAAATATTTTAGATCCATTAGAAATTATAAAACAATATGGACTGGATCCCTTACGATATTACTTGATAAAAGAAGTTTCTTTTGGAAATGATGGAAATATTTCACAAGAAAAACTTGAGGATTGTATTAACAGCGATTTAGCTAATAATTTTGGTAATCTGTGCCAACGTGTATCTGCTTTTACTATAAAAAATTGTAAAAGTAGGATTCCTGAAAAAATCAAATTTGAAAAAGATGACATGAAAATTTTAAATGAATTTAGTCAAAATTTAGATAACATAAGATCAGAAATAGATAATCAAAATATCAACTACTACATTGATTATATTGTTAATAGATTGTTTGAAGCTAATAAATATTTTAATGATCAGGAGCCGTGGAAAAAAAAAGATGATTTAATTAGGTTAAATACGATAGTTTATACTACTCTCGAAATTGTAAGAAAAATAACGTTTTTATTATACCCAATTATTCCAGAGTCTTCACTTAAAGCACTCAAAATTTTCAATCTTCAAGAAAAAGATGTAAATTTTGAAACAATTGGAAATAATGAATTTTTAAAAAAAGGGAGTACTATCAATAAAATTGGTATATTATTTAACAAAATAGAGAAAGAAAAATAATGATTGATTCACATTGTCATTTAGATCATGAACCTTTATTCAGTGATTTGAAAAATGTTATTCAGCGTTCAAAAGAAGTTGGTGTCAAAAAATTGTTAACAATATCAACTTCTAAAGAAAGTTTTTTTAGAGTAAAAAAAATTGTAAACCAAGATGCCATTATATTTGGTACTATTGGAATTCATCCTCATGAGGCAGATAAAAATGATGTAAACTCAGAATTTTTTATAAAAAATTTAAAAGAAAATAAAAAGATTATTGGAATAGGGGAAACTGGTCTCGATTTTTATTATGATAATTCACATAGGGATAAACAAATAGAAAGTTTTAAGATACATATTAAAGCTGCATTAAATGCAAATATTCCTTTAATAATTCATTCAAGAAATGCTGAGGAAAAAACTTTTGAAATATTGAATGAATATAGAGATGAAAAACTTAAGATTTTAATGCATTGTTTTACTGGATCACAACAATTTGCAGAAAAACTTTTAGAATTAAACTCATATTTTTCTGCAAGTGGTATTATTACTTTTAAAAATTCCGTTGATTTACAAAATACCTTTAAGTTTCTTCCACTAGATAAGATTCTTATTGAGACAGACAGTCCCTTTTTAGCCCCTGTGCCTAACAGAGGAAAAAAAAATGAACCATCTTTTATAGATTTTACGGCAACAAAACTTGCTGAAATCAAAGGGATAGAAAAATCTGAACTTATCAAAATTACCAGTAATAATTTTAATAATCTTTTTTTTGATTAGAATTATATGAAGTTTATAATACTTGGGTGTGGAAGTTCAATGGGTGTACCAAGGCCAGACGGTTTCTTTGGAAATTGTGATCCTAAAATTAAAAAAAATTATAGAACACGATGTTCTGCATTATTAAAAACATCCAATCAAAATATTTTAATTGATACATCACCTGATTTACGTCAACAATTACTAAGACATAAGATAAAAAAAATACACAAAGTTCTTTTTTCTCATATGCATGGTGATCAAACGCATGGTATTAATGATTTAAGATCATTTTATTTAAGTAGCAGAAATCAAATTAATGTTTATGCAGATAAATTTACTTCTAAATACTTAAAAAATAGTTTTCCATATATATTTAAAAGTTTATCCAGTGAATATCCAGCCACATTAAAGTTACATAAGTTACCAAAAAATTTTTTTATATTTAACAATGAAAAAAAAATTTTTGTTAAATCAGTTGAAGTTGAACACGGAAAAGTAAATTCAAATTGTTTTATTATTGATAAAAAATTAGCTTATATTAGTGATGTAAGTAAAATTCATAATAGAGATTTCAGATATTTTAAAAACTTAAAGTTTTTAGTTATAGATTGTCTTTGGTATAACTTTCATCCATCACATTTTAATTTAGAAACATCTCTTTCTATGATAAGAAAGTTTAAACCTAAACAAGCGATTTTAACAAATTTATCTCCTGTGCTAGATTATAAAGTTCTTAAAAAAACTTTGCCCAAAAATATAGAACCTGCATTTGATGGTCTTACTTTAGATTTATAAAATACTTTCAATTTTATGAATAATCTTATTTGATAATGGTTTGGTTAAAGATGAAAAAGTACCCTCAATTTTTCCTTCTTTATTAATCAAAATTTTATAGAAATTCCATTTTGGTACAGCTGAACTGCCATGATTATCTTTAGCCCATTTATACAGTTCATGAGCGTTACTTCCTTTTACTTCAGTAATGGTAGAAAGTGGAAAAGTGATATTAAAGTTTACTTCACAAAATTCTTTAACATCTGAATTATTATTTTTTTCTTGATTAAATGAATTTGATGGAACGCCAAGCACAACTAAACCTTTTTTACTATATTTTTCCCAAAGAACTTGAAGTTCGCCATATTGTTTTGTAAATCCACAATAACTTGCAGTGTTAACAACCAAAACTACTTTATTCTTAAATTCACTAAATTTGATTGTTTCTCCCGATATTCCTTCAATATTTAGATCAAAAAAAGTTTTTTCGTAGTTTGCTAGACCAGTGTTTTTAAAAAAAAACATAATTATTATTAAACCTAATACAATTTTTTTTTTCATTTATTAGGTGTAAGTAATATCAAGAAGTAACCAAATAATGTGGATAAAAGTGACCCAGTAAGAACTCCTATTTTTACACCATCCATATATTGCATATTTTCTATAAAAGCTAAATTTCCAACAAAAAGACTCATTGTGAAACCAATACCAGTTAGGACTCCAACACCATAAAAATTAAACCAGTTCGAGTTATTTGGCATCTGGGCTATTTTGGTTTTTATAGCAATATAAGAAAAAACAAAAACTCCCAACTGTTTTCCTACAAATAATCCTAACAGTATTCCTAATGGTACTTTATTCAATAATGAGGCAAATGATAAACCTTCTAGTGAAACACCAGCGTTAGCAAAAGCAAATAATGGCATGATACCAAAAGCAACATATGGACTTATTGCATGTTCAATCTTTATTAATAAAGAAAAATCTTTCTCTTTTTTTCTGTGGGGGATAGTCATAGCTAATAAAACTCCAGCTATTGTTGCATGAATACCAGAATTATGAGTAAAATCCCATAGAAGAAGACCAACAATTAAATAAGGTAAGAATTTTTTTATATTAAATTTGTTAATAACTAATAAGACTATAAACGCCAATAACATCAAACTTAAATATTTGATACTTAGGTCTCCAGAATAAAATAATGCAATAATCACAATAGCCCCTAAATCATCGATAATAGCTAATGCAGTCAAAAAAACTTTTAGAGATAGAGGCACACGTTTTCCCAATAAAGACAAAACTCCTAATGAAAAAGCTATATCTGTAGCCGAGGGTATTGCCCATCCATTTAAAGTTTCGCTATCTCCAAAATTAATAAATATATAAAATAATGCAGGAATTAACATTCCGCCAACAGCTGCAATTATTGGAAGTAGCGCTTGTTTAATATTGGAAAGTTCACCTTGTAAAAATTCTCTTTTAATCTCTAAAGTAACAAAAAAAAAGAATATTGCCATCAAAGCATCATTTATCCAATGTAGAACTGATAGTTTTAATCCGAAATCATTTATTCCAATGAACAAATATTGATCTAAAGTTGAAAAATATAATTCTGATAGACCTGAATTACTTATTATTAATGCAATTATTGCTGCAAATAATAGAACCAATCCACTAGCAGCTTCAAGTTTAAAAAACCAAATAAAGGGTTTCGACAAATAATTAATCATTTAATTTAGATCTTTAGCAAAAAGTATTAAATCTCTCAAGGTCTCAAATAAATTATATAATACAAGTTCTAAATTAGGAAAAAAATTGCTTAAAGGATTTTTAAATGTATCTAATACAATTATAATTGCAATAAAAGTTATTATAAAAACAATTATATAACTTAAAAATTTGCTAAAAGTAAAATTATATTTTGGTTGATATGCTACTAATTCTGATCGAGATTTATTATGTATATCAGATTTCATTTTATCAGTATATTCTTTTTCATATTTAATCTTTTTTTCTTTAACAGAATCATCAGTTAATGGTTTATTTTGTTTATTGTCATTTTTATTAAAGAACCATGTTTGATCACACGATCCACATTTTAATAATCTACCTTTATCTGGAATTAAATTTTCATCTAATTCAAATTTTTTTTCACCACATGGGCAAATAATTATCATAAGCTTTATATAACAGATTCTGATTAAAAATACTTCATTTTACACATCTTTATACATTGAAAAAATAAATAAGTACTGTATTAGTACTTCATTCGGAGTGTAGCGCAGCCTGGTAGCGCATCTGGTTTGGGACCAGAGGGTCGCAGGTTCAAATCCTGCCACTCCGACCATCTGTTATGAAAAAAGCAAAAATATATATACCTAACAAAAGTCCAATGCAATCCGGTCTAGGAAAGACAAATAAATGGATTTTAGAATTTGAATCAAAAGACCCTACAATAAATCCGTTAATGGGATGGGAAAGTTCATCAGATACACTTTCTGAATTGAAACTGGAATTTTCATCAAAAGAGAAGGCTATTGATTATGCAAAAAAAAAGAAAATTGAATTTGAAATAAAGGAGCCAAAAAAAAGAAAAGTGGTTAAAAAGTCATATGGAGATAATTTTCTAAATTAAATAAATGTTTAAATTTTTCACTCAAAAAAAATGGCACTTATGGAGCATTGGCGGAACTATATTAATTTTACTTGCTACCTGGTATCAAGTTCAACTAGATGTAAGAATCAATGAGTGGTTTGGTGAATTCTATGACACTCTTCAAAAAGCTTTAACAGAACCAAATTCAGTTACTGAAAAAGAATTTATCGCATATTTGTTTACATTTGCAAAAATTGCAGCTGTATATATTCTAGTAGTTATATTTAGTGATTATTTTACTAGCCATTGGACTTTTAGATGGAGAACAGCTATGGCTGATTTTTATCATGATAAATGGGACTATGCATCTTCAATTGAAGGTGCCTCACAAAGAGTTCAAGAAGATACACTAAAATTTGCAAGAATAATGGAAGGTCTTGGTGCTGAATTGTTAAGAAGTTTGATGACTTTAATAGCATTTACACCAATCTTATGGGGTTTATCAAAAAGTATTACTGTTCTTCCTTGGATTGGTGAGGTTGAACATGCATTAGTTTGGGTTGCTATATTATCTGCTTTGGGAGGTACATTTTTATTGGCAAGTGTTGGGATAAAACTCCCAGGGATTGAATATGATATTCAAAAAGAGGAGGCTGCATACAGAAAAGAATTGGTACTAGGAGAAGATTTTAAAGAAAGTGCACAACCCCAAAAAATAACAGATCTTTATGGAGGAGTACGTAAAATTCATTATAAGATGTATTTTCATTATCTTTATTTCAATGCAGTTAAATGGAGTTATTTACAAGGAATGGTAATTGTTCCTTATTTAGCTTTAGCACCAACGATTGTAACTGGTGCAATTACATTAGGCTTTGTTCAACAAATAATTAGAGCTTTTGGAAGAGTTGAAACTTCACTTCAATATTTAGTTAGAAGTTGGCCAATTATTGTTGAACTTATATCTGTATGGAAACGATTAAGAGAATTCGAACAAAAATTAAAGAAGAATGACTCTTTAGAACAAATAACTTAATGATTTTAGATAAAAAATTTGAAAATTTGTTCTTAAATGTATGTAACAGAGCTGCTTTGTCATCTCATTATTTAGTTGGAAAAAATGATAAAATCGCTGCAGATAAAGCAGCAGTAGACTCTATGAGATCAGAATTAAACAAAATAGATATGAAAGGTAAAATTGTAATCGGAGAAGGTGAATTAGATGAAGCACCAATGTTATATATTGGTGAAAAGGTTGGTACAAATAAGGGCCCCCTATTAGATATCGCTGTTGATCCACTTGAGGGAACTAATTTTGCTGCACAAAATTTGCCAGGCGCTTTATCAGTAATATGTGTTGCTCAAAAATCAAATCTCTTAAATGCTCCTGAAACTTATATGAACAAAATATCAGTAAATTGTACTGAGCCCAACGTAGTAGATTTAGATTATTCATTAAAAAAAAATATTTATAATTTGGCTGAATATAAAAATAAAAAACCTGAGAATCTAACAGCTTGTATTTTAGACAGGCCTAGACATCTAGAAACAATAAATGAATTAAAAAAATTAAAAGTTAATTTAAGACTTATAACTGATGGAGATATATCAGGAGCACTATTAGTAACCAATGAAAAATATGGTGTAGATATTTTTTTAGGAATAGGGGGTGGTCCAGAAGGTGTTTTAGCAGCTTCTGCTTTAGATGCTTTTGATTGTAATTTTCAGGGTAGATTTTTATTTAATACTGAGAAGGACAAAAATAGAGCAAAAAAAATGGGGATTAAAGATCTAAACAAAAAATATAGTATTAATGAAATTGTTTCGGGCGACTCAATTTTTTGTGCAACAGGAGTGACTTCGGGCGATTTAGTGTCAGGTATTGAAATAGAAAATGATGATTTTATATCTGAAACTTTAATTACACATAAATCAACAAATATGAAAAAAATAATAAAAACTAGACAGAAAATTTAAGACTTGATTAATAATATTTTATACAATAAAAAAACTAGCAATTTGGTCCCTTCGTCTATCGGTTAGGACACGTGGTTTTCATCCTCGAAAGAGGGGTTCGATTCCCCTAGGGACCGCCATATAGATCTTTATAGTATTTTTTCCACAGATCTAACCATTTTTCATTAATTGCAGGCACGCCTCTTGATATATGATAAGATAATGAGCTTATTGGTGCAAAACAATAATTTGTTTTGAATATTTCATGAAGAGGTTTCTCGAAAGGATCATTATTCTTTTCTCCAACCTGTCTAATTTGTTTTTTAAAAATTTGAAAAAGCTCCTTAGAAAACATTATTGTTAGGAGTGTTTCTTCTACTTTTCTCCATCGATAATCTTTGCCAAATAAAAGAAAAGTATTATAAGTTGAATCGTAATAAAATGGGTAGTCACTAGGACATAAAAAAATATCTTTTTTAATAAGTGAAGAAAACCTGGAAAAAGAGATTATCATTTCCTCTATACTGTTTAGTTCAAATAAATAATCATCTTCAACGAAAAAAATAATGTCTTGAGCATTTTCAGCTTGATCACAACATTCAAGGTAGGTTCCTCTATTTCCGCTAATTTTTGAATAAATTAATTTTGAATTTATTTGATCACACTTTAAAAGTTGAAGTAATTCATTATTAAATTTTTCATCTTGATTTTCAAATTCAGTTATAAGATTTATTGTAACATTTAAATTTTTTTTACTTACAAAATTTAGAATACTTTCTTTTAAACTACATAAGCAAACCTTGATTAATATTTTTTTATCAATATTTGGGACAATCCTTTTCCATCTCTCAGTAGAATTCCATAGTGCATTATTTGGAGCAAATCTAAAATAAATATCAAGATTATCTATTTTTCTTTTTAAATCTAAAAAACCGTTTGATAGAATTATTGATTTTTCATTTAGTTCAAAATGATTTGATCCTTGATTCTGATAATTAGGATTTACCAAATTTAAAGTTTCCTTTTCAATAGCGTACAAATTAAATATTTTTAATATGAATCTCTTCAATTTGCTTTGTTTGTTATATTTCCTGGGGAACATAAATTTAATTAAATATCTTTAATCATATTAATAAATAACTAATAATCATCTAAAAATCATAATGAATTTTTATGTATATATCATCATAACTAAAAGAAGAAATAGACATATTACATATGTTGGATATACCAATAATCTTTTAAGAAGATTATTACAACATAATAATTCTAAAGGTGCAAAATTTACTAGAGGAAATACATGGCATTTAATATATAAGAAAAAATTTGATAACAAATCAAGTGCTATGAAAGAAGAATATAATTTGAAAAAAAATTATTATTTACGTAATAAAATAAAATATAAGTATCTTAACAAATGAAAATAGCAATTTTACTTCCTTATAAAGAAAATTATTCAATGAAATATTCAGGAGCTGTTTCAATACATGTCAAAAATTTATTAAAACATTCAAAATTTAAAAAGGATATAAAAATTTATGGATCAACAGAATATCGTGATTATTTATCTAAGAATTATATAAATTTAGATATTAAAAGAAAAATACTTCAAAGTAGTAACAAGCGATATCTTAATAGGTTTTTAGATTATTACGAAAAATCAAAATGGAATATTGTTGAAATACATAATCGTCCTAATTATGTGAATAAAATATCTGAAAATACAAGTTCAAAAATTATTTTATATTTTCATAATAACCCAATCAATTTATCAGGATCAAAATCAATAAATGAGAGACTAAAACTTTTAAAAAAATGTGTTTTGATTTTATTCAATAGTCATTGGACTAAAAAAAATTTTTTTAAGGGTATAGATGAAAATTTGTATAAGGAAAAAGTTGATATTGTTTATCAATCAACAAAAAAATCTAAAGTCAATTTTAGTAAAAAACAAAATTTAATTACTTTTATCGGAAAGCTTAATACTTCAAAGGGCTACGATATTTTCGGAAAGGCTATAATCAAAATATTAGAAAAATATCCTTCTTGGAAATCTATAGTAATAGGTGACGAACCAAGAGAAAAACTTTTTTTTAATCATAAGAACTTAAAAATATACTCATTTAAAGAAAATAAATTTGTTTTAAATGTTTTAAAGAAAACAAGTATTTCTGTTGCTTGTTCAAGATGGGAAGAGCCTTTTGGTAGATCAAGTTTAGAGGCAAATAGCTTAGGATGTTTAACAATAATTACCAATAGAGGTGGACTTCCTGAAACTACTAAAAATCCTATAATATTAAAAAAATTAGATCATGTTTCACTTATTTCTTTAATTGAGAAATATATTTTAAATAAATCTTTAAGAATAAAAATCCAAAAATTAAACTACAAAAATTTTTATTTAACTAATGAATTTGTATCAAAACAAACTGATAAAATAAGATCCAAATTAATTGAAATAAAAAAAATAATAAATATAAAAAAAAATATTAAACCTAAGATTATTCATATAACTAATTTTAATATAAGACATTTCGGTCGTCTGCAGTTTAATACCAGTGTAAGGATTAATAATGGTTTAATAAGAAATGGGTGTAATGTTTTAAGTATTTCTGATAGAGATTTAATTAACCTTAAAAAATCATTAATTGATACATCTGGCGAAAAATATCTTAACAATTTAATTGAAAATACAGTTAATAACTTCAAGCCAGATTTAATTATTCTTGGGCATGCTGATAAAGTAAATAATCAAATGTTACAATCAATTAGAGATGAGCATAATCATTTAAAGATTTCTCAATGGTTCTTAGATCCTTTGAATAAAGATGGTCCTGATTATAAAAAAAATAAAGAGAGAATTTTAGACAAGATAGATGTTGTAGACTCTACATTTATAACAACTGATCCCAAATCAATAAAATTTAAAACAGATAATACTTTTTTTATACCTAACCCATGTGACAAATCTTTAGATAATCTTAAAATTTACAATTATAAACCTGAAAATGATCTATTTTATGCAATTAGTCATGGCGTACATAGAGGTGTTTTAAGACAAGGTAAAAAAGATGATAGAGAAATTTTTATTAGTAAATTATTAAACAAATGTCACGGTATTAAATTCGATTTGTATGGAATGTTCAATAAACAACCAATATGGGGAAATGAATTTCTCAAGAAAATTTCAAATTCTAAGATGGGACTGAACTTAAGTAGAGGCAAACCAATAAAATATTATAGTAGCGATAGGATTGCTCAATTAATGGGAAATGGTCTCTTAACTTTAATAGATAAACAAACTTTTTATGGAGATTTTTTTAATAATAATGAAATGGTTTTCTATGAAAATTTAGATGATCTTTCCGAAAAAATAAATAAATATTCTAAAGATGATAAATTAAGAAGAAAAATTGCAAAAAATGGTCATAATAAATATCATAAATTTTTTAATTCAGAGATTTTGGCAAGATTTATAATTGAAAGAAGTTTAGGCATTAACACAAAAAATAAGTTTTTATGGGAAAAATAAATAAGAGAAAAAAAGTTGCAATAATATTTGGTATTACAGGTCAAGACGGTTCATATTTAGCTGAATTTTTACTAAAAAAAAATTACATTATTCATGGCGTAAAAAGAAGATCTTCTAGTGCTAATACTGAGAGAATTGATCACATATTTGACAGTATTAATTTTAGAAATAAAAACTTTTTTATTCATTATGGTGATATAACCGACAGTTCAAGTATACTAAGCCTTTTAAATAAAGTAAAACCTGACGAAATTTATAATCTTGCAGCACAAAGTCATGTAAAAGTTTCTTTTGATATACCTGAATATACAGCTAATAGTACTGCACTAGGGGCTTTAAGAATCTTGGAATCAATTAAAATTTTGAATTTAAAAAAAACTAAATATTACCAAGCATCAAGTTCAGAAATGTTTGGTAAACAAGTTAGTAAAAAATCTCAAAATGAAAAAACTTCTTTTCATCCTATGTCCATATACGGAGTTTCAAAAGTTTTTGCTTATCATACATCGGTTTTTTATAGAGAAGCTTACGGCATCTTTGCTTCAAATGGAATTTTATTTAACCATGAGTCTCCAAGAAGAGGCCCAACATTTGTAACAAAAAAAATTATTCAAGGATTAGTTAGAATTAAACTTAAAAAACAAAAATTTCTATCTCTTGGAAACTTATATGCTGTTAGAGATTGGGGTCATGCACAAGATTACGTTGAGACAATGTGGAAAATTTTACAATATAAAAAAGCAGATGACTGGGTTATTGCTACCAATGTAGAGATGTCAGTAAAGAAATTTATAAACAAATGTGCAAAAAAACTTAATATAAATATAATATGGAAAAATAAAGGATTAAATGAAGTTGGTATTAATAAAGATAATAATGAGGTAGTCATCAAATTAGACAAAAAATATATTAGACCAGGTGAAGTTAATTATTTAAGAGGAGATTATTCTAAAGCAAAAAAGCTCCTTAAATGGAAACCCAAATATACTGTTGATTACTTAATAGAAGATATGATTAGATATGAAAAAAATTTATACAAATAAATTTTTTTATCCTTTAATAGAAGATCCGTTTTCAAAAGATGATATAAATGAAGGCGTTAAAGTATTGAAATCTAAACAAATCACAATATCAAAAAAGACAAAACATTTTGAAAAAAGATTTAATTCAACTTTAAAAACAAATTATTCTTTAATGGTAAATTCAGGGTCCTCAGCCAACCTATTAGCACTTCAATGTTTGATAAACCCATATAGAAAAAAAAGATTAAATTATGGTGATGAAGTAATTATACCAACATTATGTTGGTCAACATCACTATGGCCCATAATTCAAGCCAACTTAAAACCAGTTTTTATAGATATAAATCCTGACACATTAAATATAGATGAAAGTCAAATCGAAAAAAAGATAACTAAAAGAACAAAAGCTATATTATTAGTACATGTGCTTGGAAACTCATGTAACCTGGATTTAATACTTAGGATAAAAAAAAAATACAATTTAATTTTAATAGAAGATACCTGTGAGTCACTAGGGTCAAAATTTAAAAACAAGTATCTAGGCAGTTTTGGAGATTTTTCATCATTCTCGTTTTATACATCGCATCAAATATCCTCAGGGGAGGGCGGAATGATATCCTGCAAGGATAAAATAGATTATAATATTATCAAATCCTTAAGATCACATGGATGGTCAAGAGACACATCTTTTGAAAACAAGTTTTCAAAAAAATATAGTAATTTAGACAAAAGATTTATTTTTTTTAATTCTGGATATAATTTAAGACCAACTGAAATATCTGCTGCTATAGCACACAGTCAGTTTAAAAGATTAAAAACATTCATTAAAATAAGAAACAATAATAGAAGAAAAATTATTTCTGCAATAAAAAATGATAATTTTTTATGTGATAAATTAGAATTTTATAGAAATAATAAAAATGTTAGTGCCTCATGGTTTGGATTATCAATAAAAATTTTAGATATAAAAAGAAATAATAAAAACAAAATCATAAATAGATTAGAAAAAAATGGCATAGAAACTAGGCCAATAATTAGTGGTAATTTTGTAAAACAACCTGCTTCAAAAAAATATAATCTTATTAATAAAGAAAAATATCCTAATACAGATTATATGTACGATAGGAGTTTTTTTATAGGACTTCCAACCAAATCATTAGACAGAAAATTTATTAATAAAGTAAAATTAGCATTCATAAATTCATTTAAATAAATGATAAGAATAGGATACTCTGGTAAAAAAAGTGGTTTGGCTAAATCATTTATTAATCAATATAAAAGGAAATTTATTTTTAAATGCTATAAGGAAGATATTTCAGATAAAAAAAAATTTAAAAATTGGATTAGAAAAAATAAAGATCTAAATATTTTTATAAATTTTGCAGCAATCACTTCACCACATAAATGTGATATGAATAAAAAAAAATCTTTTAATACTAATTATATTTCAGTCATCAATATGCTTAAAATAATAAATCAAAATGATATTAAAAATTTCAAATATTTTTTATGTTTATCAACATCACATGTCTTTAAAAAATCAAACAATAAATTAAATGAAAAATCTAAAAAAGTACCTTCGAATTTTTATGGCTACACAAAAAAATTATTAGAAAATTATGTATTAAAAAATCAGAACAAATTTTATTATAATATTGGCATAGCTAGAGTATTCAATTTTTATAACAAACTTAGTAATAAGAATTTTTTTATAAATGATGTGTTAAAAAAACTTAATAGTAATAAAAAAAAACTTTATTTTGAAAACGTAAACACATTTAGAGATTTCGTAAGCATGAGTGATATTAATAGCGCACTTTATTTAATGATCAATCTGAAATTAATTAATGACTTTAACATTTGTTCTGGAAAAAAGATAAAACTTAAAGATATAATCATCTACCTTAATAAAATGAAACAAGACAAAAAAGATATCATTTTTAATGAAAAAGCCTCAAAAAGTCTTGTTGGATCAAATATTAAATTAAAAAAAAAAGGTTGGAAGATTAAAAACAAAAATTTTTTTAATCAATTAAGTTAATGAAAAAGATAATAATAATCGATAATTCAAATTTATCTTATGATGGCAATGATATTAATGGAAAAAAACTCAGAGGTACTGAAACTTCATTAATTTTACTTTCTGAGGAATTTGTAAAAAAGGGCTTTAAAGTGGATTTCTGTAACTCAATAAGCCATAATAGTATAGTTAATGGTGTTAATTATTATAATAAAAATAATATAGAAATAAATGATACCTTCAATCTAGCCATAGCAATATCTGATGCAAACGAATTTAAACGCGTAAATTCTAAAAAAAAGGCAGTTTTCTCAGTAAGCAATCAATCACTTGAAAAATTTATAAGAAAGAAACAACTTTTGCCTTTCCTAAGATATAAGCCAGTTTTAATCACTTTGTGTGATTATCAATTCAATAAAAGATCCTTTTTTACAAGTTTCTATGGTAAAAAAACTATTCCAATAACTGTTGATCCAAAATTTTTGAATATTCCTGTAGATTTGAAAAGAGTTCCTGATCAAAATATTGTTTATAATATTAGATCTAATAGAAATTTAGATAAACTAATAGATATTTGGTGTAGTAAAATTCACCCCAAAAATAAAAATTTTAAATTTTTCATTACTCCAGATTTAATTGAATATAATAGTAAGCTTGCTTCAAAAAATATTTTCTTAAGAAAAATATTAAGCAGAGATGAAATGATTGATGAACTTAATAATTACAGATTACTAGCATATCTAGGACATAAATCAGATATTTTTACTCTTACAGCTGAAGAGGCAATTAAACTTTGTCTTCCTGTAGTAACGTTTGGTATTGGTTCTCTTTCTGAAAGAGTAAAACATAATGAAACTGGTTTTATAGCTAGAAATGACCAAGAATTTGCAGATTATACCATTAAATTATTGAGTAATGACAATTTTTATTTAGATATTAAAAAAAAAATGTTTGAAAAACGTAAAATGAATACTTGGAACAAAATTGCTGATGAATGGATTAATTTTTTTGGTTTAAATTAGTTAGATTTTGATTTTATTAAGAGCATTATTTTTAAACAAATTTGCTTCATGTATATATCTTCTAACCATAGCTGTAGTTTTATGACCTGTCATGGCCATTATATTTCTTTCTTCTGCTCCAAATTCTGCAGCTGTTGTTGCAAAACCTGATCTTAAACTATGTCCTGCATATCTTGATGGGTCCAACCCAGCTTTATTTGCATATTTTTTAATTATAAGTGCTACTGATTTATCTGAAATTTGAAAAATTTTGCCTTTAATATCTTTTGAAAGTTTGTGTTTAATGAAATTTTTAAGTGTTATAACTGGACAAAATTCCTGGTTATCAAAGTAGGGGATGGCTTTAATAATCCCTTCACCTGATTGATCTGTTTTCGATCTTTTAATTAAAATCTTCACTCCTTCAGTTACGAATTCAACATCCTCATGCATAATATTAACGAGTTCTGATCTTCTAAATCCCCCTGCAAAACCTATTAATATTAATGCTTTATCTCTGATTTTATCTTCATCTATTGCTTTAATTATTAATTTTAAATCATTGATTAATATAGGTTTTTTTGCTTTCTGTCTTGATCCTAAGGTTCTTTTAATACCATGCAAGTTTTCCATTATGATCGGATGTTTAGTATCCAGATAATGTCCTTTTAACTTATGAATAACACTTATAGAAGCTATTCTTCTTTTTAAAGTACTAAATCTAAATGATTTTGAAAGATGAGTTATGTAAAGTGCAATTATTTTTGGTTCAGTTGGCATTGAGGATAACCCATTCTTTGAGCAGAAAAGAGAAAAGTCCCTAAAATCAGACTGATAAGCTCTTAAGGTATTATTGGCTTTTGAATTTCTTAAGTTCTTTAAAGTCTCAATTTCTAAACTTTTAACGTCAGTTATTAGTTCACTCATAATTATTTCCGATAACCATTAATTATCGGAAATTATATAATAGATGATTTTCAATGTCAATAGCAATATTATGAGTTATGAAAAATTTTAATACGCCAGTTGCTATCGTTGTAGCAGCTATAGTAATTTCAATTACAATACTTTATAGCTCTACAAGGGACCCAATTACGAATTGTATCAAATTAGTTATGGATAATTCAAATATTTCAGCCCGGAGTGCAGCCTCTAGATGTGCAGGAGCTAGATAATGGGCTCTATTGATGGTGAAATTCCTGCATTATGGTTCTTGATAAGCTCAATTGGGTTTGTTATTTTAACTTTTATTCAATATAGAAACACAGGAAAGAGCTTTAATACGATATTTCTGTCTGTAATGGCTATTATTTTCTTTGTAAGTTACATAATTTTATTGATTCCACGATAAAAATCAATGCAGGGAACAAAATTTCAATTAAAAGTCTGGAAGTACCTTAAAACCATACCAAAAGGTAAGGTAAAAACCTATAAACAGGTCGCTATTGCTATAAAAAGCCCTAAATCGGCTCGTGCTGTGGCTAATGCTTGTGCTAAAAACCCATATGCCCCAAAAATACCCTGCCACAGAGTGATTAGATCTGATGGAGCTCTTGGAGGCTACTCTGGGAGAGGTGGAATTACGCAAAAGCTCAAATTACTTAGATCTGAAAAGGTAGAGATTTAGCCCTATTTTGGGGCTTTTTTACATTAAAAAAGTAAGTAAAATCAACGTTTTTTGATCTTTTTAATTGATTTCATATAAATTAGCAAAGTTCACCCTTCAGTTGTACCATGTATGAGGCTATACTTAAAATAGACCCCTCTATGGCCGTTTAAACGGTATATTCAATTAGTGCATCGCTCTACTATTCAACTATATCAACACTTTTAGACCACCCTATTTTTAATCAATTCAATATTTGGAATGGTTAAAAAAGCTTTATTTTATTGGTTTTTTTAACATTTTTCATTATTAAGCAAAAACTACGAACAAAAAGCAATTGTTTGCGTTTATATTCTCTATAACTCTTAATAATTTTAATTATAAAAAATACAATAAAAACAATAGTTTAAATAAAATACTTAATGTAATACTTTAGATATTAGTAAATAAATAATACCTATTATTTTATTTTTTTAACTAAGTTCTCTCTTCTGGAGATGTAGATACCACTTAATACAATAATAAATAATCCTAAGAAAGTCCAATTGTCAGGGAAATCGCTAAAGAAATAATAACCTATAATGATGTTTGTAATGATCTCAAAATAACTAAATGGAGCTAATTTAGAAGCGTCAGCGTATTTGAGAGACAATATTAAAAATAGATGGCCTATACAGGCAAATATACCTATGGCAGCCATCATAGACCACTGATTTAAGTTTGGTTTAACCCATACAAATGGCATTACAGTGGATATAATTATGGCCCCTACTACACCAGTTAATAGTAAAGTTAACAAAGGATTGTCTGAGGTACTTAGTTTACGTGTAATAATCAAATAAAACCCATACATTACACCTGTTCCAAGAGCAGCTATACTTGCTAAATTAATTTCTACAAAACCTGGTCTTATAACTACTAAAGAACCAATAAAACCTACAATTACTGCTGACCATCTTCTAAATCCTACCTTTTCACCTAAAAAAACTGGAGAAAAAGCAGTAACGATTAAAGGTGCAACAAAAGCTAGAGTTAATGCTTTTGCTAAAGAAATTACAGAAATTGCATAAAAGAAACAAATATTAGCTGTTAAAAGAATTAAACCTCTTATGAATTGTAATTTTGGTTTATCTGTCCATACAAGATTTTTTCGAAAAAAGAAAAACATAATTGGAAAAGTAAATGCAACAGTAAAAAAATATCTTGCCCACGTAATTTGCAATACTGGAAGATCTGAACTTAAGTATTTTGCAAAACCATCCATTATTGGAAGCATTACCCAAGCTAAGAGATTAAATGTTATAGCCTTCATCAAAATGAAGAATATAGATTAATTAAAGTATTTCAAAGCAAAGAATACAATAATAGGTATTGTTATAAAGGACATTAGGGTTGATACAACAATAGTACTTGCAACACTATCAACGATCTTTTTAGGTGAATATATTGACGCTACAAGATAATTAAGAACAGCACTCGGCATTGAACATTGTATCAATAAAACACCAGCTGCAAATCCCTCTAAATTAAAATATAAGATTAATAGATATCCAATTAAGGGACCAATGATTACTCTTCCAATAGAAGAAAAAATTGCCTTGTTAAGAGAAAAAACTTTTAATCTTGTTAATGCTATTCCTAAAGACATTAGGATTAAGAATATTGTTGCATACATAAGTAAGAAAGTAGTATTTTCAACAAATCCTGGTAGTTCTAAATCGTAGTAAAGTAAAATCACTGCTATTATTATTGCATAGAACGGTGGACTTTTAAGTATAACATTTAAACTAAATCTTCTGTCAGCTAAAAATACACCTAATGTAAAGTGGCATAATATTATTAGAGCAGATATAGCTGCTGATACACCAAGACCTTGTGAACCATAAGCAAATAAGCATATCGGTAGTCCCATATTACCAGTGTTAGGCATGGTTAATGGTGGCAGCTCACGAATAATATCTTTTGTATTTAAAAGAAATAATATAACAACTCCAGTAATCATAAATCCACCTATTGCTAACGCGTAATACCAAAAATAATTAAGAAAAATATTAAACGATATATTTACTGGATTTAATGCATAAATAATCATTGCTGGGGTACCTACATTAGCAGCAAAATTAGTGATAAAAGTTGTATCGATTTTTGGATTTTTCTTACCTAAATAATAACCAATACCAACAACAAAAAATACAGGAAATAAAACTTCAAATAGTTTTAGGTAAATATCCATTAATTATACAATCTAATTAACGTTGGAAATTTAAGAATATTTTTATTTTTTTTGAATAAAGATAAGCAATTTCTTGCATTAATTTCTGTTGTTTTATGAGTAATAATTACAATTGTTGCTTTTTTATTCTTTTTATCTGGTGTTTGAATAATTCTTTTAACTGAAATCTTATATTTAGCTAATCTATTAGTAATTGAAGAAAGAACCCCCTGTTTATCTCTAACATCAAATCTTAGATATAATGAATTAGTATAATTTTCATTATTAAATGATTTGATTAATTTCCTTTTTCTATTTGAAATGCCAAATGGATACTTAATATTGCCTCTCAAAATAGATAATAAATCTGATAATAAGGACGAAGAAGTGGGTCCAGGACCAGCACCTTCGCCCTGTAAAACACTCTGTCCTACTGGCTTGCCTTCAATAATGACTGCGTTCATAACACCATTTACATTTCCTATATAAGTTTTTTTACTAACAAGGCTTGGGTGCACTGTCTCAAATAATTGACCATTAATAACTTCAGAAATTCCGAGTAATTTAACTCTAAATCCTAGTTGACTTGCAATTTCAATATCCTTTAATTCAATTTTTTCTATACCCTCCATAATACATTTGTTTTTTGATATTCTATTATTAAAAGCAAGAGCCGATAAAATTCTTACCTTTGCAAAAGCATCGAAGCCATTTAAATCTAATTTAGGATTACCAGGTTCGGCATAACCTAATTTTTGTGCTTTTTGTAAAACTTTATCAAAAGATTGATTGCTGTTCTCCATCTCTGACAAAATATAATTTGTTGTACCATTTAAAATTCCAAAAACTTTATTAATTTTATTTGTAGCTAGACCTTCTTTGATTGTTCTGAGTACAGGTATGCCCCCTGCTACAGAAGCTTCAAATTCAAGATTTACTTTATTTTTTTCAGCAAGAATTGATAAATCATCTCCATGTTTTGCTAAAAGAGCTTTGTTAGGTGTTATAACATGAATTTTATTTCTTAAGGCTGTTTCAACTACTTGTTTTGATATTCCATCTGATAATCCAATACATTCAAATAAAATATCAATCTTTTCATTTTTGAAAATTTGAAGAGGATCTTTGTAAAATATACTTTTGGGGACAGAAAATTTTCTCTTTTTATTTATATTTTTTGCAGAAATAGCAACGATCTTAATTTTTTTTCCTGTTTTATTTTCAATATCACTCTTTTTTTTATTTATTTCATTATATAAATAGTTTCCTATCTGTCCTAAACCAATAATAGCTAAATTGTAATTATTTTTCATTTGTTTATATTTGGATATTTACCTTTTTTGACATAATCATCTATATAAATTTCATACTCTTCTATTGTTAAAGTTCTTATATCTGATGTTTTTTTTAATATTCTCTCTAACAGTATTTGCTTATTTTTGTTTTCAACAGAATGTTTTATCCAATATTTTGAATCATCATTTAATGAACATCCTGAAAGAATCATTGTAATCAAAGTATAATTTATACATTTCATATCAAGCCAGTTTTAATTGGATATCCAAATTTAATGTTCATATTTTGGATTGCTTGACCTGATCCACCTTTAATTAAATTATCTATTGCTGAAAGAATTATAAGTTTATTATCATTTTTAGATTTACAAACTGATATATGACAAAAATTTGTATTTATTACATCATTAGTGCTTATTAATTTATTATTTTTTAAAATTTTTATAAAATAATGATTCTTATAAGTGCTACTTAAAACATTAATTATTTTTCTTTGAGTAACTCCCTTTTTGAGATCAATATAGATTGTGCTTAGTATTCCTCTAAACATTGGTGATAAATGTGGTGTAAATGAAAAATCAATTTTTTTGTTTGTAAATTTATTTAAAGATTGTTCAATTTCTGCATTATGTCTGTGTGTAGCTATTCCATAAACACTAAGAGATTCATAAAGATTCTTATTCTTAAATTTTTTATGAACACCTCTACCGGCACCAGAATAACCTGATTTGGAATCAATTATAATATTATTTAGTTTAATTAATTCATTATTTACTAAAGGTATTAAAGGTAAAAGAATAGATGTAGGATAACATCCAGGACAAGCTATTATCTGATAATTCTTAATTTTTTTTTCATTAAGTTCCGATAAACCATAAATACTTTTTTTGATATTTTTTTTGGATTTATGCTTTTTTTTATACCATTTCAAATAATCTGAAACTTTTTCAAGTCGAAAATCTGCAGCTAGATCAATCAAAATATTTTTTTTATCTAAATAATTTGAAATTTGCTGGGCCTCACCATTAGGCAAGGCAGTAAAAATCAAATCAACATTTTTTAGATATTCTTTTTTAAATTTGACTATTTTTGGTAATTTTTTTTTTTTTAAAGAATTATCAAAAGTAGAAATCTTTTTTCCAACAGAATTGTTTCCACAAAGATATTTTATATTAACATATTTATGTTTAACTAATAATCTTATAAGTTGGACACCAATATATCCAGTTGATCCAGCAATTAATACATTAAGCTTAGACATTTTTTATTATAACAGTTTATAAATAAAAAAGAATTATCTTTTTGAAAACTGAAAGCTTCTTCTAGCTTTTCTTTTCCCAGGTTTTTTTCTTTCAACAGCTCTGGGATCTCTTGTATTTAACTTTTCTTTTCTGAGTGTAGGTTTAAGATTTTCGTCAAACAATATTAAAGCTTTAGAGATTCCATGTACCATTGCTCCCGCCTGTCCTGTAGGACCACCACCTTTTACATTACATCTTACATCAAAATTAGTAGATTGATTAATTATTTCAAAAGGTCTGGTAATTTGCATTTTGTGATTATCACTCGAAAAATATTTATCAAATAGTTTACCATTTACATAAATTTTCCCAGTACCTTTTTTCAACCAAACTTTGGCTATTGATGTTTTTCTTCTTCCTGTAGCGTACTTACTATCTTTAAAATCAAGATTTATTTTTGAATTTTTTTTTATTGATTCTGTGTTTTCCATTTTATTTTCTTAAAACGTTTTTATCATTCAATTTATTTAGTTCAATAATTTTAGGATTTTGTGCCTCATGAGGATGATTATTACCAGAATATATCTTTAATTTAGTCAATTGTTTTTTTCCTAAAACACCTCCGGGTAACATTCTCTTAACTGCTAATTTAAGAACTTCACCTGGTTTTTTTTCGCTAAGTTTTTCAGGAGTAATCTCTTTAATACCTCCAGGATGACCTGTGTGTTTATAATATTTTTTGTTTTGAAATTTATTCCCTGTAAACTTTATCTGTTCTATATTTTTAACAACAACGAAATCTCCATCATCCATGTGAGGGGTATAAGTAGTTTTGTTTTTTCCTCTAATAATTTTTGATATAATTGAGGCCAATCTTCCAACAACAGCATTAGTTGCATCTATCTCATACCAAGACGAAGATATTTGGTCTTTTTTAGTGAATTTTGTCATTGTGCGAGGATTAATACTATTAATAAATATAAAGTCAATTTGATATTTCTCTTGTTTTACTGTTTTTTTTTGTTATAAAACTATTAGCCGATTTGATCCTATTGCGGGCTAACAGCTAAAAAGGAAATTCCATATTCTAATCGGTAAGGTATTTGAACTGTATTGTGCACCTTGCATTATGCTAAAGCACTAAAAAAGGAGTAAAATGACAAAAAAAAGAAATAATCCTGAAACCATTGCAATACATGGCGGAGATTATAGAAGTGATCCAGCAACTAATGCAGTAGCTGTTCCAATATATAGAACAACTTCTTATCAATTTAATAGTGTTGATCATGCAGCAAACTTATTCGCATTGAAAGAGTTTGGTAATATCTATACTAGAATAATGAACCCAACCAATGATGTATTAGAAAAAAGAATAGCTGCTCTCGAGGGAGGTTTGGCATGTTTAACTGTTGCATCTGGACAAACAGCATCATTATTTTCTATATTAAACGTGGCTCAATCAGGAGATAATATTGTTAGTTCAACTGACCTTTATGGAGGAACTGTATCATTATTTACCCATACTTTAAGTAAACTTGGTATTGAAATAAGATATGCAGATCCAAAAGATCCAAAAAATTTCGAGAAGGTAATTGATGATAAAACAAGAGCTTTTTATGGAGAAACTTTACCTAATCCGTATTTAAGGGTATTCCCAATTAAAGAAGTTTCAGATATTGGGCGAAAATACAATATACCCCTAATAATGGATAACACTGCAGCCCCTGTTATATGTAAACCAATCGAACACGGTGCTGCTGTTGTAATTCATTCTTTGACAAAATATATTGGTGGACATGGAACTGCTATTGCGGGATCTATTGTAGATAGTGGTAATTTTGATTGGACAGCGGATCCAAAGAGACAACCATTATTCAATGAACCAGATGCTAGTTATAATGGTGCTATCTGGGGTAAAGTTGTGCCTGAACTTACTGGTGCAAATGTACCTTTTGCTGTCAGAGCAAGAGTTTGTTTGTTAAGAGATTTAGGTTCTGCTTGCTCACCCGATAATGCTTTTGCAATTATTCAAGGACTTGAAACTGTTGCTCTTAGAATGAGACAACATTGTGAAAATGCTGAAAAGGTTGTTAATTTTCTAAAAAAACACAATGAAGTCACAAAAGTAATTTATTCGACTGAGCATGAAAAAATTATCACTGATAGAGCAAAAAAATATCTTAAAGGTGGGAATGGACCAATGGTAGGTATTGAACTTAAAGGTGGTATTGAAGCTGGTAAAAAATTTATAGAGTCTTTAAAAATGTTTTATCACGTTGCAAATATTGGTGATGCAAGAAGTTTAGCTATACATCCTGCTAGCACAACTCATAGTCAATTAAATGAAAAGGAACTTGCTGCCTCTGGTGTTACTCAAAGTTATGTAAGATTATGTATAGGTATCGAACATATTGATGATATTATAGATGACTTAGACCAAGCTTTGAATAAATCATCCAAAGGTAATTTAAAAGCAGTTAGTTAGTTTTTGTATTAATAAAATAAAAATAAATACAAGCAGTAACTAAAAAAATTGAATTTATTTGGTGCATTGATGCAATATAAATCTGTGCACCATATAAAATTGTAAATATTCCCAAGATAATTTGTAAAAAAATTAAAAATCCCAAAATATGTAAAGATTTATATAATTCATAAATTTTATTTTTATGAATTATGTAAAATATAAATAAATAATATATACCAATAATGTATGCTAAATTTCTGTGAATAAATTGTACTAGGGAGGGATCGTTGAAAGCTGTTAATTTAAACAGGTTTTTAAAAATATTATCATCAGGAAAATAAGAATCACCCATTAAAGGCCATGAATTATAAATTTTACCTGCATCCATACCAGATACAAAAGCACCAATAACAATCTGTGTGAAAATCAAAATCAAAAATATAAAAGGAATAGTTGAATTTATTTTGTTAATGACTTCTTCATTCTTTATAATTTTTAAATAATTCCAATAAATTAATGATAAAATCAAAAACGCAATCAGTAAATGAAGCGAGAGCCTAAAATGACTTACGTCTATTCTATCAACTAAACCACTACTTACCATGTACCAACCAATAAAACCTTGAAAACATATTAGAAAAAAAATGAAATACAAATTGAGTAGATTTCTAAAATTTATTTTAATAGAAAAATAAATTAATGGTATTAAAAAAAAAATACCAATTAATCTTCCCATAAAACGATGAGCCCACTCCCACCAAAAAATTATTTTAAACTCATTTAAATTCATATTGAAATTTTGTAAATTAAATTCAGGGATTTCTTTATAAAGGTTAAAATATAAAATCCACTCATCTTGATTTAAAGGTGGTATAATACCAGAAAATAATTGCCATTTGGTTATTGAAAGTCCGGAGTCAGTTAACCTAGTCAGTCCACCAACAATTATCATTAATGAAACTAAACAAAACATCGTAAATAACCAAACTGATATTTGATTGTTAATTTTTGGATTTGTTGTGTACATATTCGAATAAATATAATAATTTTTAAAATATCCAAATATATAAATGTCGCCTTTAAAAAGAAAAAAACTAAATAAAATAAGATTACAGTTAGATAAATTAGATAATTTACTTATCAAAATTATAAAAAAAAGAACAAACCTAGTTAAAAAAGTTTTGGCTCTTAAAGAAAATAGAAATCAAATAATTGACAAAAAAAGAATTAATTTGATATTAAAAAATATTAAAAAGAAATCCTTGAAAAATAATATTGACCCAAAAATTACTAATCGTATTTGGAAAAATATGATTTGGTCTTATATAGATTTTGAAAAAAGAAATTTTAAAAAAAAATAGTTATTTACTATGAGGAGGAAGTTTCTTTTCAATAAAAACTTCATGTTTACGAGTTACCGGATTATATTTTTTTGCTTTTAATTTAATTTTAGCTTTTTCACCACCTGCAGGTTTTTTTACATAATAAAAAAAGGCGCTATCAGGTTTTGATTCAGGCACCAGCCTAACCTTAACATGTGTTTTTTTTGCCATTATAATTTACTTCAGTTTTTTTAAATTTTTTAAAATATTTGATATTTTAATCAATTTATTTTTAAAATTATCAGCTTTTATAGAATTATTTAAAGATTCGTCAAGATTTAAAGAATCAGTTTTATCTAGAAATCTTTTGACACCATTAATAGTCATACCCTGAACTTTTAAAAGAAAATGTACCTTTTTTAAAAGTTCAATATTTTTATCATCATAATAGCGTCTGTTTCCATCTAAAATTTTAGGTTTAATTTGTTTAAATTCTTTTTCCCAATATCGAATAGTATGAGTAGGTAAAGAATTTCCTTTTTTAGATTTTAAACCAATTATTTTAACAACTTCACCAATTGTTTTGTATGCAGTTTTTGACTTAATCATCATTATTGGAGTTAACAAATTTTTTAAATTCTTTAGAAGGTTTAAATAAAACTACATTTCTTTTAGTAATTACTTTTTCTTCTTTAGTTTTTGGATTTCTACCTAATCTAGCTTTTTTTTCTCTAATTGAGAATGTTCCAAATTTTGATATTTTTAATTTCCCCTCTTTTTTAAGATTCAGAATGATTAAAGAAAAAAATTCATCAATAAGATTTTCAGAAATTTGTTTAGAAAAACCAATTTGCATGTATGCTAAATTAACAAGTTCTTTCTTAGTTAAATTTATCCTCATTAATCAAATGTTGCTCTTTATTTTGTCTATTAAATTACCTTTAATAATTTTGTTGCAAACATCTAGAGAATTAGAAAAACCTATATAGTCAGTTCCTCCGTGACTTTTAACAACTGGAGAATCTAATCCAATAAATATTGCACCATTATATAATCTTGGATCCAATCTTTTCTTGAACTTTTTTAAATTATGAATATTTAAAAGTGATGATATTTTACCTAAAATTGAACCTCCTAATGCTTTCTTAAGCTCGTCAGTTATGAAATTTGCTGTTCCCTCTGCAGTTTTTAAAGCTATGTTTCCTGTAAAACCATCTGAAACTATTACGTTTACCTTCCCATTCATAAGTTCATTACCTTCTATATAGCCTGAAAAATCAAAATTTTGACTCTTTTTTTCATTTAATATTTGAAAGGTTTCTTTAATTACTTCATTACCTTTTAATTCCTCAGATCCAATATTGAGCAAGGCTACATTTGGATTTTCTAATGGATATAATGATTTGTATAACGAGGACCCCATAATAGAAAAGTCAACTAAATTTTTAGAACTACATTCTATATTTGCCCCAAGATCCAATACAACACTCATACCTTTTTTATTTGGCCATAATGCAGAAAGGGCTGGTTTATCAATATTAGGAATCATCTTAAGATTTAATTTTGATATAACTAATAATGCACCTGTATTACCTGCTGAGATTACAATATCTGTTTCTTTATTTTTTACACTTTCTATTGCCAGCCACATGCTTGTCTTTTTTCCTCTTTTAGCAGCCTCTAGTGGACTATCTGTACTTTTAACTTTTTCGTTTGTATCAATTATTTCATAATAATTGGTATCTATATCCTTTGTTAAATATTTTTCTATTTCAATTTTATTACCGAATAATTTAAAAAAATTTTCTTTATTTGATCTATGATTATGAATTATTCCATCTACAATTTTCTTAGGAGATCCATCCCCGCCCATTGCATCGACTGCAATTTTTATTAATTCACGCATTTTTAGTTAGTTAAATTTTTATTCTTTCGGATCTAAAACTTGTCTACCCTTATACATGCCAGTTTTTAAATCCATGTGATGAGAAAGTCTGTATTCACCAGATTTTTTATCCTCAACTATATTTTTAGACGAAAATTTCATATTTTGAGATCTTCTCATACCAGTTCTCGATGGGGTTTGTTTTCTTTTTGGTACTGCCATAATAAGAACTAATTACACTTTTCTAAAAAGAATTCAAATCTATTTTAGATAATTTATTATTAAAATCTTCGAAATAATCAATTAAATCGTGAGTTTTATTAAAATCTTGTAAAAAAATCGTAATCTTCCGTGATTTCTCATCTTTGTCTAATGTATCCCAATAGTGAATTTCTGAGATCATAGAGTGAAAAAGATTTATATAATCTTTCATCTTTTTATTAATTGATTGATCCCCATAACCAATTTCACGAATACTTAACTCCAGTTGTCGAAAGTTAAAATCATATATTTCTTGTAAAATAACCTTATTTTCTTTACTTTTATATTTTCTCATAAAAAAAGCAAAATGTAGTAAGAAAATAGATAATCTATCTGAAAAATTATCGTTACGATTTAAAGATTGATATAAATCTTTATTTCTAGAGAAATTTATCAATTTATTATAAATATTAAGATAATTTAAAGACATGTTTAAAATATTATATATAATTCTATTTTCATTAATAGTCACAAATTGTAGCTTCAAAAAGGTTGTGAAACATCATGGAGTTCCATTTTTAGAAAAAAAACAAAAAAATTTAATTATTGATCAAAGTAATGTTAACGATATCAGAAAAATATTAGGTACTCCCTCAACAGTGAGTAAATTTGATAATGATGTATGGATATATATTGAGAGAAAACAAACACAATCTGAGTTCAAAAACTTGGGTAGAATGAAGATTTACAAAAATAATGTTTTGGTTCTTGAAATAGATAGTGCAGGAATCTTAAAGAAAAAAACTTTTTATAACAAAAATGATATGAAAGAAATAAAAATAGTTGAAGGTACAACTAAATCTGGAATTAAAAAGAATACTTTTGTTTATGATTTTTTATCTAGTATGAGACAAAAAATTAATGACCCTCTTGGTCAGAGGGCCAAAAAAAGAAAAGAAGCTAACCAGCGATAACTGCTAAAAGAAGTAAAGCTACTATATTTGTTATTTTAATCATAGGGTTAACAGCAGGTCCAGCAGTATCTTTATATGGATCACCAACTGTATCACCAGTTACAGCTGCTTTATGTGCATCAGAACCTTTTCCACCATAATTACCATCCTCAATATATTTTTTTGCATTATCCCAAGCTCCACCACCAGCTGTCATTGAGACTGCAACAAATAAACCTGTTATAATTACACCAAGCAACATTGCACCAACTGATGCCAATGCAGCAACTTGACCACCAATAGCAAAAATAATAAAATATAAAACTATAGGAGATAAAACTGGTAATAATGAAGGTACAATCATTTCTTTAATTGCAGCAACAGTTAATAAGTCTACTAGTTTTGCATAATCAGGTTTCTGTTTTCTTTTCATAATACCTGGATATTTTTTAAATTGTCTCCTTACTTCAATTACAACAGCACCACCAGCTCTCCCTACAGCTTGCATTCCCATTGAACCAAATAAATATGGAAGCATGCCACCAATCAGTAAACCAACTACTACATAAGGATTTGATAAATCAAAAGTAACAACAATACCCTCAAGTTTAGAACCAGCAACTTTAGAAAAATGTTTGATATCCTCGGTATAAGCAGCGAAAAGAACTAAAGCACCTAATCCAGCAGATCCAATAGCATAACCTTTAGTCACAGCTTTTGTAGTATTACCTACTGCATCTAAAGCATCTGTTGTTTTTCGAACATTGTTAGGCAATTTAGACATTTCAGCTATACCCCCTGCATTGTCTGTAACAGGTCCATATGCATCAAGAGCTACTACCATTCCAGCTAATGCCAACATAGTTGTCACAGCAATAGCAATACCATATAAACCTGCAATATGATTTGTTAATAAAATTCCAGCCACAATTATTATTGCTGGTATAGCGGTTGCCTCTAATGAAATTGCAAGACCCTGAATTACATTTGTGCCGTGTCCAGTGGTTGAAGAGTTGGCCACACTTCTTACCGGTCTATAATTTGTACCAGTATAGTATTCAGTAACCCATATTAATAAGCCAGTAATTATCAATCCAATAACTCCACAATAATATAAATCTATTCCAGAAAATGACATATTATTTAATTCATAACTATTTTCTAAACCTAAAACAAAATCAGTGACAGGATATAATATTACTAAAGAAGCTAAAGCAGAAACTACAAAACCTTTATATAAGGCTCCCATAACATTTTTACTCTTACCTAATTTTACAAAAAAAGTTCCAATGATAGATGTTAAAATACAAGCACCACCAATAGTTAAAGGATAAATCATCATTGACATATCGCCTGGAAAAAAAATTGAGGATAAAACCATAGTTGCTACAATAGTAACAGCATAAGTCTCAAATAAATCAGCAGCCATACCTGCACAATCTCCAACATTGTCTCCAACATTATCCGCAATAACTGCTGGATTTCTTGGATCATCTTCAGGAATACCAGCCTCGACTTTTCCTACTAAATCAGCACCAACATCTGCTCCTTTTGTAAAAATTCCTCCACCTAATCTGGCAAATATAGATATTAAAGATGCACCAAACCCTAATGCAACTAACGCATTGACTATTTCTCTTTCATCAACATTAAACTTTAACAATAAATAATAATAGACAGCTATAGATAATAAAGCCAAACCTGCTACCAACATTCCAGTAACAGCACCAGATTTAAAAGCAACCGAAAGACCACTAGCTAAACCTTTACGTGAAGCTTCAGCTGTTCTTACATTCGCTTGAACAGAAACTAACATTCCTACATAGCCTGCTATACCTGATAATGTAGCTCCAATTAAATATCCTAATCCAACAAGAGGACTAAAAGCAATACTAACAATTACTAAAACAACTACACCAACGATAGCGATAGTTTTATATTGTCTAGCTAAATATGCCTTAGCACCTATTTGAATAGCTGATGCAATATCTTGCATTTTTAAATTACCTGCACTGGAGTTTAAAATATTTTTTCCAGTAAAATATCCGTAAATAATTGATAAAAATCCTGCTGCTATAGTATAAAGTAGAATAGTTTCGACTGTTGAGCTCATATAAACCTTAATTAAGTAGTTGGTTGTTAGTTTTAAAAGCCGGACAATACAAAAAAAGATATAAAAGGCAACGATTAACTTTTAAAATTTATGAAAATAACCTTTGTATTTTAGCCTAATTTTCTTATTTTTTTCATCAATAATTTGAGATTTTTGACTGTTACCATAAATTTTTCCTACTTTTGAAATCTTTATACCTAGAGATTTAGATGTTTTAGCAATGATTCTAGATTTTGATTTAGAAGCTGTAAATAAAATCTGATAATCATCTCCGTGAGATATGCATTGTAATTTTTTTATCTTCTTTAAATTAATTAACTTTTTAAGATTATTAGATATAGGGATATCCTTTAAATTCAATTTATATGATAGATTTTGTTTATTAATGAGTTTTTCTAAATCGGAAATTAGACCATCAGATATATCAATTGAAGTATTAGCAATTGAAATTAATTTTTTTGTTAAATTAACACATAAGTCTGGATTAAAATATTTTTTTCTAAAATAGTTTTTTAGTTTATCTTTTATATTGATTTCATTTTTTAATATTTTTAAGCCAATATAACTATCACCTAAATTTCCTGTTACATAAATATCATCATTAATTTTTGCTTTGTTTCTTAAAACTATTTTATTGGAGAAACCAACTGTTGTAATTGTAAAACTTAATTTTTTCGAAAAAACTGTATCACCTCCAGATAAAAAGATTGAATATTTAGTTTGCTCCTGTTTTAATGATTTTGAGATCAGTGTCAGATTTTTTTTTGAAAAAGACTTATTATCACCTGATCCTGATATGAAATAGTATTTAGGATGAACACCTTTGCATATTAAATCAGAAATAGATGATCTTAATATCTTTTTTATAACAAGTTCAGGATTTTTAAAATTTAAAAAATGAACACCTTCAACATATGTATCAACAGAAATAACTAAATTTTTTGTTTTATCAAAAAAAACATCATCATTTAAATTTAATGAACTTTTATTATTAGACAATTTTGAAAAATATCTTTTTATTAGTTCAAACTCATCCATTAATTAATCTTATCTTTTTTGCGATATTATCTAATAAGGCATTTAGATATTTTGTTTGAGAATTGTCTAAAAAAAAATTTGAGGCATTGAGATACTCCTTAATAATAATCTTTATTGAAACATTAGGTTTGTATAAAAATTCATAAGTAGCTGATTTTAATATTACTTGAAATAATTTATCCATATTATTAAAATTAAATTTTTCTCCTAAATTTTTGTCTAATTCTTCCATTAAAATTTCATTTCGTTCAATTGTACCAGAAACTACATCTTTAATAAATTTTTTATATCTATGTTTAGGAAAATCTAATTTTTCTTCCTCATTAAAAAATTTTCCATATAATTTTTGTATTATAATTACTCTTGGATTGTTTTTGGGGCTATAGGAAGTTCTCATTTTTGTGTCAAAACTGATAAAATAGCTTTTGCTGCCTCAGCACCCTTTTTTTTTCTTGCTCTAGCTTGTTTCATATTCAAGCAAGTTATAATTCCATTTCCTACTGGTTTTTTTGAAATGACAGATAAGTTCATAATAGCATCCGTTGTTGCTTTGGAGATAAAATCAAAATGAGGTGTTTGACCTTTTATTACGCATCCTAAAGCAATAAATGCCTCAAATTTATTTAAATTTTTTGAAATGGTTACTGGTATTTCAAAAACTCCTGGAACATTAACTATCTTAAGATTAAAATTTTTGGGTATTGATTTTAATGCATATGATAACAATCCATTATTAATATCCTTATAATAATTTGCACAAATAATTAAAATTTTTTTTTTCATTAAATTAATTCCTGCTTTGTTATTTTAATATCAAAACCTTCTAAACCAATAACCTTTTTTGGTGATTTTGTAATTAAAATCATTTTTCTTATTTTTAAATCTTTTATAATTTGTGCTCCTATACCATAATTTCTAATAAGTTTATCATTTCCTTTATTATAAAAACTTTTATCTTTATAATTTTTTAATGTTTGAGTTACAGATTTAAGATTTGTATCTTTTATAAAAACTAATACACAATTATTAAATTTTTTAAAATAATTAAGGGTTTTATTAAATGAATTAGGCAATTGTTGATTTATCAAATAATTTTGTACAACATTTGAGGAAATGACCCTAACCCTTGGTATAACCCCTCTTTTTAATGATCCTTTAACAAGTGCAAAATGTTCTGAACCATCTAATAAATTTTCATAAATTTTTATTTTAAATTTTTGTTTATCAAATCTAATGTCAGAAGTTTTTTTTAATCTTATTAATTTTTCTTTTTTTAATCTATATGAAATTAAATCTTCAATTTTTCCAATTTTTAACCCGTGTTTTTTTGCAAAATTGAGTAAATTTTGGCCTTTGGCCATAGTTCCATCTTCATTCATAATTTCACATATCACAGCCGAATTATTTTTTTTGGCAATTTTAGATATATCAACAGAAGCTTCTGTATGACCTGCTCGGACTAACACGCCTCCATCTTTAGCAATTATGGGAAATACATGACCTGGTGAAACAATGTCTTTTTTTTTAACATTTTTTCTTGATGCAATTCTTATGGTACGAGCTCTATCTTTAGCTGAAATTCCGGTTGTTATTCCTTTTTTTGCTTCAATTGAAACAGTAAAAGCAGTTTTGTTTCTTGATTGATTAATGGGAGACATCAAGGATAAGTTTAATCTTTTTGCCTGTAAACTGTCTAGAGCCAAACAAATTAAACCTCGGCCATACTTAGCCATAAAATTTATATTTTTTGCATTTGTGTCCGATGTAGAAATAACTAAATCACCTTCATTTTCTCTTTTCTCGTCATCAACTAAAATAAACATACCTCCTTTTTTGGCAATGTTGATAATATTTTCAATTGACGAATAATTACTTTTTTTCATAAAAAAAAATTTTTTACATATTTAGAGAGTATATCTATTTCAATGTTAACTAAACTTCCTTTTTTTAATTTAGATAAATTTGTTAATCTAAATGTATGAGGTATCACCCAAATTTGAAATCCCTTTTTTGTAACTTTGGATATTGTTAATGAAATACCATTTACACATATCGAAGCTTTTTCAATTAAGTTCTTTCTTTCTTTCAAAGAAATTGATAAATCAAAAATGTAAGATTTATCAATCTTTTTTATATCAAGAATTTTGCCAATAGTGTCTACATGTCCTTGGCAGATATGACCTGAAATTTTTTGGCCATATTTTAAAGGTAACTCTAAATTAATTTCATCATTTTTTTTTAAGATACTTAAATTTTGATCTTTGAATTGTTTCATTTGAAAGATAAAACTCCATTATCTTATTCTTTATACTTATGAGAGTTAAGCAAACACCATCACATGCAACTGAAACACCTATATCTTTTTTTTGATAATTTTACGTTAGATTTAATAAAGATATTAATTCCTTTTGATCTTTTTAAGATCTTTTTTACATTTCCTTTATTAAAAATAATTCCGTTAAACATTTTTCCTTATATAAATGGAAATCTTATCTTTGGCTAGATCTGAGCTTATTTTTGATTTAATTTTATAGAAATTATTCAAAATATCATTTGATGTAAAAATTATATGTTTTTTACTTTTTGATAATTCTTTAGGGCTTTTAAATAGATAAAATTGATTAATTAGTCTATTTTTAAGTAAACTTTTAGTAATCTTATCTCCACCTTCAACCAATAAATTTCTAATTCCAAAAGAAAATAAACTTCGCATAATATTCTTTAAATCAAATCTCATTTCCTTACTTAATTTTGATTTAATCAAAATTGCTCCTTTTTGTTTAAGTTTTTTAATCTTTATAAGTTTCATAGAGTTGTGAAAAATTATTGTATTATTTTTTTTTATTGTTCTATAGATATATGTATTTAATTTAATATCTAAATTTTTATCTAAAATGATTCTTTTAGGGGAAAATCTTTCATATCCTTTTAATCGACAGTTTAACTTTGGATTATCAGTATTTAAAGTATTACTTGAAATCATAATTGCATCATTTTTAAATCTTAAATAGTGGGTTAGTTTATCAGAAGTTTTATTTGTTATTCTTTTTCTGCCATTACTATAAATTAGTTTATTTTTAGAAATTGCTATTTTGGCTGTAATAAATGGCAATTTATGTTTTTTATTAAATATATATGAATCATAAAGATCTAAAGTCTCATTTTTTAAAAGATTTTTTCTTACTTTAATATTTTTTTTTTTTAAAATCTTAAAACTCTTACCTTGTACTCTTTTATCTATATCGTTTATCGAGTAAAAAACTTCATCAATACCGCTTTTAATTATACTATTTGTGCATGGGGGAGTTTTTCCATAATGATTGCAAGGTTCAAGTGTGACATACATTTTAGATCCTATTAAACTTTGAAATGAGTTGTCAATTGCATTAGTCTCAGCATGTGGACGACCATTGTATCCTGTTTGACCTATTGATATAATTTCATCATTTTTTACTATTACACAACCAACAGAAGGGTTATCACCTGTTAATCCTTTCCTGACTTTAGCTAAATTAATAGCAAGTCTCATATAATTCTTATCTTTTAATGAAAATTTATCTTTTTTTGTAGACATCTAACTTGTCCACAAATTGCACAAAATCTTTTTCTTCTCTAAAGTTTCTGTAAACAGATGCAAAACGAACGTATGCAACTGGGTCTAGTTCTTTTAAACCTTCCATCACCATCGTACCAATAGTGTTACTTGAAATTTCATTTTGTCCAAGCTCCTCTAAAGATCTAGTAATACGACTTATAAATTTTTCAACAGTCTCAGTATCTAATGGTCTTTTTTTTAAAGCAATATAAATAGACTTACTTAATTTATCTCTATCAAATGATGATTTTCTACCATTTTTTTTTACAACCATAACTTCTCTATGCTGAATTCTTTCAAAAGTGGTAAACCTTGCACCACAACTACAAAGTCTCCTTCTACGTATTGCAGTCCCATCTTCTGTTGGGCGAGAGTCTACTACAGATGTTTCGCCTTTTTTTTCACAGGGGCAGATCATTTATTTAAATTTTTGTAAATTGGAAAATTTGAACATAGGCTTATTACCTCATTTCTTACTTCATTTTCCACTTTACTATTATCTTCCGGATTATCTGATAATCCCTTAATGACTTTTGTTATCAAGTTACCAACTTTCTCAAATTCCTTTAAACCAAATCCTCTCGTTGTTGCGGCTTGTGAGCCCAGTCTAATGCCTGATGTAATCATAGGTTTTTCAGTATCAAATGGTATACCATTTTTATTACAAGTAATATTTGCTCTACACAAACTTTCTGAGGCCAAATTTCCTTTCACACCAAACGGTCTTAAATCAACTAACATCAAATGCGTATCAGTACCACCAGAGTAAATCTTAAACCCATTATTTTTTAAAGTCTCAGCTAACATTTTTGCATTAGCCAAAACATTTTTTATATAAGTTTGAAATTCAGGTTTTAATGCTTCAAAAAAGCCAGCTGCTTTTGCTGCAATAATGTGCATCAGTGGTCCACCTTGATAACCAGGAAACACAGCTGTATCAAATTTTTTTCCTAAATCTAAATCATTAGATAATATAATGCCACCTCTAGCACTTCTAAAAACTTTGTGCGTTGTAGATGTAACCACATGGGCATAGTCACACGGATTAGGATAACCTTTTCCTGCAACTAAACCTGAAAAATGTGCCATATCTACCATAAGGTATGCGCCAACTTTATCAGCAATTTGTCTAAATCTTTTAAAATCAATTACTCTTGAATAAGCGCTTCCACCAGCAATGATAAGTTTAGGATTATGTTCTAATGCAAGTTTTTCCACATTATCATAATCAATAAGTTCTGATTTCTTATCAACATCATAACTAATCGCATTAAACCATTTTCCAGACATGGAAATTTTTAATCCGTGAGTAATATGGCCTCCTGAATTCAAGCTCATACCCATAAACGTATCATCAGGTTTTAACAAGGCTAGAAATACTGCACCATTTGCTTGTGCACCAGAATGGGGTTGAACATTTGCATATTTACAATTGAAAAGTTTTTTTATTCTTTCTAATGCCAATTGTTCAGCAACATCTACGTGCTCACAACCATTATAATATCTTTTACCAGGATATCCTTCTGCATATTTGTTTGTAAGGACTGAACCCTGAGCTTCTAATACAGCTTGAGAAACAATATTTTCTGATGCAATTAGTTCAATGTGATTTTGTTGTCTTATCAACTCATCATTAATAGCTTTAAATAAATCTGGATCTGACTTAGATAGACTTTTTTCAAAAAAATCTTGGTAACTAGAGTTAATATATTTTGTTTCGCTTGACATTTTTTAAATTTTTTTCACTCTCTTTTTATGTCTACCACCTTCAAACTTTGTATTTACAAAAATATCAATACATTTAAAGGCAATGTTTTTTTTTGTTAATCTAGAACCTAATGTAATAATATTTGCGTTGTTATGCAATCTAGATAATTTTGTATTTTTGGCTGAATAACATACTGCAGCCCTTATTTTTTTGTGTCTGTTTGCCGCCATAGACATACCCATTCCAGATCCACAAACTAAAATACCTATATTTTTACTATTTTTAGATACTTTTTTACACAATTTATGAGCATAATCAGGATAATTAACGGATATTTTTGAATTATCTGTCCCTAAATCTATAAAAAAGTATTTTTTTTTAAAATTTCTCTTTATCTCCTCTTTAAGATTATATCCTGCATGATCTGATGAAATGAATAATTTTTTCAAATTAATTAAATTTATGATCAAGAACACATGCAACTAAATGTATTCTGTTCTCTTCTCCACCATTAAAGGCGTTATGATATTTTGTATTATTTGTAATCCAAACAGATCCATCAGCAGGTAAATGTTTGGCAACATTGTCTATGACCATTATGGAACCTGGATTAGTTATAATTGGAATATGTAATCTTGGTTCTGGATCTCTATGCCAACTCAAAGTGGATCTTGGTTCTTTTAATAAAATTCTTACTCGACCTAGTTTATATTTTGATGACAATACATCGAAAACCTCTTTAAAATAAGTATCCTTATAATCGTCAATAAACTCTGAGTAAGCTGCCTCGTCAATTTTTTCATCTCTAACTACTTCATTTCCTGAAGAGTCAGGCTTTGTCCAAAAAACACCTCTAGCTTTATTTCCTTTTATTGAGTCTGGATCACCAGGTATTTGTGTTAGAGATATTGCTCCAAAATTAGTAACACCATCGGGTCCAGTAAAATTTTTTATCTTTAGTATCTCTTTATAGGCTTTTTGAAGTCTATTAATGTCAAATTTGACATTTTGTTTTTGAAAATCATTAAAATTTAGATTCATAAGATTGTTTAATATCTTTTTTAAGTTATATTTATATATAACATTTGTCGCATATTTTAAATATATTTAGATATGATTACAGGAAAATTTCCAAGTTTAAGGCTAAGACGAAGCCGAAAAAATGATTGGTCAAGAAGGTTAATTGAGGAAAATAACCTTACACCAAGTGATTTCATATTACCAATATTTCTTATTGAGGGAACCAACAAAAAACAAAGCATAAATTCAATGCCTGGTGTTTATAGATGGAGTATAGATAAGTTAAGTTTTGTAGTTGATAAAGCTATAAAAAAACGTTTACCAATGATTGCTTTATTTCCTTATACGAACCCAAAAAAAAAAGATAGCACGGGAACTGAAGCTTTAAATGAAAATAATTTGGTTTGTAAAGCAATCAGATTTATAAAAAAAAGATATAAAAATGAAATAGGGATAATGTGTGACGTGGCTTTGGATCCTTATACATCTCATGGCCATGATGGATTATTAAATAAAAACTATGTACTAAACGATGAAACAATTGAAATTTTAATTAAACAATCTTTATTACAAGCTGAAATGGGCTGTGATGTTCTTGCTCCATCAGATATGATGGATGGAAGAATTAAAAAGATTAGGCAATCATTGGATAAAAATGGTTTTATAAATACGCAAATTTTATCTTATGCCGTAAAATATGCTTCTAGTTTTTATGGTCCGTTTAGGGATGCAGTTGGATCAAAAAATTTATTAAAAGGAAATAAAAAAAATTATCAAATGGATTTTAGAAATAGTGATGAAGCCATTAGAGAAGTTGCTTTAGATATCAAAGAAGGAGCAGATATGGTAATGGTAAAACCTGGATTGCCATATTTAGATATAATAAAGTTAATCAAAGATAATTACAAAATACCAGTTTTGGCTTATCAAGTATCTGGTGAATATAGCTTGTTATCAAATTCAATCAAAAAAGGTTTGATAGATAAACATGTTGTATTAGAGACACTTATCTCTTTTAAAAGAGCGGGAGCAAACGCAATTATTAGTTATTATGCTGATAGACTAGAAGAGTTCTTAAAATAGTTATTTTAGTGTATTAATAAATTGTATTCTACTTAAAGGTTGATTTAAACTATTAGGTCTCAAAATACTTTTTTCTAAATAGTCACCAACCAATTTAAGTCCACTCAATAACATCTTAATATCTAGTATATCCTCATTCTTATCTATTAAAAAATTTGGTACTATTTTTTTTTCATGAGATGATTTAGAAATATATTCTAATTTATTATCAATAATCTTTTTATCAACTAGGTTTTTTAGTTCTAAATCGTATCCAAGATGCTTAAATAATTCCAGCTCCCAGTATATATATTTTTGTATCCAATTTTTTACATTCAAAATTTCATAAAAATTTTCTAGTTGATGAAAAATTTTTTCATTTTTTTGAAAATCAACAGTCAATATCTTTATTAAATTAAATGCTGATGTAATACATAGTAACTTTTGATTATTATCAAAATAAAATGGAGTATATGCTTTCTCAATTTCAACTTTGAAATATCCAATTTTATTAATTGATTTACTATGATAATTAACGTGTAATCTATTCCCTATCTGTAGATAATTTTTAATCTTTTTGGAAGTACCACCAAAGATGATGCCAGAAACTTTTCCATAATTCATCGTATATAATTCTGAAATTATAGAATTTTCGTTATATTTATTTTTGGATATTAAAAAAGCACTATCTTTCCATATCATAACTAAATAATTTCTTTTAAACAGAGAATAGCAGCATTTTGCTCTGCATCCTTTTTTGATTTACCTTCAGACACATAATATTTAGTGTTAAACAGTTTAACACCAACTTTAAATAAAGGTTTGTGTCTGGGTCCTGTATTTGATATTACTTTATATACAGGTAATTTCTTATATTTTTTTAGTGAAAATTCTTGAAGTTTAGTTTTCGCATCGATTTGAGTAATAGAACTTTTCTTAATATGATTTGACCACAATTTTAAAATTGTTTTTTCAACAAATTGAAATCCTTTATCTAAATAAATGCAACCAATCAAAGCTTCACAACTATCAGCTAAAACTTTATCTTCTATAAGATTTTTTCTGTTGTGAGTATTAGATCTTAAAATATATTTTTCTAATCCAATTTTTTTTGCAATTTCTAAACATGTTTTTTTATTTACAAGCGATGCAAATTTTTTATCTAAGACACCCTCTTTTTCTTCAGGATAAATTTCGAGAAGTTTTTTTGCAATTATCAAACCTAAAACTCTATCTCCTAAAAATTCAATTTTTTCATTATTATGAACTTTATCAAAACTTTTATGTGTTAAAGATTTAATTAAAAGACTCTTATCTTTAAAAGTTAGTTTTAATTTTTTTTCGAGATCAAAATAATTTATTTTCATTATTGTATTATTTTGAAAAATCTATCAAACCTTATTGACTTATTCCATTTCCAAAATGAAAAAATACTACCTATTGATTTATCAGATGAAAAAAAAATAAATCGTGCTTTACCGACCAAATTATCTTTGTGTACATAACCTACGCTTGTCAGAAATCTGCTATCTTTTGAACAATCTCGGTTATCTCCCAAAAAAAAATAATGATCTTGAGGAACAATATATTTATCAGAATTTTGAAAAGTATAATCTTTTAAATAAACTGTGTTATATTTTTTTCCATTTGGTAATAATTCCTCAAAAGTAAATACTTCTATAGTTTTTTTTCCACAATAAATTAAATCTTTATTAGAAATCTTTGATTTTAATATTTCACTATTATTTAAAAATAAATTTGAATTTATAAATTGAATACTATCTCCTGGTAATCCAATTAATCTTTTAATATAATCTGTTCGGTTATCAGCGGGAGTTTTAAAAACAACTACATCCCCCCTTTTTGGTTCTTTTGATAAAATCCTGCCATTTATTATTGGAGGACTAAAAGGAAAGGAATGTTTACTATAGCCATAAGAATATTTACTAACAAAAAGTCTATCACCCACTAATAGATTTGGCTCCATTGAAGATGAGGGAATATAAAACGGTTGAATTATTAATGATCTTATAATTATTGCTATGATTAAAGCATAGAATAAGGTTTTTATGTTATCTATTATAATTTTTTTACTAAACATTATTTTTTTTGTAAAATTGTAAAAGCTATTGAATAATCTTTCTCATCTGTAATGGAAAGAAAGTAATTTAAATTATTTATTCCAAATTTCTTATAAGCTATTTTCTTAATTTTTTTTGATAAAAAATAGTATGGTTTTCCTAATTCGTCATTTAGGATTTCAATATCTTTAAAATTCAAATTATTTCTAAAACCTGTTCCAAAAGCTTTGGATAAAGCCTCCTTAGCAACAAATCTTTTAGCAAAATAATTAACTTTATTTTTAATATTTTTGGAAAATTTAATTTCATTATTGCTATAAATTTTTTTAATAAATGATTTATTCTTTATTAATAATTTAATTCTTTTGTTTTTTATAATATCAACTCCAATTCCAAGAATTTTCATAATTATTTTTTTATGATTTGTTTCATATTTTTTATGATTTTAGATAATCCAAAAAAAATTGACTCTCCTATTATGAAGTGTCCTATATTAAACTCACTTATTTCATTAATTTTAGATAAAATTTTTGTTGTTTTATAATCCAAACCGTGGCCAGCATGAATTTCGATTTTATATTTTTTTGCTAAAATTGCACATTTTTTAATTTTGTTTAATTCTTTTAAGTAACTTTTTTTGGATTTAACTAGATTTGCCAGTCGTCCCGTATGAATTTCAATACAGTCAGTTTCCAATTCCTTACAAATTTTGATATCTTTAAATGACGGATTTATAAAAAGACTAGTTCTAATTTTTTTTTTTTTAAACTTTTTAATAATACTTTTTATCTTAGTTTTGTTTTTAAATAAATCTAAACCACCTTCTGTTGTAATTTCTTTTCTATTTTCAGGGACAATACAAATATAATTTGGTCGAAATTTTAGTGCTTTTTTTATGATATTAGAATTAGTTGAAATTTCTAAGTTAACCAATAAGTTCTTTTGAGAACATATTTTTTTAGCATCTAAGTCATTAATATGTCTTCTATCCTCTCTTAAATGTATCGTTATAGAGTTGGCTCCACATTTTTTTACAAAATTCGCTGCATATAATGGATCTGGATGTGACTCACCTCTAGCATTTCTTATCGTAGCAACATGATCAATATTAACACCCAAACGTTTCACTTTATATATCTGCTTCCTGGTCTAGAGATAGGAATTTTTTTTAATGAAGAAGGTAAATTGCTAGATTTAAAAGTTGGAACATCTATTTTTATATGAGATATAATTTTTTTATTTATCTTTAAACTTTTTTTATTCGATCTATCTATTATAGAGGCAAATCCTACAAGTGTTGCATTAAATTTATTAATCAATTTTACACACTCCAAACTAGATCTTCCTGTTGTAATTACATCTTCTAAAATTAGAACTCTTGATGCTTTTTTAATTTGAAATCCTCGTCTTAATGTAAATTTTCCATTCACTCTTTCGCAAAAAATAGTTTCTTTTTTTAAAATTTTTCCTATCTCATAACCAATGATTATACCGCCCATTGCAGGGGATAGAATTAGATCAATTTTTTTAAAATTCCTTTTTATTTTCTTTGCGAGAGATTTACATATACTATCAGCTAAATAAGGATGACTTAAAAGTTTAGCACATTGTATATATTTTGTAGAATGTAATCCAGAAGATAAGACGAAATGCCCCTCTAACAACGCATCAGTTTTTTTTAAAATATTTAAGGATTTTTTGAGTGAAAGCATTTCTTTTATCTTCGTGTCTAATTATCTTAAATTTTATACCTTTTTGTTTAAGCTCTGCAATAAAATTAGTAAAATTTTTTAAATCTCTTATAATGAGCCTGAACTTAAAATTTATATAATTTGGGTTTTTTCCCACCATTTCTAAATTTGAAATATTTAGTTTATGACTACCTATCAAAGAACTTACATTCCCTAATTGACCTGGCTTATCAGGTAAAGATATCCATAACGTTGTGTTATATTTTTTGATTCTCTCTTCTTTTTGTTCACCCTTGTCATGCCAATATTTTCTAATTGCAGATCTTGCTTTTCCTGTTTTTGTTGTTGGTAACCAATGAAGTGAGGGAGAATTATTTTTGGAAGTAATAATTTTAACAGTATCACCATTTCTCAAAATTGTTTGTAATTCTTTTTTATTTCCATTGATTTCACATCCAATAGCAGTATCACCAATTTTTGTGTGAACTGCATATGCAAAATCTATTGGTGTAGCATTTTTTGGTAATTTAATTACAGAACCTTTTGGCGTAAAGCAAAAAACATTCTCTTGGAACATTTGTAGCTTAGTATATTCATATGAATGTTCGGGGTTTTCATTTTTTTCTATAATTTCGACTAGATCTTTTAACCAATCATATTCTTTCCAAGTTAAAGAATTAAATTTCTCAGATGATTTATATTGCCAATGTGATGCTATTCCTCGTTCAGCAAAGTCGTGCATTTCTTTTGTTCTTATTTGGATCTCAATAGGTTTTTTATACGAGCCTATTACAGCAGTATGAATAGATTTGTATCCATTTATTTTAGGTGAGGAAATATAATCTTTAAATTTTCCAGGTATACAATTCCACTGTTTATGTATAATGCCAAGAGTTTTATAACAATCATCAATATTTTGAAGTATTATTCTAAATCCGATTATATCTGTAATCTGTTCTAAAGAGACACGTTTTTTTTGCACTTTTCTCCAAATCGAAAAAGGAGTTTTTTCTCTACCGAAAATTTCTGTTTCTATATTATTTTTATATAGTATATTTTTAATCTCATCTGACAGTATCTTAAAAATATCTTTTTTATCTAAATTAATTTCATCTAATCTTTTTTGAATTAATTTACGAGCTTCATTATTTAAGACTTCAAACGACAAATCTTCAAGTTCATCTCTTATTCTTTGCATTCCCATTCTATCAGCTAACGGTGCATATATTTCCATTGTTTCTTGAGCGATTCTTTGTTTTTTTTCCTCACTTTTAAAAGCTTTTATTGTTCTCATATTGTGCAAACGATCAGCAATTTTTACTAACAAAACTCTTATGTCTTTTGAGGTCGCTAAAATTAATTTTCTAAAATTCTCAGCTTTTGAATTTGAGGAAGCAGTATTTTCTAAAACTGAAATTTTGGTAACACCATCAACTAAATCAGCTACTTCTACACCAAACTCACCTTTAATAGTTTCATATGTTGCAAATGTATCTTCAATAGTGTCATGTAATAATCCTGTTGTAATGGTGGCACTATCCAATTTTAAATCAGTTAAAATATTTGCAACTTCTATTGGATGAACTGAATAAGGATCTCCAGATGCTCTTTTTTGATTGCCATGAGCTTTAACTGCAAAATTATATGCCTTATTTAGCTTTTCATGATTTAAAAATTTATTATAAATTTTTACTTTATTTATTAAATCTTCAGAATTTAGCATACTTTACTATACCATTAATTCAAATTTTTTTAATAGAACTAATGTCTCTATAAGGTAAAGAAAAAATGAGACTTTTAATGTGTTGTTTTAATATTGGATGAGACCAATTTTTATCTATTTCAAATAATGGGATTAAAACAAAATTTCTTGTATGCATTCTGGGATGGGGTAAATCTATGCTCAATTTACTGATTTTTTTATCAAAATCTAAAATATCTATGTCACAAACTCTAGGTGAATTTCTTCTAGTTTTTACTCTTCCAAGTTTTTTTTCGATCTTTTTGCAAATCTTCAGTAAATTTATTGGATTAATTTTTGTGTTAATCTTTAAAACTATGTTGATAAATTTTGGATTTTTGGGATTTGGCCATGAGAAAGATTCATAATATGATGAAGTCTGAAGTATCTTAATATTATTTAAAAAAAGCATATTAATTGCTTTTTTGATGTTCTTTATTCTATCACCTAAATTTGAGCCTATACCTAAATAAATTATATTAGCTTGTTTTTCTGATATATCTTGCTTTATCACGATCCCAATCTCTTCTTTTTTTTGTAGCTCTTTTATCAAATTGTTTTTTCCCTTTAGCAACAGCAATCTCAACTTTCGCTTTACCTTTTTTAAAATACATTTTTGTTGGTATAATAGTCAAACCTTCTCTTTGAATCTTACCAATAAGTTTATTAATTTCTTTTTTATGCAACAAGAGCTTTCTTTCATCTAAAGGTTTGTGACTGGAATAGCTTGCTTGTTTGTATGATCCTATGTGTGAATTGATTAAAATTAATTCACCATTTTTTTCAACAGCATATGAGTCTGCTATATTGACCTTACCATTTCTAATAGATTTTATTTCGGAACCCTTTAAGACTATCCCCGCTTCTAAAATGTCCTCAAAAAAATAATTAAAACTAGCTTTTCTATTCAAACAAATAATCTTTAAACCTAGATTGGTTTTTTTTTTCATTAAATCAATTTTGATGATTTAAGTGCTTTTTTTACAATATCTTTCGTTTTATCAGTTACTTTAACAAGTGGTAATCTTACATCATCTTCACAAAGACCTAATAATTTTGCAGCATATTTCACTGGACTTGGATTACTTTCAACAAACATAGCATGATGTAAAGGTTGTAAAATACTATTTAATCTTTCTGATTCTTTTTTTGAGTTATTATCATCAAATAAAGAATTTTTTTGAAACTCAGAACAAAGTTTTGGTGCTATATTTGCCGTAACACTTATTGCACCAACGCCCCCTCTCTTATTGAATTCTAATGCATTATCATCATTACCAGTTAATTGAATAAAATCTTTTCCAATTTTTTCCAAGGTTTGATTTACTCTGTTTAAATCACCTGTAGCATCTTTCACGCCAATTATGTTTTTTAATTCATAAAGTTTCGCCATAGTTTCAACTGACATATCAATAACAGATCTTCCAGGGATATTATAAATTATAATTGGAATTCCACATTTATCATTTATAGCTTTATAGTGCTGATATAAACCTTCTTGTGTAGGTTTGTTATAATAAGGGGTTACAATAAGAGCGCCATTTGCACCTATTTTTTCAGCATGAGAAGTCAAAGAAATCGCTTCTTCAGTAGAATTTGATCCAGTCCCTGCAAAGACCGGTAGTTTTCCATTGCTTTCTTTAACACATAATTCAATCACTTTTTCGTGCTCTTCATGACTTAAAGTTGGCGATTCGCCTGTTGTACCAGCAGGAACTAACCCATTAGTACCATTTTCAATATGAAAATGAATTAACTTGATATAAGTTTCCTCATCAAGTTTATTATCTTTAAATGGAGTGACTAAAGCAACATTTGAACCTTTAAACATAAATACTTATAACATAGTTTATCGATTCATATACTAAAAGATTATGCTTAAAAAATTAACATTTTTTATAAGTTTCATTGTTTTCACTAATTTAAATTTTTTATCATCAGCTGAAATAATACCTTTGAAAAAACCTATTCAAACAAAAGAAGAAAAGGAACTTAAGTTAATGATTGATGTTCTTAAACCTCTTCCAAAACCTAAGGATGAAATAATTTTACAAAAAGATGAGAAAAATATTGAAAAAAAAGTAGTCCAAAATAATGAAAAAAGACATGGTATTATCTTACCTAAAAAAAAACCTTTAATTGCTGGGTCAAATACAACAGAAGCAGTAAAAAAATCTAAATATTATAGTAAAAAAGATTTCGCGATAGCAAAAAAAGCTATTTCAGAAATGAAACAAGCAAAATGGTCTGTTTCGTTAAAGACTGCTAAAAAAGCAAAAGATAAATCTATTTACAATTTTGTACAATGGAGACACCTACTAACGAAAGGAAATAAAGCTTCATATTATGATTATAAATCTTTTATAGATGCAAATGAAGATTATCCCAGAATAGGAAGAATAAAGTACTTAGCAGAGCATAAACTTTCAACGAACTCTATTTCTCCAAAAAAAATTATAGATTGGTTTGGTGCAAATGAACCTTTGAGTGGATTTGGAAAGATGATACTTGGAGAAAGTTTAATCTCCAAAGGTGATATTAAAAAAGGAACCTTTTTTATTAAAGAAGGATGGATTACTGCAGAATTAAGTAAGTCAGAATTAAAATTTTATCGAAAAAAATTTAAGAAATATCTCAATGCAGAGGACTATATTAAAAGAGCAGATTATTTAGCATGGAATAACAAGTATTGGGATTTAAAAAGAATGTTAAGATATTTACCTAAAGATTATGAGTTACTTTATACAGCAAGACAATTATTAATGAGTAAATCTTATGGAGTTGATAACGCTATTTCAAAAGTTCCAGCGAAATTTATAAATGATGCAGGTTTAAACTATGATAGATTAAAATGGAGAAGAAAAAGAGGAAGAGTTGATAGTTCAGTTGAAATATTGATTAATATCAAAAATACTAAAGATTACTTAGTCAGACCAGATAAATGGTGGATTGAGAGAGAAATTATTTCCAGATCATTAATTTACAAAAAAAAATTTGAATTAGCCTATAAAATTGCAAGCAATCATGCATTATCCGATGGTCCTGAGTATGCTGCTGCTGAATGGATGAGTGGTTGGATAGCATTAAGTTTTTTAGATGATCCATTATTAGCTAAAGATCATTTTGAAAATTTCTATAATAATGTTGGTTATCCTATAAGTACTTCAAGAGGAGCATATTGGTTAGCTAAAACTTATCAGAAACTCGGTAAAAATGAATTAGCTAATCAATGGTTTGGAAAAGCCGCTGATTTTCTAACAACTTACTATGGCCAATTAGCTTTTATGGAATTAAATCCAAATAAACCTTTTGAGCTGTCTAAATCAATAGAAGTGTCAAAAGAATATACAGATTATTTTTATAAAAAAGAATTGGTAAAAACAATTTATCTTCTTGATGAACTTAATGAAGATAAATACGCAAAACATATTCTTAGACATTTGGCTAATGATGATATCGATAGTGGCAGTGAAATCTTAGCAGCTGAATTAGCAACAAATATTGATAGATTTGATTTTGCTATTCAAATATCAAAAATTGCATCTTATGAAAAAAGATTTCATAACAAATTTAATTATCCTATAATAAGCACACCTAATTATATAAATGGAAGAAAAATTCCAGATACTGCTTTTATTTTATCAATAATTAGACAAGAAAGCGAATTTGACTTAAGTGCTAATAGTCATGCTGGAGCAAAAGGTTTAATGCAACTTATGCCTTACACAGCAAAATTAGTTGCAAAACAAGCAAACCTCCCTTACTCAAAATCTAGGTTAACTAAGGATGCGGAATACAATATTAATTTAGGTTCTCATTATATTGCTGGTTTAATTCTTGAATATGATGGCGCTTATCCATTTGCTATAGCTGCTTACAACGCAGGACCGAAGAGAGTAAAATATTGGAAAAGAATAAATAAAAATCCTCAAAAAAATCAAATCGATTATGTGAATTGGATTGAATTAATTAAATTTAAAGAAACAAGAAATTATGTTCAAAGAGTATTAGAGAATTATAATGTATATCGATATATTTTGGCCCAAAGACCGATTTTAATGAAAAATTTCTTTAAAGATGAGCCCTTGTATTAAAAATATGGCGGAAGAGGAGGGATTCGAACCCTCGGTACAAGTTTCCTCGCACGGTCATTTAGCAAACGACTGGTTTAAGCCTCTCACCCACTCTTCCAGGAAATTTGTCACTTCTGATTGTATTGAATAATCAATATTTATAAAGTAATTATTCATAATAATGAGAAATAAGTACTCTTTATTTTCACTGGTTAAAAACGCTTTTTCATATCATGAAAATTGGGGGAAAGCATGGAAAGATCCTGAACCTAAAAGTGAATATGACGCAATAATTATAGGTGGTGGTGGTCATGGACTAGCTACAGCTTATTATTTAGCTAAAAAACATGATATGAAAAATATTGCTGTTGTAGAAAAAGGTTGGATTGGTGGAGGAAACACAGGCAGAAATACCACGATTATAAGATCAAATTACTTATGGGATGCGAGCGCAGGTCTCTATGATCATGCTCTTAAAATTTGGGAAGGTTTATCTCAAGAGTTAAATTACAACGTAATGTTTAGCCAAAGAGGTGTTATGAATCTCGCTCATAACTTACAAGATGTAAGAGATCTTAAAAGAAGAACACATGCAAACAGATTAAATGGAATTGATGCAGTATATCTTAACACAGAAGAGGTGAAAAAATTTTGTCCAATTATTAACACATCACCTAATATTCGTTATCCAGTTTTAGGTGGAACTCTTCAAAGACGAGCAGGTACTGCAAGGCATGATGCTGTAGCTTGGGGTTATGCTAGAGGAGCTGATGAAATGGGTGTCGATATAATTCAAAATTGTGAAGTTAAAGGAATTAAAAGAAATCGTGATGGTGTAGAGGGAATTGAAACAACTAAAGGATTTATAAAAACAAAAAAAATTGGAGTAGTTGCAGCTGGTCATTCAAGTGTCATCGCAAATATGGCTGGTCTAAGATTACCATTAGAGAGTAAGCCGCTCCAAGCTCTTGTGTCAGAACCAGTCAAACCAATAATTGATACAGTTGTAATGTCAAACGCTGTTCATGCTTACGTAAGTCAATCTGATAAAGGTGAATTAGTTATTGGTGCAGGTACTGATGACTATGTCTCTTATTCTCAAAAAGGAAGTCATGATATCGTTGAAGGAACTTTAAATGCTATCTTAGAATTATATCCAATATTTAGTAGAATGAAAATGCTTAGACAATGGGGTGGTATTGTTGATATTTGCCCAGATGCTAGTCCAATAATAAGTAAAACATCTGTCAAAGGATTATATTTTAATTGTGGTTGGGGAACTGGCGGATTTAAAGCTACTCCTGGATCAGGTGATTTATTTGCACACACAATAGCAAATGATGAGCCACATAAATTAAATTCCGCTTTTAACATAAATAGATTTGTTAGTGGTGATCTTGTTGACGAACACGGTGCAGCTGCTGTAGCACATTAATGTTTATAATTAATTGTCCATACTGTGGTGAGAGAGAACAAAGCGAATTTAAAGCTGGTGGAGAAGCTCATATTGTTAGACCAAAACAACCAACTGAATTAAGCGATGATGAATGGGCTGAATATTTGTTTATGAGAAAAAATATTAAAGGTATCCAATTTGAAAGATGGGTTCATACTCATGGATGTAGAAAATGGTTTAATATGGTTAGAGATACATCAAACGATGAAATAAAAGCAGTTTATAAAATGGGTGAAAAACCTCCAGCTAAATAAATCATGATAAAAAATTTAAGAGTCAAAACAAGTAAGTTTATTGATGAAACATATAAAATTTCATTTAAATTTAATGGGACAACTTATTATGGATATAAAGGAGATACCCTAGCATCTGCTCTTTTAGCAAATGATATTCATTTAGTTGGAAGGAGTTTTAAATATCATAGACCTCGTGGGATCATGACAGCAGGCTCAGAAGAGCCTAATGCAATAGTTCAACTACATAGTAATACCTCAAGGACAGAACCCAACGTAAGAGCTACTGAGATTGAAATATATGAAGGGCTTGAGGCATTAAGTCAAAATTGTTGGCCCAGTGTAAAATTTGATATAGGTGGAATAAATAACTTTCTAAGTCCTATTTTACCAGCTGGTTTTTATTACAAAACATTTATGTGGCCTGCAAATTTTTGGGAGAAATACGAATATTTTATTAGAAAGTCTGCAGGTTTAGGAAAATCACCAACTGAGTCAGATCCCGATGTTTACGAACATAAATACATACATTGTGATGTTTTAGTTATTGGGGCTGGAATTTCAGGCATTATGGCAGCAAAGACTGCTGCAAAAAATGGCTTTAAAACACTTTTAGTTGATGAAAAGCCCTATCTTGGTGGTTCAACAATTTATCAAAATTCTGAACATTTTAAAATTAATAATCAAATTTCAAGTTCATGGTTAGAAAAAGAAATTAATGAAATCAAAAAGATTAATAATTTAGAAATAAAAACTAGAACCAGTGTTGCTGCTTTTCATGGTTATAATTTTTTATTAGCTCGAGAAAACTTGACTGATCACTTACCTTTAGAAAATAGAGATAACAAAACACGTCATAGACTTCTAAAGATTAGAGCCAAAAAAGTTATAAATGCTACTGGATCTTTAGAAAGACCATTAATTTTTGACAATAATGATCGTCCAGGTATTATGTTATCTTCAGCCATTGAGAAATATGCAAATCTTTTTGGTGTAGTATGTGGTGAAAAAAATGTTCTATTTACAAATAATGATAGTGTTTACGAAACAGCGATTTGTTTATACCAAAAAGGTATAAACATAGAAGCAATCATAGATAATAGAGAAAATGTTGATTCTAAATTAATCAAAGAAACTGAAAAAAATAACATTAAAGTCTACAAAGGATATACAGTTGTTAATACATCTGGCTACAAAAGAATTAATAAAATTTCAATAATGCAACTTTCAAAAGATGGTCAAAAAGTCGTGGGTTCCAAAATAGTTATTGCATGTGACTGTCTTGGAATTTCAGGTGGATGGACACCAGCTGTGCACCTCTTTACACAATCTGGTGGCAAATTAAAATTTAGAGATGAAGATCAAGTTTTTATTCCAAACATATATCCGTCAAACCAAATTAGTCTAGGTTCTTGTAATGGTGATTTTACTTTAGATGAAATATTAACAAATATACCTAAAGCCTTAAAAGACTTTTTAGATATAAATAAAACTGATTATGAAAATTTAGAAGTTCAATCTTCATTTAATAAATCAAAAAGAAATATATGGTTACTTCCCTCTGATAAAGTCATTGGAAGAACAAAATCTTTTGTTGATTATCAAAACGATGCTACTGCAAAAGATATTAAATTAGCATTAAGAGAAGGTTTTAGATCGATTGAACACGTAAAAAGATACACAACAACTGGAATGGGAACTGATCAAGGCAAACTTGGTAATATGCATGCGTTAGGAATTATTTCTGAAACAGCAGGTTCTAAAATGGGAGAACTTGGCACTACAACTTTTAGACCACCCTACACTCCTCTTACATTTGGAACTATAGTTGGAAGAAATGTTGGTGAATATTTTGATATATTTAGAAAGACCCCAATTCATGAGTGGCATGTACAAAATAAAGCTGAATTTGAGAATGTAGGTCAATGGAAGAGAGCTTGGTATTACCCAAAAGAAGGTGAAAATATGTATGATGCAGTCCAAAGAGAAAGTAAAGCAGCAAGAGATAGTGCGGGTATATTAGATGCATCTACATTGGGTAAAATTGACATCCAAGGTACGGATGCATCTGAATTTTTAAATAGAGTTTATACAAATGCTTGGAACAAACTAGCTATTGGAAAATGCCGATATGGTTTAATGCTAAATGAAGATGGAATGGTTTATGATGACGGTGTAACAACAAGATTAGGAGAAAATCATTATATAATGACAACCACAACAGGTGGAGCCGCCACTGTTCTTGGTAAATTAGAGGATTATCTGCAAACTGAATGGCCTGAACTAGATGTTTATCTAACTTCTGTAACTGACCATTATGCAACAGTAAGTGTATGTGGACCAAATAGTAAAAAAATTGTTTCTCAATTAATACCTGACCTTGATTTCTCAGATGAAAATTTCCCTCATATGTCTTTCAAAAACACAAAAATTGGTAAAATTAAATGTAGGGTAATGAGAATAAGTTTTACAGGAGAACATAGTTACGAAATTAATGTACAGGCCAATTATGGTAAGTCATTATGGGAAAAATGTATGGAAGCTGGAAAAGAATTTAACATTACTCCATATGGTACAGAAACTATGCACTTATTGAGAGCTGAAAAAGGGTTTATAATAGTTGGTCAAGATACGGATGCAACAATGACTCCAATTGATTTACAAATGGATTGGATAGTCAGTAAAAAGAAATACGATTTCATAGGAAAAAGGTCTTTATATAGATCTGATACCATAAGAGAAGATAGAAAACAATTAGTTGGTCTACTTACAGAAAATCCTAATGAAGTTTTAGAGGAAGGTGCTCAAATAGTGGCTGATATTAATAAATCACCTATTGAGATGTTAGGTCATGTGACATCAAGTTATTACAGTCCTAACTTAAAAAAATCTATTGCTCTTGGTGTTGTCCGAGGTGGAAAAAATATGATGGGTCAAAAACTGATTATTCCAATGGAAAATAAACAAATTAACGTAACTGTTGCAGACCCAGTTTTTTTAGACAAGGAGAATAAAAGATTAAATGCTTAATTATACAAATGTAATAACTGAAGAAAAATCTTACCCAGGTTTACAAATGAAAGAAATTAAACCTGTTATGAAGTTAATATTGAGAGGAAAAAAAAGAGAATTTTTATCTGCAATAGGTAAATCATTAAATCTATTACTGCCAACTGAAGCTAATACATCATCAAAAAGTGAAAAATTAAGTGCTGTATGGCTTAGTCCGGATGAATGGATGATTTATTCAAATGAAGTTTCTGATCCAAATATTAATGATTATGAAACTGAGAATTTATTAAATAAGAATATTTCTAAAGCAAATCTAGGAGCTGTGACAGATGTTACCGATCAATTTGTTCTAATAAATATTAAAGGTGACAAAATCTTTGACCTATTCGAGACTGGGTCTCCTTTTAATTTTAATGATTTTAAGAACAAAAAAGGTTCAGTCACTCAAACAATTCTCGTTAAAATTGATGTAATTATTCACAATCAAAACCAAAATGAAGTAAATCTTTTTGTAAGACGTTCATTTTCACAACATTTATTCTCATGGATGAATGATAGTGCGTCAAGATTATAGTCTCATTTAGATTTAAAATAAGTTATTAAGAATTATGAAAAAATTATTTTTTATAACATTATTTGCCCTTTTACCCTTTTCATTAAACGCAGAGTCTAATCTAGATAAAATTTTGTCTTCTGGAGTACTTAAAGTTGGTACTACTGGAGATTGGGATCCTATGACAGTCAAAGATCCTGCAACCAACAAATATAAAGGTTTCGATATCGATGTAATGAATCAATTAGCTAAAGATATGGGTGTTAAAATTGAGTTTGTACCTGCAGAATGGAAAACTATTGTTTCAGGAATAACATCTGCAAGATATGATATCTCAACTAGTGTTACAAAAACGCCAAAGAGAGCTGAAGTAGCTGGTTTTACTGACACCTATTACAAATATGCTACTGTACCGCTTGTTCTCAAAAAGAACTTAAAAAAATTTCCAACTTGGGACTCGCTTAATAATTCAAATGTAACAATTGCAACTACTCTTGGTACTTCTCAAGAGGAAAAGGCTAAAGAATTTTTCCCAAAATCAAAATTAAACTCAGTTGAAGCACCAGCAAGAGACTTTCAAGAAGTCTTGGCAGGTAGAGCTGATGGTAATATTACAAGTTCAACAGAAGCAAATAAATTAGTTATTAAATATCCTCAGTTAGCAATCGTTCCAGATGGTGGAAAAAATCCAGCATTTTTAGCAATGATGGTGCCAAAAGGTGATACTAAGTGGAATGATTATGTCAATAAATGGATTAAAGACAAAAAATCTTCAGGCTTCTTCACAAAGTTATTAGCTAAATATAATCTAAAGAGCTTATAAAAAATTAGTAATTAATTTTTTATTCTTTATAAGTTAAGTAGTGAAAAATCTACTTTTATTAATTCTAATCTTTCCATTAACCTCATGTGGTAAAAGTGAATTAAACTGGTTAATCTTATCACCAAATAACATTGAGGGGTTAACTAATCTGAAGTTTTTACTAAGTGGTTTGACAACTACTATTTATATTAGCATAGTCTCAATCATTATTTCAATTATTCTTGGTCTTTTAGTTGCTATTCCATCACTGGCTAAAAGTAAATTTTTAACCTACCTAAATATTGGTTATGTTGAGATTGTAAGAGCAATTCCTTTACTGGTTTTAATCTTATGGATTTATTATGGTCTTCCAATCATGACGGGTATAAGTTTTAGCCCATTCGTTTCTGGTATCATAGCTCTATCAATAAGTGAAAGTGCTTTCCAAGCAGAAATATTTAGAGCAGGAATTAATTCAATAAAAAAATCACAATGGGAGGCTGGAAGCTCATTAGGATTGAGTTTTTTTAGAAAATTAAGATTAGTAATTCTACCACAAGCAATAAAGAATATTTTACCAGCTATTGGTAATCAATTTGTATATGTGCTTAAAATGTCCTCTCTTGTATCAATAATTGGTATTGGAGATCTGACTAGAAAAGCAAACGAATTGGTTGTAACGACTTATCGGCCACTTGAAATATATACATTCCTAATTCTAGAATATTTAGTCTTGATATTAATTGTTTCTTATCTTGTTAGAAAATTAGAAAAAAAATTACAAAAAGATTAATTTTTTCTTCTATAGTCCCAAGGATATTCAAAAGTCATTGCCCACATACCTTTTTTATTTTTTTTGGCATAATCCTCATCTGGAATGTATTTTGTTGAATATTTTCTATAAGCAAAAGCATAACCCTCTCGAACAAGATACTTAGATAGACTTTGATTATTTACAAAGCATTCAGCTAAAATTCTCTTATATCTATCTACACCCTCCTTGACACATCTTACTTTGTTTTTACCAATCTTATTAATAAGTAATTGTTTTGCTTGAATTCCACATTTGATAACCTCATTATTCTTAATACAGATTTGTTTAATTTCAGGAGTATCAATGCCACTAAAACGAATTTTCTCGTTTTTTAAATAAATAGTATCTCCGTCTATAACCTTTATTTCACTAGATTTTACATCAAAGTATGTGACAAAGAAAAATATTAGACAAATACTAGTAAGTAAAAAGACTTTTATTTTGTTTGAAAACATTATTTAAAAAATACCCAATAAATATTAGAACTGCAATTCCCATAAACCAATTTGTTACTAAAATCGTATAAAAAATATCCTCATAATCCCCTCCTTTAATATTAATTACATACCATAAACTTAAAAATGGAAGAGCTGTTAATCTAAGAATACTTAGATAAAGACTGTACAATGGTTTTTTCACTGCTTGGAATACTGCAGTGGTTATAAAAAAAACAGGATAAATTGGGCCAATTAATGCAGCAACTTTTAGATATATCGCACCATGCTTTATTGCCTCTTGGTTATCAGTGAATAATGAAACTAAAAACTCTGCACCTAAAAATATTATTATTCCTGCACAGATCATAAAAGATGATCCAAACATTAAAGCTTTTCTATATAATTCTCTCAATCTATCATAATTTTTTGCACCAAAATTTTGTCCCCCGATTGATAATACCGCTGTATTTAATCCAATTACAGGAAGTAAAAAAACTTGTTCAATTCTTAAAGCAGCACCATAACCAGCAGTAGCTAAATCTCCAAATTGACCAATGAAGTAAAGGATGTTGAACAAACCCACGCCAATTAACAACATGCTAAACATCACAGGAATCGTCTGATACAAAAGTTCCCCAAGAAGATCAAATTTTGGAATAAAACACTCAGGCTTAAGATATTTCTTTAGTTCACAACAATAAACTTTATATGCTAAATACAAAAGACCAACAAACTGAGCCACTACAGTAGCTATTGCAAGTCCAGCTATACCAAATGCTGGAATAAAACCATAACCAAAAATAAATAATGGATTTAGAATAATGTTTAAAAAGAAACTAAAAATTAAAATGTTTCTGTAACTTTTTGTATCCCCTTGTGCATTTAGTGTTCCATTTAAGGAAATTTGTATCAAAACAATTATAGTTCCATAAAAAATTACATCTAGATATTTTCTAGTTAATATAATTGCCTCTTGGTCTGATCCCATAAGAGAAAGTAAAAAATCTGAAACATTCAAACCAAAAAAAGTAACTAGTATTGATAAAAAGATTGCAAAAATAATTGATTGAGCAACAAATAATGATGCCTTCTTTTTATTATTAGCCCCTATATTATTTCCAATTAAAGTATTAGTTCCAGCAGTTAATCCAACACCTATGGCAATAATAGTAAAATAAATTGGAAAAGATTTTGCGATCGCTGCTATTGCTTCAGCAGATATTCTTCCTGCGAACCATGTATCTACTAAATTGTAAAAGGTTTGAAATAATGAACCAACACTGGCTGGAATAGTAACTTTTCTCAATAAAAACCATATTGGATCTTTAGTTAATTTGAAAGATTGTGACAAATAAATCCTTAGTTAAATTCTTTTTGAAAATTATATTTTTTTCCTGATAGCTTTGCCTTGTATATCTGACTTTGTCTCATTCTAAAACGAGATTTTTGGTTTTTTGAGAGTTTATTAAAACAATTAGGACAAGTTACACCCTCCTCATATTTTTTAGATTTTTTATCTTTAATTGAGATTGGTTGTCTACATCCACCACAAATTGAATAGGTTCCTTGTACTAATCCGTGTTTTAAACTAACTCTGTTGTCGAATACAAAACACTCGCCTTTCCATAAACTTTTTGTTGGTTTGATTTTTTTTAAGTAATTCAAAATTCCACCCTTTAATTGATAAATATTTTTAAAACCTTTTCTTTCTAAAAATAAAGAGGCTTTTTCACACCTAATTCCACCAGTACAAAACATTGCTATTGGCTGATCTTTTTTTAAATTTTTTAAGTATTTCGGGAAATCTCTAAAGTTACTTATATTTGGATTTACTGATTTTTTAAAAGAACCAACTTTATGTTCAAAAGGTTTTCTTGCATCTAATAAAAGAGTTTCTTTTTTTTTAATTAATTTATTCCATTTTGTTGGATCAATATGAGTATTCTTTTTTGCTATCCTATTCGACATTTTAAGATCCATTGGAACAACTTCTCTTTTAATTTTCACTTTAGGTTTATGAAAAGGTTTAAATTTACTTATTGAATTATTGACGCTATCAAATTCTTTAATATTCAAAATTTTTTTTAATCTAATAATTGTGGTTTTAATATCTTTATTCATTCCAGAAATAGATCCATTTAAACCTTCTTTGGATATGATAATTGATCCATTTATATTTTTATTAGCTAAAAGATTACTCAATATTTTTTGATTTTTTTTTAAATCATTTATTTTTTGAAATTTATAAAAACCAAATACAGTAAACATTAAATCTTCCTACAAACAGTCATTCCATCACCAAAGGGTACCATGACCTTTTCAATTCTTGTATCCTTAGAGATAAAATCATTTAAATCTCTAATACTTTTTGTAATTTTGTCATTTATATCTTTGTTAACAACTTCCCCATGCCATAAAACATTATCGATTATCACTAAACCCTCTTTATTCAATAAATCTAAAGAAATTTCATAATATTTTTTATAATTCATTTTATCTGCATCAATAAAAACTAAGTCGAATTTTTCATTTCTTATACTCATTAAAGTTTCTAATGCTGGATTAATCATAGTTTTAATCTTATGATCTTGATTGGCCTTTTTAAAAAAGCTTTGTGCAACTTTGGTTGTTTCCACATTTTTATCTAATGCAATTATACTACCTTTATCTGGTAAGGCTAATGCCATGGATAATGTACTTAAACCTGTAAAAGTTCCTATCTCTAGGACTTTTTTAATTTTAGAAACTTTAATAATCAGATGTAGAAATTGACATTGAGAAATAGATATTTGCATTCTTTTTGAGTCACCAAGTGATAGGTTGTAATCTATTATTTCTTTTTGAATTGGATGCAATTTCAAACCATTCTTTAGAATATAATCTTGTAGATGTTTTGTGATATTCAGGTCTGAACCCATAACCTTATAATTTTTTCTTTAGGATCTCATTAATTAATTGAGGGTTAGCTTTTCCTCCTGATGCCTTCATTGCTTGCCCAACAAAAAAACCAAAAAGTTTTTCTTTACCTTGTTTGTATTCAATGGCTTTTTCTCTGTTATCATTAATTATTTTATCAATTAATGCCTCTAAAGCTTTTGGATCACTTTGTTGTTTTAATCCTTTTTCCTCAACAATTTTTTGTGGATCTTTATCTCCATCTATCATCAATTCAAAAACAGTTTTTGCTATTTTTCCTGAAATCGTTCCATTCTTAATTAAATTTATCAATATGGCAAAATTCTTAGCACTCACTGGACTTTGAGAAATTTCTAAACCTTTGCTATTTAAAACAGCAAATAGTTCTCCTGTAATCCAATTGACTGCTAACTTAATGTCTTTATTCTTACCCATTTTTGCTACAACTTCTTCAAAATATTTCGCTGTATCAATATCAGAAACTAAAATATTTGCTTCATAAGGAGACAATCTAAACTCTTCAATAAATCTTTTCTTTTTATCATCTGGTAATTCTGGGATATCATTTTTAAGTTCTTCAATAAATTTTTCCGAAACCTCCAGAGGCAATAAATCAGGATCTGGAAAATATCTATAATCATGTGCATCTTCTTTTGATCGCATTGATCTTGTTTCGCTTTTTTTAGTATCAAATAATCTTGTCTCTTGATCAATTGATTTACCTTCTTCAATTAAATCAACCTGTCTATTTGCTTCATATTCAATAGCCATTTGCATAAATTTTATGGAATTCACATTTTTAATCTCACATCTTGTTCCAAATTCTTTTGAACCTTTTGCTCTGACAGAAACATTGACATCTGCTCTTAAAGATCCCTCTTGCATATTGCCATCACAAGTACCTAAATATCTCATTATTGATCTTAATTTTTTAATATATGCACTAACTTCATCAGGAGATCTAAGGTCTGGTTTACTTACAATTTCCATTAAAGCCACGCCTGATCTGTTAAGATCTACGAAAGTATTTTGAGGATCAAGATCATGAATACTTTTTCCTGCATCTTGTTCTAAATGTAACCTTTCAATACCAATTTCTTTTTGTCCATCAGGCATGTCTAAGATGACTTTACCCTCACCTACAATAGGATCTTTAAATTGAGAAATCTGATATCCTTGTGGTAAATCTGCATAAAAATAATTTTTTCTATCAAATACAGAACGTTTATTAATTTTTGCATTAAGGCCAATACCAGTTTTAATAGCTTGTTTTACACAAAATTCATTTATTACAGGTAACATTCCTGGAAAAGCAGCATCTACTAAACTTACTTGTGTATTAGGTTCAGCTCCAAATTTAGTAGCTGAGGTAGAAAATAATTTTGACTCTGATAATACTTGAGCATGAACCTCCAAACCAATAACAACCTCGTATTGATTATCTTTTCGATTGATTAAATATTCTGAATTTTTTTTGCTCATTTTATCCACCAATCTGTAATTTTGTTTTTAAAATTAATCTTTTCTTCCATTGCAAAAGCAATATTTAATATATTTTGCTCATCAAAAGCTTTACCAATTATTTGTAAGCCTAGTGGGTACCCTTTTGAGTCATGACCTGCCGGAATTGATATACCTGGCAAACCTGCCAAATTTACTGGGACTGTGAATATATCATTAAGATACATTGAAACTGGATCATTTGTTTTTTCACCTATTTTAAATGCTGAACTTGGTGTTGAAGGGGTTAAAATTGCATCTACTTTTTTATATGCTTCATCAAAATCATTTTTAATTAATTTTCTTACCTTTTGAGCTTTTAAATAATAAGCATCATAATAACCAGATGATAGAACATAAGTTCCAATCATAATTCTTCTTTGAACTTCAGCACCAAAACCTTCAGATCTTGTCTTTTCATACATATCAATTAGATTTTCACCTTTAGCTCTAAATCCATATTTAACACCATCATATCTTGCTAGGTTTGAAGATGCTTCTGCAGGAGCAACAATATAATAAGTAGGCAAAGCATAACTAGTGTGAGGAAGTGAAATATCTATAGTTTGAGCACCACAATCTTTTACATATTGAATTCCTTTTTGCCATAGATCTTCAATTTCTTTTGGCATTCCATCAACTCTATATTCTTTTGGTATCCCAATTTTTTTTCCTTTTATATTATTAGTAAGTTCTTTGCTGTATTGATTTCTTTTAAAATCTATTGAAGTGGAATCTTTTGGATCATAGGTACTAATTACCTCCTGTAGTAAAGCACAATCTTTAACATTTTGTGCCATTGGTCCTGCTTGATCTAATGATGATGCAAAAGCAACAATTCCATAACGTGAGCAACTTCCATAAGTAGGTTTTAATCCAACTGTTCCTGTAAAAGAAGCAGGTTGCCTTATTGAACCGCCAGTGTCAGTTCCAATAGTAATCGGTGTTAATTGTCCAGCCACTGCTGAAGCAGATCCACCTGAAGAACCACCCGGAACTAAGTCTCTATCAACTGGATTTTGCACGTTACCAAAAAAACTAGTTTCATTTGATGAGCCCATTGCAAATTCATCACAATTTAATTTACCTAAAAGTATTGCACCTTCTTTCCAAATGTTTTCAGTTACTGTTGACTCATATGTTGGTACAAAATTGTCCAAAATTTTACTACCAGCAGTTGTTTTAACATTGTTTGTACAAAATAAATCTTTTACTGCCATAGGAATACCAGGCAATTTTAAATCTAAATTTGGTTTTTGATCAAATTTTTTTGCTTTATCTAAAGCTGATGTGAAATCCTCAGTAATATATGCATTCAACTCTTTAGATTTTTCAGATCTTTCAATAAATGCTTTGGTTACATCAGTAGAAGATAGCTTTTTATTTTTAATATTTTCAACCAATTCTGTTAAAGATTGTTTTGTTATATCTGACATTACTCTATTACCTTTGGTACAACAAAATAATCTTCATTATCTTGAGGAGAGTTTTTTACAATTTGTTCTCTGATATTCTTACTTTTAACTTCGTCAGGTCTTAGTTTTAATGTTGTTTCAGCAACTGAGGTTAATGGCTCAACGTTATCTGTTTTTAATTCATTTAGTTTTTCAATAAAGTCAAAAATTGAATTTAAATCACCAGCTAATTTTTCAGCTCTTTTTTCATCGACTGAAATTCTTGATAATTTAGAGATATGCTTTATTGTTTTAAGATCTATACTCATATGATATTTAAATATGACGGAAACTATCACTTAAGTTTAAAATATACAATATGATCACTTTAGAAGAATTTAAAAAAAAACACATAGATAAGTGTAGATTGATAGGTTTAGACCTTGGATCTAAAAGAATTGGTGTATCTATTTGTGATGAAAAACAATTAATTGCCACTCCTCTCAAAACAATAAACAAAAATACTCTCAATGAATTAATTTCTGAGCTTAAAGTGATTATTGACGAAAATAATATAAAGGGAATCGTAATTGGAAATCCTCTTAATATGGATGGTTCCTCAGGAAGATCAGCACAATCTGTGAAGGACACCTCTCAAAAAATTGAGGAAAATATTAATATTCCTATTTGTCTATGGGATGAAAGGTTATCAACAGTTGGTGCTTTTAATCTATCCAGTCAATTAGATATTAATGTTAGTAAAAGAGAAAAGAAAATCGATGAAAATGCTGCAGCTTTTATATTACAAGGAGCAATAGATTTTCTAAATAATTAATACTTGCTATTATAGACAATTATAGTTATAGAGTTGGTTTTAATGGCAATTAAAACAAATAAAGCTATTAAAATTTCCCAAAAACATTTGTTAGGTATTCAAGATTTATCAATAAATGATGTTAATTTGATACTTGATGAAGCACACACTTTTATAAAAGTTAATCAAAGCAAAAATAAAAAGATAGATGTTTTAAGAGGAAAAACTCAAATCAATTTATTCTTTGAGCCCTCTACTAGAACTCAAAGTTCATTTGAATTGGCGGGTAAAAGACTTGGAGCGGATGTTATGTCTATGAATATTAGTAACTCTGCAATTAAAAAAGGTGAAACATTAATTGACACTGCTATGACTTTAAATGCAATGCATCCAGATATTATTGTGGTTAGACACCAAGACTCTGGTGCTTGCAACTTACTTTCACAAAAAGTAAATTGTTCAGTGTTAAATGCTGGTGATGGAAGAAGAGAACACCCTACTCAAGCTCTATTAGATGCTTTAACGATAATAACTCGTAAAAATAAAATTGAAGGATTAAAAATTGCAATATGTGGCGACATACTTCATTCAAGAGTAGCAAGATCAAATATTTATTTACTTAATATGCTGGGAGCTGAAGTAAATATAATTGCACCAACAAATCTTATGCCAAAAGAAATTGAAAAATTTGGTGTTAATACTTTTACTGATATGAAAAAAGGATTGAAAGATTGTGACATCGTCATGATGCTAAGATTACAAAATGAGAGAATGACGAGTTCATATCTTTCATCAAATAGAGAGTATTATGAATATTATGGTTTAACTCCTGATAAACTTGAGCATGCTAAATCTGATGCATTAATTATGCATCCTGGACCAATGAATAGAGGGATAGAAATAGACACAATATTAGCAGATGACATAAACAAAAGTGTAATTAAAGAACAAGTTGAACTAGGTGTAGCTGTGAGAATGGCTTGCTTGAAGATATTTTGTACATAAATGAAAAAGCAATATTTTATAAACGCTAACATAATCGACCCTCATAATTCAATTAATGAAACTGGAGGTTTGATTATAAGTGAGGATGGTAAAATTGAAGCCATAGGAAAAAAAGTAAATGCTAACAATTTACCAAGTAGAGAAAAGCCAATTGACTTGAAAGGAAAATATATTTTTCCAGGTTTGGTGGATATGAGAGTTTTTGTTGGCGAACCAGGATATGAATATAAAGAAAATTTTAGAACCTTAAGTAATGCAGCTTTATCTGGTGGAGTAACGTCGGTAGTTACAATGCCGAATACTGATCCAATTATAGACAATGTCTCTATAGTTGATTTTCTAAAAAGAAGAGGACGAGATAAATCTAAAATTAATATATATCCATGTGCTTCCCTTACAAAAAATATAGAAGGCACTAACATGACTGAATTTGGTCTTTTACAAAACAAAGGAATTATTGCTTTCACTGATGGAATAAAAACAATTCAAAATCCTAGATTAATGTCAAGAATAATGAACTCGGCTAAAGATTTAGGTTGTCTGATAATGCAACATGCAGAAGACTATGAACTTGCAAAAAATGGTATGATAAATTCTGGGATAATTGCTTCTCAATTGGGGTTATCAGGTATACCAGAAATTGCTGAAAGAATTTTGATAGAACGAGATTTAACATTATTAGAAAAAGTTAAATGTAGATATCATATATCACAATTATCATCGCAAAAGTCAGTCGAGGTTATCAAATATAGAAAAGAAATAGTTAAATTTACCTCTGGAGTCTCAATTAATAACTTATCATTAAATGAAAATGACATTGGAGATTTTAGAACTTTTTTAAAGTTATCTCCTCCATTAAGAAGAGAAGAAGATAGATTGGCTTTAGTGCAAGGATTAAAAGATGGTTTGATTGATGTAATTGTTTCAGATCATAAACCTGAAGATGAAGAATCAAAAAGATTAACATTTGCACAAGCTGCTACTGGTGCTTCTGGTATAGAAACATTATTATCTTTAAGTTTAGAGTTATACCATAATGAATCTCTCAAACTTGAAACCATTATTAGAGCTTTGACATCTAATCCAGCAAAAATACTCAAAATAAACAAAGGCAATCTTTCTATAGGGAACGATGCTGACCTATGTGTAGTTGATATTGATAAACCATGGATTGTAAAAAAAGATAAATTAATCTCAAAATCGAAAAATACCTCAATAGAAGATAAAAAACTTCAAGGTAAAGTTACAAATACCTTTGTAAAAGGAAAAGAATTATTTAAGCTATAAAATGGATATTTTTTTAATAGGTATAATTTCTTACCTAATGGGCTCTATACCATTTGGTTTCATACTAACAAAAGTATTTTTAAAAAAAGATATAAGAGAAATTGGCTCCGGTAACATTGGAGCAACCAATGCTCTTAGAACTGGAAATAAAAAAATTGGTTACTCAACATTATTATTAGATATTTTAAAAGCTGTCATTCCTGTTTTATACATAAAAATTTTTTATCAAGATTTTTTATATATTTCCTCTTTGTGTGCTTTCTTAGGTCATGTTTTTCCAATTTGGTTAAAATTTAAAGGTGGAAAAGGTGTTGCAACTTATGTTGGAATTTTGTTTACTATAAATATTTATTTTGGAATTATCTTTGCCATTTCTTGGTTTGTAACTTTTTTCATTTCCAAGTATTCTTCTTTATCATCTTTAGTAGCTTCAGCTTCTATACCAATATATTTATTAATTTTAACTCAATTTAATCAGGCAATTTTTTTTACAACTATGTTTATCTTGATATTTTTTACCCATAGAGAAAATATCAAAAGATTGAAAAATAAAGAAGAAACAAAGACAAAAATTTATTAAATTGACTATCTAAGTGATTTGGGTACTTTGTAGCCTATGAATTTGGTCATCGTAGAAAGTCCTGCTAAAGCTAAAACAATAAATAAATATTTAGGTGATGATTATAAAGTTTTGGCAAGTTATGGCCATATAAGAGACTTACCCTCTAAAAATGGTTCGGTTGATCCAGATCAGGATTTTAAAATGGAATGGGAGGTTGATAGTTTTTCAAAGAAATATCTTAAAGAAATAACAGATGCCGCAAAAGACTCTTCCAAAATTATTTTAGCTACTGACCCTGATCGTGAAGGTGAGGCAATAGCTTGGCATGTAAAAGAGTATCTAAATGAAAAAAAACTTTTAAAAGATAAAGAAATTGAAAGAGTTGTATTTAATGAAATAACTAAAAAAGCTGTTATACAAGGAATTGAAAATCCAAGACAAATTGAACCTCATCTTGTTGATGCCTATATGGCAAGAAGAGCTTTGGATTATCTAGTTGGTTTTAATATTTCACCAATACTTTGGACCAAACTACCAGGCTCAAAATCTGCTGGAAGAGTTCAATCTGTTGCTTTGAAATTGATAACTGAGAGAGAACATGAGATTGAGTCATTTAAACCAGAGGAATTTTGGACATTAAGTGTAAAATTTAAAGATCAGAACAATCAACAAATTACTGCAAGTATTAATCAATTAGATAACAATAAAATTGAAAAATTTTCATTCAGGAATAAAGAAGAAATAAACAAAGCTATAATAAGTATTAATAAAAAAAAATTTAATATTACAGATATTTCAAGTAAGGTTGTAAACCGAAATCCTTCTGGACCATTCACTACATCTACTCTTCAGCAAACTGCATCAAGTAGATTAGGTTTTGGTGCATCAAGAACAATGCAAATTGCACAAAGGCTATATCAAGGTATAGATATAGAGGGTGATACAATTGGTTTAATCACTTATATGAGAACTGATGGAACTAACTTATCCAAAGATGCAGTTTCAGCTTTTAGGGATTATATTCAAAAAGAAATTGGTAATGAATATTTACCTAAAGATGCTTTAAATTATTCTGGGAAAAAAGCCAAGAATGCTCAGGAAGCTCATGAAGCAATTAGACCTACAGATATAATCAGAACTCCACAAAGTGTTAAAAAATATCTAAGTACAGATCAAAATAAACTTTATGATCTTATTTGGAGTAGAGCTTTATCTTCTCAAATGGAATCTGCTAAGTTTGATAGAAACACCATTACTATAACTTCAGAAAACAATGATACTATTTGCAAAGCTAGTGGATCAGTTCTTAAATTTGATGGATTTTTGAAAATTTATAACAATCAAAGTAAAGATGATGATGAAAATATTTTACCGTCTGTTTCTAAAGGACTAATTAATATTGAGGCATTAATAGATGAACAGCACTATACTCAACCACCACCAAGATACTCTGAGGCTAGTTTAGTTAAAAAACTAGAAGAATTGGGTATCGGTAGACCATCTACTTATGCAAGCATTATTTCAACAATAGCCAATAGAGGATATGCTGAAATACTCAATAAGCGTTTTTTTCCTACAGATAGAGGTAAATTGATTTCAGCTTTTTTAGAAAAATTATTTTCTAAATATGTTGATTATAATTTTACAGCTGGATTGGAAGATCAACTGGATGAGATCACCACTGGAAAAGAGAGCTGGATAAAAGTTTTAGAACTTTTTTGGAAAGATTTTAATAACAATGTTTCAGAAGTTAAAGAAAAAAGAACTAGAGAGGTTTTAGATTTACTGAATGAAAGTTTAGGAAGTTTAGTTTTTGATAAGGATAAAGACGGAAATATAGTTAGAAAATGTCAATTATGTAATGATGGAACTCTTAGTTTAAAAAATAGCTTTAGAGGTGGTGCCTTTATAGGATGTTCAAATTATCCAGAATGTAAATTTACAAGGCCATTATCTAAAGTAAAAGCTGCTGCACAAGCACAATTAGCTGAACCAAAGTTAATTGGGAAACATGAAAATGGTAATGATATATATTTGAAAAATGGAAGATTTGGCCCATATCTTCAATATGAAAAAATTCCTACTGAAATAGAAAGTGAAAAAACAACAAAGAAAAAGAAAAAAAGTAAAAAATCTAAATCAGACGTTAATGAGCTTTTAAAAAACGTTTCAATACCTAAAGGTTTAGAATTAGAGAGTATTGATTTAGAAAAGGCTCAATTCTTGTGTTCGTTGCCTAAGTCCTTAGGAATAAACCCAGATAATCAAAAAGAAATTACATTAAACACAGGAAGATTTGGTCCTTATTTAAAATGTGAAAATAAGTCTGCCAGGATTGAAAATATTGAAGAAATTTTTTCAATAGGTCTTAATAGAGCTATAACTTTAATAGCCGAAGCTAAACCAGGAAGGATGTCATCATCAATGATTAAAGACTTAGGTGAGCATCCTGAAGATAAAAAACCAGTAAGAGTTATGAAAGGTCAATATGGGCCTTACATAAAATATAAATCATTAAACGCGACTATACCTGAAGAAAAAGACCCTACAGAATTAACTATGGAAGAAGCTCTTATTTTGATTGAGAAAAGAAAAGAATACGATAAAACCAAAAAAAGAAAAAAATGAAAAATAAACTTTTACTTATTATTATAATTTTATTATTTAATATTGGGATTGCACTATCAGAAATCCAAAATTGTAATAAATTTGATAAACTATCAAAGAAGTATTTAAAATGTCAAAAAGAAAATTTGCTATATAAAAGTGAAGAGTCAGGTTTGACAGATGGAATAAAAAACTTCAAGTCTAGTAAAACTTTATCTGAATTTTTAAAGAAAAATAATAATTAAGATGTCATTTGAAGAAAAATTGAAAGAGCTAAATATTACTCTACCTGAGGCAAAACCCCCTGTTGGTTCTTATGTTGCAACGAAAAAAGTTGGTAATCTATTATTTGTATCAGGTCAAATTTCAATTAATTCAAATGGTGAGTTAATAAAAGGTAAAGTTGGTTTAGATCTAACTATACAAGAGGCCTATGATGCTGCAAAAAGCTGTGGTCTGAGTATTATTTCTCAAGTTAAAAAAGCATGTAATGGAGATTTATCTAAAGTAAAATCTTGTGTTAAAATTACTGGTTTTGTAAATTCAACAAATGATTTTATTGATCAACCTAAAGTAATAAATGGAGCTTCTGATTTAATTTCTTCAGTCTTTGGTAACATTGGAATGCATTCAAGAGCTGCAGTAAGCACTAATAGTTTGCCCTTGGGTGTGGCTGTCGAGGTTGATGCTATTTTTGAGTTAAATTAGTCTATCTTCCAACTGAAAAATATCTCAAATTATTTTTTTTCATTTTTGATGGTGAATAAATATTTCTTAAATCAAAGATTGAAAAATTATCTTTTTTTACAAGATTTTTAAAATTTAGTAGTCTAAATTCATTCCACTCTGTATGTAAAATAATCAAGTCAGATTTGTAACATGAAGAGGAAAGGTTGTTAAAAAATTTTACATTTTTAAGATTTTTGAATTCATCCTTTTCACCTGAGGGATCATAATACCGTATTTTACACTTTTTTTTATTAAGATAATTAATCATAGGTATACTTGATGCTTCTCTCATATCATCAGTATTTGGTTTAAAAGTAACTCCCAAAAATGTAATTATCTTATTTTTGAAATTATTATTTAAAATTTTGTCTATTCTTTTTGTAAGAAGAATTTTACGATTATTATTTGAGTTAACTACTGTTTTTATAATTGATAAATTAGTTTTAAATTTGTTGCCTGTATCAATTAAAGCCCGGGTATCTTTTGGAAAACAAGAACCGCCATAAGCAGGTCCAGCTCTTAAGAACCTTTCTCCAATTCTTTGATCTAAACCCATCCCATACGAAATATCTTTAATATCAACTTTGGTTTTTTCACATAAATTAGCTAGCTCATTTATAAATGAAATTTTAGTTGCTAAAAAAGCATTTGATGCATATTTGATCATTTCAGCACCTCTTCTAGAAGTTCTAAAATATCTACTCATTTTTTTAATAATTGGTAAATATAACGATTTTAATATTTTATCAGCTTTTTTGCTATCTGTTCCAATTATAACTCTATCAGGATAAACAAAATCTCTTATTGCTTCACCCTCTCTTAAAAATTCAGGATTCGAAACTATATCAACTAATTTCTTATCCTTTAATTTTTTAAGTATTTTTTCAATTTTATCACCTGTTGTTACTGGTACGGTAGACTTTGTAATAATTATTTTATATTTCTTAATAATTTTATTTAATTGTTTTGCAACTGAATAAACATATTTCAAATTAGCTGAATTGCTATTTTTTTTTGTGGGGGTTCCAACGCATATGAAAATTATGTCTGATCTTATAATGGCTTCTTTTAAATCAGTAGTAAAAAATAATCTTTTTTTTTTATAATTTCTTTTTAAAATTTCTTCTAAACCTGGTTCATAAATTGGAATTTTTCCATTGTTAAGAGATTCAATCTTTTTTTTATCTTTATCAACACAATAAACAATATTACCAATATCTGAAAAACAAACACCACTTACAAGACCTACATATCCTGTTCCAATCATGCATAATTTCATAATTTTGATATCTCATTTGATGATTTTATATATCCTCTCATAGTTCCACAGTCTAAATATTTTCCAGAAAAATTATGAGCAATAAATTTTTTTTTATGTTTAATTAAATATCTAACAGCATCTGTAATATGAATTTCACCTCCTTTGCCAGGTTTCTGTTTTAATAATATTTGAAATATTGATTTAGGCAAAATATATCTTCCAATAACAGCCTTATTTGATGGAGCTTTTTGTATAGAAGGTTTTTCAATTACATCATCAATAACATAATTGTTCTTATTTAATTTTTTTTTTAATTTAAATATTCCCCATCTTGAAACATTTTTTTTATTTACAGTCATGCTTGCCATAACAGAGGATTTATGAGATTTGTGTATTTTAATCATTGCTTTTGAACAATTTTCTTTAACTATTAAATCATCAGGTAAAAGCATCAGAAAAAAATTATCTTTGATAAACTTCTTTGTTTTTAAAACTGCATCTCCAGTTCCTAATGGTTTATTTTGATATACGAATTTGATCATTTTTTTATATCTCAAAATCTTTTTGTATTCTCTCAAAATTTGAGGGTCTTTTTTCTTTTTTATAATTTCTTTATAAAATTTATCATTATAAAAATATTTTTTAATCATTTCTTTTTTTTTTGAGATGATAAAAATAATCTCTCTTATGCCAGCATCGATACATTCATCAAGAATATATTCAATACCTGGTTTACCATTTATAGGTAATAGTTCCTTTGCAAAAACACTGGTAAGTGGTAACAATCTTGTACCTAAACCAGCTAATGGAATAATTGCTTGTTTAATCATTTAAATGTTTTACTTATAAAATTATTTATTACAAATGAAAATTTTAAGAAATAACCTAGATTTAAATGTGGCGCTGAAAAAAGAACAAAATATAGGTTTTGTCCCTACTATGGGATCTATTCACAAAGGACATGAATCGTTAATAAAACAATCAAAAAAGAAATGTAAAGTTACAATAGTAAGTATCTTTATTAATCCAAAACAATTTAATAATAAAAATGATTATAGAAATTATCCAAAAAATTTAAAAAAAGATCTTAAAATTTTACACAAAATAAAAACGGATTTTGTTTATATACCAACAATAACGGATGTTTTTAGAAAAAAAAGAAAACAAAAAATTAATTTAAATAAAAAAGATATTGTACTATGTGCTAAATTTCGAAAAGGACATTTTGAAGGTGTTTTAGACGTAATGGATAGATTAACTAATCTAATTAAACCTAATAAGATTTTTATGGGCGAAAAAGATTTTCAACAATTGTTTTTATTAAAAAAGTTTATTGAAAAAAAATATAAATCTAAAATTATTGGTTGTAAAACAATAAGAGATAAAAATGGTCTGGCTTACTCATCAAGAAATTCATTATTAAATGATAATCAATTAAAATTAGCAGCTAAAATTACTCGAAATTTGTTAAGTCTTAGGAAATCTTTGACAAAAGTAAATGATGTCAAAAAACTTATGAACAATGAATATAAAAGAATGTCAAAGGAGTTTCACATCAAAATTGAATATTTTGAGTTAAGAAATAAAAAAAATTTGAGAAAAGTAAAAGAAATTAAAAATTCAAAAATTTTTATTGCTTATTATATCAATAAGATAAGATTAATTGATAATTTTTAAAAGAAATAGGCTCCAACACCTAAAAAAGATACAAATCCAATTACATCTGTGATCGTAGTGACAAACACACTTGAAGCAATAGCAGGATCAATATTCATTTTTTTTAATGTAACTGGTACGAGAATTCCGAATAAACCAGCAATAATCATTGTTAGTATCATTGAAATAAAAATTATTAGTGAGAGCTGACTGTCTTGGAACCATAATTGCACTATAAGTGAACTTATTATTGCAAATATAAATCCATTTAAAACACCAATATTGAATTCCTTAAAAATATTCTGATTAAAATTATTTTTAGTCAAATCATTTGTTGCCAAAGATCTTACAGTTACAGCAAGAGTTTGCATTCCTGCATTTCCTCCCATCGAAGCTACAATAGGCATTAAAAATGCTAAAACTACCATCTGCTCTATTGTTGCACCAAATAAACTTATAAACCAAGTTGCTAAAAAAGCAGTAAAAAGATTTAATAACAACCAATTAAATCTTCTTTTAGTTTTAGTTAGTACTCCATCGGTAATTTCTTCATCTCCTACTCCAGCTAATCTTAAAGCGTCTTCTTCTGCTTCTTCTTTTAGGACTGTCAAAACATCATCAGAAGTAATCATACCCACTAATTTATTATTCTTATCAACTACACAAGCTGAATTTAAACTGTAGTTTTCAAATAAATTTCCAACTTCTTCTTTATCCATATCCACAGGTATTAAAAAAATTGTATCTTCCATAATTGTAGACATTTTTGAGTCTCTTGGAGTTCTTAAAACTTTTGAAGATGGAACAGTACCGATCGGTTTGAAGTTTTCATCCACTATAAAGATTTCTAAAAATTGCTCAGGTAAATCTTTATTTTCACGTAAATAATCAATAGTTTGTCCAACAGACCAGTTACTTGGTATTGCTGTAAATTCCCTTTGCATTATTCTAGCTGCACTATCTTCCGGATAGCTCAATCCCTCTAATAAAGCGAAACGATCTTTAGGTGGTAAAGAGCTTAAAATTGTATTTTTATTTTTTTCATCAACATTTTCCAATATTGCGATAGCATCATCTGATTCTAAATTTTTTAAAATTCTCACTATAGAATCAGAAGAAAGATATTTGATAATTTCTGCTTTAACAGACTCGTTTAATTCGACGAATACCTCTGGGTCTATTTTAAAACTATTTAATTTTATTAAATTTTCTCTATCACCTTGATCTAGATGTTCAATTATATCTGCGGCATCAGCTGGGTGCATTTCTTTAAAAGAATTAGTAATAAATAATGCATCATTACTAGCAATTTTATCTGTAACGACTTTTATATATTCTTTATTAAACTCAAAATTGACTTTTTTATCTTTTATTTTTTTTACTAAAGTCATAAAATTACCTATTATTCTGTCGGATCTTTTAATACATAATAAAAAGAATACAATTTTTAAATGAATATTGAGATTAAAAAGTCAAAAAAACCCGTAAAATATACTAAAGCTATCAAATTTATGGAGGTGAGACTTAAAGAACTCAACGAAAAAAATAAGGATGAATTAGTATGGATTTTAGAACACGATGAAATCTATACTGCTGGTACTAGCTACAAAAAAAATGAAATTATAGATGAATCAATTAAAATCATTAAAACAAAAAGAGGTGGAAAAATTACATATCATGGACCCGGACAACTAATCTGTTATTTTGTTATCGATTTAAAAAAAAGAAATAAAGATATAAGAAAATTTATTTCAATAATTGAAAAGACAATAATTGATACAATTAGATTTTTTAATATAAATACGTTTTCAGATAAAGATAACATTGGAATATGGTATAAGGATAAGTCCGATATTAAAAAAGTTGCGGCGATTGGGTTACGTGTAAGCAAATGGATTGCTTATCATGGTTTTTCAGTAAATATTAAAAATGATTTAAATAAGTATAAATCAATTATCCCCTGTGGGATTAAAAATAAAGGTATCACTTCTTTGAAAGAAATAAAAAATCAAAATTATGACGAATTTGAAAAAATACTCCTACAAAATTTTATTTCAAATTTAAAATACTAAGTCTTTTACTTTTAAGTAATTTTTCAAAATATCCAGGAAGTAATGCTCTGAAAGTATATTGCTTATCTTTTATTTTAAATTTTATTTGATATGAATGAAGCATTAAATTCTTATTTACACCCTTATTAAAAATTTTTGATTTATATTTATCATCGCCATAAATTGGGTGACCAATATTAAATAATTGTTTTCTTAATTGATGCTTCCTTCCAGTAATGGGTTTCATTTCAATAAAAGTTGAATTAGGATTTTTATCTAAAACCCTATAAATTGTTCTTGCTTTCTCTACTATTTTTTTTCCATTATCATATCGTATTAAATCATTACTCCATTCACCAGAATCTTTTTCAATTTCACCGTGACAAATAGCTAAGTAGGTTTTATGAATTTTTCTAAGTCTAAACAATGAGGTCAGGAGTTGAGCGGTTTCTCTATTTTTTGCAATTATAAAAACACCTGAGGTGTCTTTGTCTAATCTATGAACTGAGAAAGGTTTTGTGCCATCAAATATTTTACTCTTTGAAAAAATGTCTATCAAATTTTTTTTAGATTTAGTTCCACCTTGAACCGAAATCCCAGAACTTTTATTCAATACTACAAAATTTTCATTATTTTCTATTATCAAATTTTCATTAGCTTTAATTATTGTATTTGTGGGACTAAATTTTTTATTATTATCAATAATTCTTTCTTTAAAACTTAAATTGAATAAATGAATTTTATCATTGATTTTTAGTTTAATTGAACTTTTAGCTTTTTTATTATTTAGTTTTATTTTTCCAGCTCTTAATTTTTTTTCGATAAAGCTTTGCGGGATTTTGCCTAATTTATTCCTTAAAAATCTATCAAGACGCATATTGTTGTGCATCGAGTCAACAACGAAAAATTTATTCATTATTGGTATTTTAAGAATTTATTAAGCTGATGCTACTTTTTTATCTGCTTCTTTTGTGAGTTCTTTTTTCTTTTTGTCTAACTTTTTAGCTTCTACATCTCTATCAATAAATTCAATTATTGCCATTGGAGCATTATCTCCATATCTAAAACCTGCTTTAATAATTCTTGTATAGCCACCATTTCTTTTCTCATATCTTTTAGATAAAGTTTTTTTAACTTTATTAGCAGACTTAATATCTTGTAATTTTGAAACTAATTTTTTTGTTGTATGCAAATTATCACTCTTACCAAGTGTTATTATTTTATCTGCTTGTGGTTTTAGAAATTTAGCTTTTGGTAATGTAGTTTTAATCTGTTCATATTTTATTAACGAATTAAGCATGTTTTTTAATAAAGCTTTTCGATGCTCAGAAGTTCTATTCAATTTTTTATTAGTCATTCCATGTCTCATTAGATCGTTTCCTCCAATTTTTTTGACATTTCAGCTATATTATCAGGTGGCCAATTAGGAATTTCCATTCCCAAATATAAAGACATTCCAGTTAAAACTTCTTTGATTTCATTTAATGATTTTCTACCAAAATTAGGTGTTCTTAACATTTCACCCTCAGATTTTTGAACAAGATCACCTATATATATAATATTATCATTCTTTAAACAATTCATGGATCGAACTGACAATTCAAGTTCATCAACCTTTCTTAATAAATTTTTATTAAACTCTGGCTCTGTAGAAACCTCTTTTACAGGCACATCTACAGGTTCATCAAAATTAATAAACATTTTTAATTGATCTTGGAAAATTCTTGCTGAATAAGCTACAGCATCTTCTGCAGATATGGATCCATCTGTTTCAACTTCCATAGTTAATTTATCATAATCTAAAGCTTTTCCTTCTCTAGCAGTGCTAACAGAGTAAGAAACTTTTTTGACAGGACTGTATAATGAGTCAATCGCTATTAAACCTAGCGGTGGCTCTTCAGGTTTATTAAGTTCTGCAGGGACATATCCTTTTCCTGTATTTACATTCATTTCCATATGAAAGTTTGTATTTTCATCTAGATTACAAATTACTAATTCTGGATTTAAAATTTCAACATCAGTTACTGGAGTAATATCAGAAGCTTTTATTTCTCCAGGTCCTTTTGCATCTAATACTAATTTTTTCGTTCCCTCAGAATTACATTTTAAAGCTAATGCCTTAACATTAAGAACTATATCAGTAACATCCTCTCTAACACCTTTAATTGAGGTAAATTCATGTAGGACCCCATCGATTTGTATTGAAGTAACAGCAGCACCTCTAATAGATGACAACAAAATTCTTCTCAAAGAATTTCCTAATGTTAGGCCATAACCTTTTTCAAGAGGCTCTGCTACTATCGTTGCATGAGAAAGGTCTTCACTTAACTTCACATCTAATTTTGCAGGCTTGATTAAAGATTTCCAATTTTTAATATTAACATTTTCAGTTTCCATTAAACTCTCCTTTTTTTTGGGGGTCTTGTGCCATTATGTGGCATTGGTGTAGTATCTTTTATAGATAAAATTTTAAATCCTCGTGCTTGTAAAGCTCTCAAAGCAGTTTCTCTACCTGAACCAGGGCCTTTTACTTCAACTGATAATGTCTTCATTCCGAATTCTAAAGCCTTTGAAGCAGCAGCATCAGCAGCAATTTGAGCTGCATACGGTGTAGATTTTCTAGATCCCTTAAAACCTTTCTGGCCTGCAGATGCCCAAGATATCACATTTCCATTTGTATCTGCTATAGAAATGATTGTATTGTTAAATGTTGATTGCACATATGCTATTCCATTAAGAATATTTTTTTTTGTTTTCTTTTTTTTTGAATAAGAACTTTTACTTGATTTCTTATTTGTTTTTTCAATTTTTTGATCTTTATTATCAATTTTTTCTTGTTTAGACATAATTATTTTTTAAGTGGGGTTAATTTTTTTCCAGCAATCGCAATAGCTTTACCTTTTCTAGTTCTTGCATTACATCTAGTTCTTTGACCTCTTACTGGCAATTTTTTTCTATGACGAGAGCCTCTATAACAAGCTAAGTCTATTAATCTTTTTATACTCAAAGAGTAATCTCTTCTTAAATCACCCTCAACTTTAAAATTTTGATCTATATATTCCCTTATCTTTAAAATTTCCTCATCAGTAAGCTCATTAACTCTTTTTTTTTTTGGAATTTCCAAAGAAGAACAAATTTGTTTTGAGAATTTATCACCTATACCATAGATATACGTTAACCCTACATGAACTAATTTATTTTGTGGAATGTTAATACCTGCAATACGAGCCATAAATAATGTGATAAATTTAGCCTTTTATATAAGAAGATCTTTTAAAGTCAACGGCTTAAACATTAAGAAAAGCATCTATTTTTGCGGTTATTTTGTCTATTTCTGTTGAACCATCTATTTCATAAAAATTTGTATTTTTGGAGTAAAAATCTAATACAGGCTTAGTAGTTTGCATGTATGTTTCATATCTCTTAAGTATTGTATTCAACTCATCATCTGATCTTTTTTCTAAAATTTTTCTTTTTTCAATTCTTTTAATGATTATGTCTTTATTTACATTCAGAAAAAAAATAAAATCTATTTTTTGATCTGAATTTTTCAACAAAAGCTCTAAATTTTTAGCTTGATTTAATGATCGAGGATATCCATCGAAAATTAATTTATTCTTTTTTTGAGGATCATAAATATTTTTTTCAATTAATTTATTCACTATCTCATCATTAACGAACTTTCCCTCATTCATGTCATTTATTATTTTTTTTCCAATTTCTGATTGTTTTTCAATTTCATTTCTTAATATTTCACCTGTAGAAATTTGGAATCCATTAAATTTTGTTACTAAGTATTTAGCCTGAGTTCCTTTGCCAGCTCCAGGGGGACCAAATAAAATAATATTCACGTATTATTTTCCAAATTTAGTTTTCTTTATTAATTGTTCATACTGTGAACTCATTAATCTTGTCTGAATTTGCGTTACAGTATCTATCGCTACAACAACAACAATCAAAATAGAAGTTCCGCCTAAATAAAAAGGTATAGGATAATTTGCTATCAAAAATTCAGGCATTAAACAAACTAAAGTCAAATACAATGCACCTATAGTTGTTAACTTTGTTAAAATATTTTCAATATACAGAGCTGTACTTTCACCTGGTCTAATACCTGGTATAAAACCTCCATATTTTCTTAAATTATCAGCGGTTTCATTTGGATTAAATGTTATTGAAGTGTAAAAGAATGTAAAAAAAATTATTCCAGAAGCGTAAAGTAACATATAAAGTGGTTGTCCTTGTGTAAAGTAAGAACTCAAATTAAGAAAGGTTTCATTTTCTGAAAAATTAAAGTTAGAAAAGGTCACAGGTAATAATAGTAATGCAGAAGCAAAAATGGCAGGAATAACGCCAGCTTGATTAATTTTTAATGGTAAATGCGATGACTCACCACCATACATTTTATTTCCCATTTGTCTTTTCGGATAATTGATCAATATTTTTCTTAAGGCTCTCTCCATAAATACTATAAAAAGAATTGTTATAATTAATAAAATAAAAATTGCTAAAATCATTATAGTTGAAACAGCTCCAGTTCGGCCTAATTCAAAAGTTGTCACCAATGCTCTTGGAATTTCAGCTACTATCCCAGCAAAAATGATTAGTGATATCCCATTCCCAATGCCCCTTTGGGTAATTTGTTCTCCTAACCACATCAAAAAAATTGTACCAGCGACAATGGTTGTTACTGTTGAAATTTTAAAAAAAGCACCTGGATCAATCACTAAATTTGCAGAAGACTCTAATCCGACTGCTAGCCCATAACCTTGAACTGTTGCAAGCAGAACAGTTCCATATCTTGTAATTTGTGTTATCTTAGATCTTCCTACTTCGCCTTGAGCTTTTAAATTTTTGAAATAATCAGAAACACCAGTCAAAAGCTGAACTATAATAGACGAGGAAATATATGGCATTATACCTAAAGCAAAAATTGCCATTCTACTTACTGCTCCTCCAGCAAAAACATTAAACATTCCAAGAAGGCCCTTCTGATTTCCCTCCATCATAACCTTTAACTGCTCAGGATCTATACCTGGTAAAGGTACAAATGTTCCAAACCTGTATACTGCTAGTAAAGCTATAGTGAAAAATATTCTGTTTCTTAAATCAGTGCTTGATGTTGAAGCGCTCATTGAATATGATTATTTTTTAAGTTGGATAGATCCACCAATTTTTTCAAGTTTTTCTATTGCTGATTTGGAAGCTAAATCTGCTTCAATATTAATTTTATCTTTAATACTACCAGTTCCTAAAATCTTTAATTTCATTGATTTTTTGTCAATAAGATTAAGTTTTTTTAATAATTCTGAATTAATTAATTCATTTGATTTTAATGTTTTTTTGTCAATGTATGATTGTAATTTTTCCAAGTTTAATATTGTAACATTTTGTTTTACTATTGAATTAAATCCTCTTTTTGGCAGTCTTCTATATAAAGGCATTTGACCACCTTCAAAACTTTTGATTGCAACTCCAGATCTTGATTTTTGACCCTTAACTCCTCTGCCTGAAGTTTTTCCTTTTCCAGAGCCAATTCCTCTACCAACTCTCATCCTTAATTTATTAATTTTTTTTCTATTATTAAGTTTAATCATTAGCCTCTTTTTTCTATTACATCAGATATTTTTTTATTTCTAATAACTGATATATGTTTTGGTGAGTTTTGTTTTAATAGAGCTTTCATTGTTGCTCTTATAACATTATGAGCGTTAGAAGTGCCCATTGATTTAGCTACAATATCTTTCACACCTAAAACTTCACACACTGCTCTTACTGGACCTCCGGCAATGATACCTGTTCCTTTAGATGCTGCTCGCAAAACAATTTTACCTGATCCATCTTTAGCTTTAACATCATGGTGTATAGTTCTTCCCTCTCTTAAAGGTATATGTATTAATTTTCTTCTAGCCATTTCATTAGCTTTCTTAATTGCGTCTGGAACTTGTTTAGCTTTCGCATGAGCTATTCCAATTTTACCTGCTTGGTTTCCAACAACTACTAATGCAGAAAAACCAAACCTCCTACCACCTTTTACAACCTTTGTAATACGATTTATATGAACTAATTTTTCTAATATATCGTCTGTTTTTTTATTTTTTGATGTATCCATATTAAAATTCCATACCATTTTTTCTTAATGTTTCAGCAAAAACTTTAATTCTACCGTGATATTTATAAATTCCTCTATCAAAATAAATTTTTGAAATTTTTTTTTCCTGAGCTTTTTTTGCTAATTTTTCTGCAACAATTTTTGAAATCTCAGTTTTGTTTAAATTTGAGTTTGACTTGATATCTTTTTCAATTGATGAGGCAGATAATAAAGTAATATTTTTACTATCATCAATAATTTGTGCTGAGATATTTTTGGATGATCTTGAAATGCTTAATCTAAATCTATCTTTTGATGCAAATTTTTTTAATCGATTTCTAATTCTAAATTTTTTTCTATCTGTCGCTTTTAATTTCATTATTTTTTCTTTCCCTCTTTTTTAAGGATATATTGCCCTTTTTCTCTTACGCCTTTGCCTTTGTAAGGTTCAATTTTCCTCAATGTTTTCAACTTGGATGCTACAGAACCAACCTGTTGTTTATCTGCTCCAGTAATTTTTAATGTTGTTTGTTTCTCGATAGTAACTTTAATTCCCTCGGGAATTTCATAATTAATGTCATGACTATAGCCTAGTTGTAGATTAAGAATATTTCCTTTTAGTGCTGCACGATAACCTACTCCAACTAACTCTAATATTTTTTCGTAGCCTTTACTTGAACCAATTACTGCATTCTTAATTAAACTTCTGTTCATCCCCCATAATCTTTTTGTATTTTGGTCTATTTTTTTGGTTTAATTGAAATTTCTTTACCATCTTTTATATCTAAATTGAAAATATCTAAATTTATATTTAGTGCTTTTTTGCCTAAAGGCCCTTCGATATTTAAAATACTTCCAGCCAAAGCAACTTTTACTTTATCAGGAATCGAAATATTTATTTTACCAATTTTAGACATTAAAATACCTTGCAAATAATTTCGCCACCAACTCGTTGTTTTCTAGCATCTATATCAGTCATTACACCCTTTGGTGTTGAAACAATAGCTATGCCTAATCCATTATTTATTTTTGGAAGACTATCTGCACTTGAAAAAATTCTTCTACCAGGTTTTGATACTCTTTCGAGGGTATTTATTACAGGATTTCCTGAATGATATTTTAATTCTAATGATAAGACTGATTTATTATTATCAGAATTAACTTTAAAATCTTTAATAAAACCCTCATTTTTTAAAATATCTGCAATTTTAGTTTTAAAACTTGAAGATGGCAATTCAACTTTTTTATGATATCTAGATTGTGCATTCTTAATTCTAGCAATCATATCTCCTATTGGGTCACTTAAACTCATAATTTCCTTTCTACCAACTTGATTTAATTAATCCTGGAATTTTTCCTTGTAATCCTAATTGTCGTAATGCAATTCTAGATATCTTTAATTTTCGATAAACACCATGTGGTCTTCCAGTAATTTGACATCTATTCATGACTCTATTTTTTGCAGAATTTCTAGGTAACTTAGATAATTTTTGTTGAGCCTTAAATCTTTCTTCAAGTGTAATCTTTTTATCCATTATAATTTTTTTTAACTTTTGTCTTTTTTTAAAATATTTATCTGCAAGTTTAATTCTTCTATTATTTTTGTTTATAGAACTTAATTTAGCCATTTTTAGTTATCTCCTTTTTTTATAAATGGAAAATTCAATTTCTCCAATAATGCATAACTATGATCTTTACTTCTTGATGAAATTACTATGACAATATCTAAACCTCGAACCTTATCTGCCTTATCAAAATTAACTTCAGGGAAAATTATATGCTCTTTAATACCAAAAGTATAATTACCGAATTTATCAAAAGCGTTCGCAGATAAACCTCTAAAATCTTTAATTCTTGGTAAAGCAATATTTACGAGTCTATCTAAGAATTCATACATTTTATTCTTTCGTAAAGTAACTTTTAAACCAGAATTTGACCCTTTTCGTGTTTTAAAATTAGATATGGATTTTTTAAATTTAGTTGTCACTGGTTTTTGTCCAGTAATTTTTGCTAAATCTTCCTCACAAGATTTTATAATTTTATTATCATTTCCATCTAATCCAAGTCCCATATTTAATACAATTTTCTCTATTTTTGGACCCATATATAAATTTTTAAAACCAAATTGACTTTTTAAAGCTGGTTGTATTTCTTTATAATAAAGTTCTTTTAATCTCGGTGTCATTACTTTTTAGCCTCATCTTTTTTATTGGTAACTTCATTAATTAATTTTAAATTAGAAATATTTATAAAACTTTCTTTAGAAAAAATTCCGCCTTTTTTTTCTTTTGTAGTTTTAACATGTTTTTTAACCATATTTATATCTTTTACTTTAGCTCTGTTGTTTGATCGATCTATCTCAATTACTTCACCTTCTTTTTTTTTATCTTTTCCTGATAAAATTTTTACTCTCAAACCTTTTTTAATCATTATAATACCTCTGGTGCTAATGAAATTATTTTCATTTGCCCTCTATTTCTTAGCTCTCTTGTTACTGGACCAAAAATTCTCGTTCCTACGGGTTCTCCTTTATCATCAACTAAAACTGCTGCATTACTATCAAATTTTACTTTTGATCCATCATCTCTATGAATACCTTTTTTTACTCTTACTACAACTGCCTTATGTACAGATCCCTTTTTAACTTTACCTTTTGGAATAGCTTCTTTTACTGCAATTACAATAGTATCACCTATGCTTGCGTATCTTCTTTTAGAACCACCTAGAACTTTGATACATTCAATCTTTTTTGCTCCAGTATTATCTGCGACTTGTAATTCTGTTTGTACTTGTATCATTATTTTATTGTCTCCATTACCTGAAATTTTTTGTTTTTTGAGAATGGTTTACTTTCAATAATTGAAACTTTGTCACCATTTTTAAATTTATTATTTTCATCATGTGCATTATATTTTTTTTGAACTTTAATTACTTTTTTAAGTAATGGATGTGAATATTTTCGTTCAACCAAAACCGTAATTGTTTTGTTAGGTTTGTCGCTAACCACTATACCTGTTAAAATTTTCTTAGGCATTAATTTTATCCTTTAATAATGTTTTTAATCTTGCAATCGCTTTTTTTGTTTCCCCTATTTTAGCTGGATTAGTTATTTGAGAATTTACTTTTTGAAATCTAAAATTAAACAAATCCTTTTTCAATTTATCAATATTTTTTTTCATTTCGTCTTTCGATAATGTTTTTGTATCTTTTTTTTTCATAACCATTATTAAGCAAATCTCTTTATTGTTTTTGTTTTGATAGGTAATTTAGCAGAAGCTTTATACAAAGCCTCTTTAGCAATTTGTTCAGAAACACCATCTACCTCAAATAAAATTCTCCCAGGTTTTACTCTGCAAGCATAATATTCTGGTGATCCTTTTCCTTTTCCCATTCTTACTTCTATTGGTTTTTTGGAAACAGGGATATTAGGAAAAATTCTTGTCCAAACTCTACCTTGTCTTTTCATATGTCTAGTTAAAGCAACTCTGGCGGCTTCTATTTGTTTTCCTGTAACTCGATCTGGTGTTAAAGCTTTAAGAGCATAAGCACCATAATTTATCAAATGTGCTCTAGAGGCAGTTCCATGTATTCTTCCTTTATGCGCTTTTCTCCATTTGGTTCTTACTGGTTGTAACATGCTATTCTTTTCCTTCCTTAGGAGTTACTTTGTTTGTTTCTTGACTAAATTCCTTTGCAAAAACTTCCCCTTTATAAATCCATACTTTAATCCCAATAATTCCATAAGTAGTGAGCGCTTCAGCTTCTGCATAATCAATATCTGCTCTTAATGTGTGAGATGGTATACTTCCATCTCTTAACCATTCTGTTCTTGCTATCTCATTTCCACCTAGTCTACCACTAACTGAAACTTTAATTCCTTTAGCACCTAGTCTAAGACAAGACTGCATTGCCCTCTTCATTGCTCTTCTATAAGAGATTCTTTTAACTAATTGTTGCGCAATATTTTCAGCTACTAAATATGCATTAGTTTCAGGTTTTTTAACTTCTTTTATATTTAAAGTAACCTCATTTGATGTAAATTTTGATAGATTGCTTTTAATTTTATCTATATCACTACCTTTTTTTCCAATTACAAAACCAGGTCTTGAAGTGTAAATTGTAACATAGCATTTATTAGACGTTCTCTCGATCATAACTTTTGAAACACCAGAGTTAATTACATTTTTTTTTATGTATTCTCTTATTTTAAAATCTTCGATTAGGTAATTTCCAAAATCTTTTTTTTTGGCATACCATACAGAGTCCCATCCTCTATTAACGCCTAATCTAAAACCAACAGGATTAACTTTTTGTCCCATGACTCTCCATTTTTTTAACTTCTGATAAAATAATTGTAACACTTGAATAAGGTTTCAAAATAGGTGCGGCTCTACCTTTGGCTCTTGGTCTAAATCTTTTCATTGTAATCTTTTTTCCACAATAAGCTTCTTTAATTATTAATTTATCAATATCATATTGAAAATTATTTTCGGCATTAGCCACTGCTGAACTAATAGTTTTTCTGATATCTTTAGTAATTCTTTTTTCTGAAAATTGTAAATCCCTAATTGCTAGTTCAACTTTTTTTCCAACAATATTTCTTAAAATTGGATTTAGTTTTCTTATACTTGATCTGACGTTGTTATTTACAGATCTAATATATTTATCTTTATTTTTATCAATTTTCTTTTTTTTACTCATTTTTATTTCTTTTCCACTGTTTCTGCTGGTTTAGCTTTTTTGTCTGCAGGAGTATGACCAAAAAAAGTTCTTGTAGGTGCAAATTCACCTAGTTTGTGTCCAACCATATCTTCTGAAATTGTAATTGGGATAAATTTTTTTCCATTATATATTAAAAAGCTTACACCAACAAAATCTGGGATTATAGTTGATTTTCTTGACCAAGTTTTAATGGGTATTTTTTTTGGGCTCGTTTTATATTTATCAACTTTTTTCATTAAACTTTCCTCTACAAAAGGACCTTTCCAAATCGCTCTAGCCATTATTTAGTATCCTTTCTTTTATTTCTTCTTTTAACAATAAATCTATCAGTTCTTTTATTGTCTCTAGTTTTTAAACCTTTAGCAGATTGACCAGTGGGAGAAACAGGATGCCTACCTCCGGCTGATTTTCCCTCACCACCACCATGTGGATGGTCCACTGGATTTTTTACAACACCCCTAGTGTGTGGTCTTCTTCCCAGCCATCTGGATCTTCCTGCTTTTCCAATCTTAATATTTTTCTGATCAGGATTACTTAATACTCCTATTGTTGCCAGTGATCTTGAATCTATCTTTCTGACCTCTCCAGATGCTAATTTTATCAAACTATAATTTCCATCAACACCACTAATTGTTACTGAAGTACCAGCTGAACGAGCTAGTTTTCCACCACCACCTGGCTGAATTTCCACATTGTGGATACTTATTCCTACTGGAATGTCATACAAAGGCATACAATTTCCAATCTTAATTTCCTTTTTTGTTCCATTTTCAATTTTATCTCCAACTTTAATCTTTTGTGGAGCAAGATAATATGCATAAGTATTATCCTCAAATTTTACCAACATGATATAGCAAGATCTATTTGGATCGTACTCAATTCTCTCAACAGTAGCTAACATGTCAAATTTTTTTCTGTAAAAATCAACATGTCTATACATTTTCTTATGTCCTCCAGCTCTATTGATAGATGTTATATGGCCATTATTATTTCTCCCTTTCATTGCATTTTTAGGCGACAAGAGTTTTTTAAATGGTTTTCCTTTCCACAATTCTGCTCTATCAACTAAAATTGTTCCTCTTGTTGATTTTGTATAAGGTTTAAAAGTTTTTAGTCCCATCTTTTTAAATTCCTGTTGTTAAGTCAATACTTTGACCTTTTTTTAATGTAATTATTGCTTTTTTAAATCCAGAAATCCTAACTTTTTTACCTCTAGTAAGTTTAATTCTATTTTTTTTATTTATAATGTTTATCTTTACAACATTTACTTTAAATATTTTTTCTATATTATTTTTTAAATTTCTTTTATTAGCATTAGAGGGGACTTTAAAAACAATTTTATTTTGTTCAGAAAGATTTGTAGATTTTTCTGTTACATGTGGTGATAAAATTTTATCGTATAAATGTATCGCACTCATTATATATATCTCTTTTCTAGTTCTTTTACTGAACTTTCTGTGAAAACAATTTTATTAAATTTTACAATATCAAATGCACTAAAATGATTTACATCTGTCACTTTTATATTCGGAATATTTCTTATCGATTTTTCTACTTTATCTTTAGATACTTTATCTAAAATTATAAGTGAGTTAATTATATCAAATTTTTTTAAAATACTGCACATATCCTTGGTTTTCTTAATTTCAGATGTAAAATCTGTAAAAATTATAAGATTGTTATGTTTATTTTTTTCACTTATCAGAGAAGCTATGCTTAACCTCTTTTCACTTTTATTTAATTTTCTTATTTTGTAAGCTAATTCTCCTTTTGGTCCGTGAGCAACACCTCCACCTACGAATATTGGCGCTTTTCTACTAGCATGTCGAGCGTTTCCTGTGCCCTTCTGAGCATAAATTTTTGATGTTGGACCAGAAACCTCGTTTTGTTGCTTAGTTTTAGCATGACGTTTTTTATAGTTAGCATTAGTTTTATATAAAACGTTATTTATCAGTTTTTTATTAATTTTTGCAGAAAAAACCGCGTCAAGCACTTCCATTGAGTCTTTTTTTCCATTTAAATTAAGTTTTTCTATTTTCATTATTTTTTCTTTTTATCAGGTGTTTTTTTAGCTAACTCGATAGCTTTTATTTTTTCATCTATAGTCTTTTTCTTAACATTCTTGACAGATTTTTTTACAATTATTTCAGAATTTTTTGAACCAGGAATTGAACCTTTTAGATAGAGTAATTCATTTTCTAAATCTGCTTTTACAATCTCAATATTTTGCATTGTTCTCAATTTATCACCCATATGACCAGCCATCTTTTTTCCTTTAAATACTTTTCCAGGATCTTGTCTTTGTCCTGTTGAACCATGTGATCTGTGAGATATTGAAACACCATGAGTAGCTCTTAAACCACCAAAATTGTGTCTTTTCATTGCTCCCGCAAACCCTTTTCCAATAGTTTTCGATCTGGTATCAACAAATTTTACATCTTTAAAAATTTCAAGACCAAATTCATTCCCTTCTTTATAAATAGATGTGTCTAGAACCCTGTGCTCTTTGAGTTTTTTTTTTGCTTCAGTGTTTTTTTTCGCAAAATATCCTTTCATTGCTTTTGTAAGTTTGGAATTTTTGATTTTTCCAAATCCTAGTTGAATAGCTTTGTAGCCTCTTTTTTCTTCATCAATGATATGAATAACTCTAGCTTTTTCCATTTTTAACACTGTGACAGGCACCAATTGACCTGTTTTGTAAAATTCTCTAGTCATACCAATTTTTTTTCCAATCAATGCTATTTCACTCATATCTAAATCTTAATCTCCACATCAACACCAGAAGCTAAATCAAGTTTCATTAAAGCCTCAACTGTTTGAGGAGTTGGCTCAATTATATCTATTAATCTTTTATGAGTTCTAGACTCAAATTGTTCTCTACTCTTTTTATCAATATGAGGTGACCTTAATACTGTGTATCTTTCTATTCTTGTAGGTAATGGAATTGGTCCTTTTATTGTTGCTCCTGTTCTTTTTACTGTATTTACTATTTCCTCTGTAGAAGCATCTAATATTTTATTATCGTAAGCTCTAAGTTTTATTCTGATATTCTGTTTTTCCATTTTAACCAGCCACCTTTTTGGTTACTTCATCTTGAACATTCTGTGGAACTTTTGAGTAGTGATCGAAAAACATCGAATATTGAGCTCTACCTTGAGACATTGACCTTAAACTGTTTATATATCCAAACATATTTGCTAATGGAACCATTGCAGTTATTACAGTAGCATTACCTCTTTGTTCTTGAGTACTTATTTGCCCTCTCCTACTATTCAAATCACCAATTACATCACCCATATAATCTTCTGGTGTAACCACTTCAACTCTCATAATTGGTTCTAGTAGTTTGAGACCACCTTGCGTGCATGCTTCTTTAAAACAAGCCCTGCTTGCTAATTCAAAAGCCAAAACACTTGAGTCTACATCATGGTGTAATCCATCCACGATTGTAACTTTGTAATCAATCATTGGGAAACCAGCTAAAATTCCACTATCCGAAACAGTTTCGATTCCTTTTTCCACTCCAGGTATAAATTCTTTCGGTATTGCGCCACCTTTAATCGCACTTTCAACAAGTCTGCCTTCACCCGGATCTTGTGGTTCAACTAAAAGTTTTACTTTAGCAAATTGTCCTGCACCACCACTTTGTTTTTTATGAATGTATTCAAATTGAGCAGATTTTTCGATTGTTTCTCTATAAGCAACTTGTGGAGCTCCTACATTTGCTTCAACTTTGAACTCTCTTTTCATTCTATCTACAATTATATCTAAATGTAATTCACCCATACCCTTAATGATAGTTTGTCCAGACTCTTCGTCTGATGATACTCTAAATGAAGGATCTTCTTTCGCTAATCTAGCTAAAGCTTCGCCCATTTTTTCTTGATCACCTTTTGTTTTAGGCTCAACAGCTATTTCAATAACAGGATCTGGGAATTCCATTGGTTCTAATAAAACTGGGTTATCTTTGTTACATAAAGTGTGACCTGTCATGGTATTTTTTAAACCAGCTAAAGATATTATATCACCCGCATTAGCCTCTTTAATGTCTTCTCTTGAGTTAGCATGCATTAATAACATTCTACCAACTCGCTCTTCTTTGTCAGTTGAAGAGTTATAAATTGCTGTTCCTGATTTTATTGTTCCTGAATAAACTCTTATAAATGTTAAAGAGCCCACGAAAGGATCATTTGCGACTTTGAAAGCTAAAGCTGAAAATGGTGCATTATCCTCAAATTTCATTTCAATTTCCTCATTTGACCCTAGCTTGGTCCCTTTAATAGAATTTATATCAACTGGACTTGGTAAATAATTTACCACAGCGTCTAGTAAAGGTTGAACACCCTTGTTCTTAAAGGCTGATCCGGTCAATACAGGTACAAAACTGAAATTCAAAGTTCCTTTTCTAATACATTTAATTAAATCATCTTCTTTAATTTCATCACCATTCAAATAACTTTCCATTAATTTTTCATCTTGTTCAACAGCTAATTCTACCAACTCTGTTCTATATCTATTTGAAATTTCTTTTAGATCATCAGGTATATCTTTATACTCCCATTCAGCTCCTAAAGCCTCATTCTTCCAAATTTGAGCCTTCATTTTTACCAGATCAACCACCCCAGTTAAAGAGGCTTCAATTCCGACTGGGATTTGTAAAACTAAAGGTTTTGCTCCTAGTCTATCTTTAATCATGTCTACACATCTAAAAAAATCTGCTCCAGTTCGATCAAGTTTGTTAACAAAACATATTCTTGGAACTTTATATTTATCAGCTTGTCTCCATACAGTTTCTGATTGTGGTTCTACACCTGCAACTCCATCAAACACGGCTACAGCTCCATCTAAAACTTTTAAAGATCTTTCGACTTCAATTGTAAAATCAACATGGCCTGGTGTATCAATAATATTAATTCTATGGTCTTGCCAAAAACATGTAGTAGCAGCAGATGTAATTGTTATTCCTCTTTCTTGTTCTTGTTCCATCCAGTCCATAGTCGCAGCACCGTCATGGACTTCTCCAATCTTATGACTTTTACCAGTATAGTATAAAATTCTTTCAGTAGTTGTTGTTTTACCAGCATCTATATGTGCCATAATACCAATGTTTCTATATTTATCTAAAGTATGTGTTCTAGACATAGTCTTTACCACCTAAAATGTGCAAAAGCTTTATTAGACTCTGCCATTTTATGCACATCCTCTCTTTTTTTAACTGCAGCACCTTTTTTTTCGTATGCATCATAAAGTTCATTAAAAATTCTATCAGACATATTTTTATCTTTTCTTTTTCTAGCAGAGTCAACTAACCATCTTATTGCTAATGCTTGAGCTCTTTTACTTTTGACTTCGACTGGTACTTGATAGGTCGCACCTCCAACTCTTCTAGATCTAACCTCAACAGTTGGTTTAATATTATTTATAGCCTCATTAAAAATATTTATTGGTTCTTCTTTAGATTTAGTTTTTATTTTATTGATAGCATCGTACACAATCTTTTCAGCTATACCTTTTTTACCATCATACATAATTGAATTAATTAATTTGGGAATAATTGTAGATTTGAATTTTGCATCTGGAATTATATTCTTTTTTGGTTGAGTTTTTTTTCTAGACATATTACTTACCTTTTTTTGTACCGTATAAAGATCTTCTTTGTTTCCTATTAGCAACACCTTGCGTATCTAAATTACCTCTTAATATATGATATCTAACTCCTGGTAGATCTTTAACTCTACCGCCTCTAATCAAAACTACTGAATGTTCCTGTAAATTATGACCTTCACCTGGAATATAAGCTGTAACTTCATATCCATTTGACAATCTAACCCTAGCAACTTTTCTAAGTGCTGAGTTAGGTTTTTTTGGTGTTGTTGTATATACTTTTACACAAACACCTCGTTTTAAAGGTTGTTTTTCAAGTGCAGGAACTTTATTTCTTGCAAGTGGTTTAGTTCTTTTTTTTCTTAACAACTGATTAATAGTTGGCATAAAATTTTAATTAATTAATTTAATATTTTTGAATGAAATAACTGACAGGTTATTCATGGCAGCGTTTAGTACATCTAAATGGTACTACATTCCAACCAAAAATATCGCCAAAATACTAATTAATTAGATTTTGTCAAATCAAAACTATGTTTTTAATGAATTTTTTCTATTGATTTGCTTGAGTTTCGGAAGCCTCGATTTTTTCCTGTTCAGATAAGAACTCGTTATCATCTTCAAGGGCTTTTTTATTCCATTTATTCTTAATGTTACCAGTGCCAGCTGGAACCAATCTACCAACTATTACATTTTCCTTAAGCCCATTCAAAGGGTCAATTTTGCCTTTTATCGCTGCATCAGTTAGGACTCTTGTTGTTTCTTGGAATGAAGCTGCAGATATAAATGACTCGGTTTGGAGTGAAGCTTTAGTTATACCCATTAAAACTCTTTCTCCTACTGCTGTTTTTTTACCTTCTGATTTTAATTTTTCATTCATATTTTCAAATTTTATCCTATCAACGATCTCACCTGGTAAATAAGACGAGTCACCTGGTGATTTAACCTCAACTTTTTTTAACATTTGCCTTAAAATAGTTTCAATATGTTTATCATTAATTATTACTCCTTGTAATCTGTAAACCTCTTGAACTTGATTTACAAAATATTCTGTTAAATCTTTTATGCCTTTAATTCTTAAAATATCATGTGGTAAAGGTACTCCGTCTAGTAAATGTTCACCTTTTTGAATTTTTTCACCTTGATTAAAGTTTATATGCTTACCTTTTGGTATTAGATAGTTAGAAGGCTCAGATCCATCCTCTGGCACAATTGAAACTCTTTGTTTACCTCTAACTTCTTTTCCAAAAACAACTTGTCCATCATTTTCTGCAATAATTGCACTGTCTTTTGCTTTTCTCGCCTCAAATAATTCAGCAACTCTTGGGAGACCCCCAGTTATATCTTTAGTTTTAGTTGTTTCTTTTGGTAATCTTGCAATTACATCACCTGCAGAAACTTTTTGACCGTCTTTTACAGATAAAATGGAATCTGGTACTAAATAATATCTTGCCTCATTGTCATCTGCTTTTTTAATTACGTTACCTTTTTCATCTCTCAAAGTAATTCTTGGTTTTAAATCTGTGCTTTTAGATTGAGATCTCCAATCAACAACAGATTTTGATGAAATACCAGTAGCATCGTCAGTTGTTTCTTGAATTGATACACCGTCAATCAAATCAACATAGCTTGCTATACCACTTTTCTCTGCAATAACAGGTGTTGTGTATGGATCCCACTCACAAATTTTTGTATTTGCTTTAACTTTGTCTCCATTTTTAAAAAATAATTTTGAACCATATGCAACTTTATAAATCGCAGTTTGAACACCATTATCATCTTCAATAGATAATTGAGTATTTCTTCCCATAACAATTAGATTCTTTTTTGAATCTTCCAAAATATTTGAATTAATAATTTTTAAAATCCCATCTGTTTTGGTTACTATTTGAGAATCTTGTTTTACTGAAGCTGTCCCACCTACGTGAAATGTTCTCATTGTTAATTGCGTACCTGGTTCACCGATTGATTGAGCAGATATCATACCAATTGCTTCACCAACATGAACCATTTTACCTCTTGATAAATCTCTACCATAAGAGATTGCACAAACACCCTCTTTTGAACCACATGTCATGACTGAATAAACTTTTATTGACTTAATGCCAGCAGCGTCAATTAAATCACATGCAGCCTCATCAATCATGGATGATTTTTTAATTATAATTTCTCCGGTTAAAGGATGTTTAACATCATCAAATGCTATTCTTCCAAGCGCTCTCTCAGATATACTTACAACAACATTACCACCTTCCAAGATTTCAGAAAGTTCTATAAAACCAGGTTTTTTACAATCACACTCTTTTTTAGTTATTGTTAAATCTTGTGCCACATCACACAATCTTCTTGTTAGGTAACCAGAACTTGCAGTTTTAAGTGCAGTATCAGCCAAACCTTTTCTTGCACCATGGGTAGAATTGAAATATTCAAGAGCTGTTAAACCCTCCTTAAAATTAGATGTGATTGGACTTTCAATAATCTCTCCTGATGGTTTTGCTATTAAACCTCTCATGCCAGCAAGTTGTTTCATTTGAGCTGCAGATCCTCTAGCACCACTATCAGCCATCATAAATACTGAATTAATTTTAAGTCCTTTTGATGTTTTTTCTGTTGCTGAAATACCTTTCATCATCTCACCAGCAACTTTATCTGTGCATTTAGACCATGCATCAACTACTTTGTTATATTTTTCTCCCCTTGTAATCAAACCTTCGGAATATTGTGTTTCATAATCAGCAATCAATTTTTTTGTATCTTCTATTAACTGAGTTTTATTTGCAGGTATTACTAAATCATCTTTACCAAATGAAATTCCTGCTTTAAAGGCATGTTTAAATCCTAAATCTTTTAATTTATCACAAAAAATAACGGTAGTTTTTTGACCACAAAATCTAAATACGATATCAATTATTTCTGAAACAATTTTTTTAGGTAGCAATCTATCAACTAAAGAAAATTTTATATTTGAATTTTTAGGAAGTAAATTAGCTAGCAGGAATCTACCAGCTGTAGAAGTATATTTTTCAAATTTCTTATTACCTTTTTCATCTTTTGTTTCAAATCTTGAAATAATTGTACTATGAACCTTAATCTGGCCAGAAGATAACGCAAATTCAATTTGGTCCGCATTTAAAAAATATCCAGATGGTTTTTCAGTCAGAGGCTCTTGAGATAAATAGTAAATACCTAAAATCATGTCTTGACTTGGAACAATAATAGGTTTTCCATTTGAAGGTGATAAGATATTATTTGTAGATAACATTAATATTCTTGCTTCAAGTTGAGCCTCAAGGCTCAATGGAACATGAACAGCCATTTGATCACCGTCAAAGTCAGCGTTAAAAGCTGCACAAGTTAATGGATGAAGTTCTATAGCGTCTCCTTCTATCAATTTAGGTTCGAATGCTTGAACACCAAGCCTGTGAAGTGTTGGGGCTCTGTTTAATAATACAGGATGTTCTCTTACAATTAGCTCCAATGCATCCCATACTGCATTGGTTTCTTTTTCAACTAATTTTTTTGCCTGCTTAATAGTTGATGCTAAACCTAATTTATTTAATCTTGCATATAGAAAAGGTTTAAATAACTCTAATGCCATTTTTTTAGGCAAACCACATTCGTGAAGTTTTAAATCTGGACCTACTACAATTACTGATCTTCCAGAATAGTCAACTCTTTTACCTAATAGGTTCTGTCTAAATCTACCTTGTTTTCCTTTGAGCATCTCAGCTAAAGATTTTAATGGCCTTTTTCCTGTTCCTGTAATAACTCTTCCTCTTCTACCATTGTCAAATAATGCATCAACTGACTCTTGAAGCATTCGTTTTTCATTTCTAACAATTATGTCTGGTGCTTTCAGATCCATTAATCTTTTCAGACGATTATTTCTATTTATCACTCTTCTATACAAATCATTTAAGTCTGATGTAGCAAATCTTCCGCCATCTAATGGAACTAAAGGTCTCAATTCAGGTGGAATGACTGGTACCACAGTCATGATCATCCATTCGGGTTTTTGTCCTGTTTCAATAAAAGACTCTATTAATTTTAACCTTTTTATAGCTCTTTCTTCATTAACTTTAGATTTTGTATCTTTAATATATTTAACAAGATTACTTTTTTCTAATTCTAAATCTAAATTTTTTAGCATCTCGAGAACAGCTTCTGCACCGATACCTGCTGTAAAAGCTTCCTCACCATACTCATCTTGATACTTAGCTAATTCTTCTTCATTTAATAATTGATTTTTTTGTAGACCCGTTAAACCAGGTTCAATAACAATAAAATTTTCAAAATACAAAACCCTTTCAATCTCTTTTAGTTTCATATCTACAGCTAAGGCAATTCTGCTTGGTAGTGATTTCAAGAACCAAATATGTGCAACTGGTGTTGCCAAATTTATATGTCCCATTCGTTCTCTTCTTACATTTGATTTAGTAACTTCAACACCACATTTTTCGCAAATAATTCCTCTAAATTTCATTCTTTTATATTTTCCGCACAAACACTCATAATCTTTGATTGGACCAAAGATTCTTGCACAAAACAAACCATCTTTTTCAGGTCTAAAAGTTCTATAATTAATTGTTTCTGGTTTTTTAATTTCACCATAAGTCCATGATTTAATTTTTTCAGGGCTTGCAAGAGAAATTTTTATACTGTTAAAATTTTGAGCCTCTGAAATTTCTGAATTTTTAAATAAATCTGATAATTCTTTTTTCATAATTAATTTAGTTCTACATTTAAAGCTAATGATTTTATTTCTTTGACTAAAACATTAAAGGACTCAGGAATACCTGACTCAAAGTTCTCTTCACCTTTAACGATAGTTTCATAAACTTTCACACGACCAGCAACATCGTCTGACTTTACAGTTAAGATTTCTTGCAATGTGTAAGAAGCTCCATATGCTTCTAAAGCCCAAACTTCCATTTCACCAAATCTTTGTCCTCCTAATTGAGCTTTTCCACCTAAAGGTTGTTGAGTTACTAAACTATAAGGACCTGTAGACCTAGCATGAATTTTATCTTCAACTAAGTGATGAAGTTTTAACATATAAATTATTCCAACAGTAACTGGTCTATCAAATCTTTCACCAGTTCTACCATCCCATAAATAAGTTTGGCCTGAAGCTGGTAATTTAGCTAATTCCAACATTTCGGTAACATTTTTTTCTTTTGCTCCATCAAAAACTGGTGTTGATATTGCTATTCCATTTTGGAGATTTTCACAAAGATCCTTAAATTCACTTTTGCTTAATTTATCAACTTTATCCTCGAAAATTTCTTTTCCATAAACTGATTTTAAAAAACTTTGAATCTTTTCAGTTTTTTCCATTTTTTTATTATTTTCATTTACTAATTTTTTTATCTCTTGACCAAACTCTTTACACGCCCAACCTAAATGAGTTTCTAAAATTTGACCAACATTCATTCTACTTGGTACTCCTAAAGGGTTTAAAACAATATCTACTGCCCGACCATCTTCTCTATAAGGCATATCCTCAACTGGAACAATTTTACTGACTACACCTTTATTTCCATGACGACCTGACATTTTATCTCCAGGTCTCAATCTTCTTTTAATAGCAACAAATACTTTGACCATTTTCATAACACTAGGTAACAAATCATCACCACTTCTTATTTTAAGAACTTTGTCCTCAAATCTTTCGGTAATATCCTGTTTAGCTTTATTAAATTGGTCTTTAAGTTGAGCTAAAGCTACTTCATCTTTTGAATTATTTGTTACCATTTTAAATACATCATTAATGTTTAACTGATTTATTTGGTCAAAATCTAATTTAACACCAACCTCTAAATTCTTAATTTTTTTACTTAAAGATGATCCTGACAAAATTTGTGAAACTCGTTGTTTAATACTTCTTTCTAAAATTTCCTCTTCAACAATTTTATCTTGTTGTACTTGTTCTATTTCAGCTCTTTCTATAGTAATAGATCTTTCGTCTTTCTCAATTCCATGTCTATTGAAAACTCTTACATCAACTACAGTTCCACTACTACCTCTTGACATTCTTAGTGATGTATCAGTTACATCAATAGCTTTCTCCCCAAATATAGACCTTAAAAGTTTTTCCTCTGGCCCTGATGCTGAGTCACCTTTCGGTGTAACTTTACCAACTAAAATATCTCCCGCGTTTACCTCAGCACCAATGTAAACTACTCCTGACTCATCTAAATTTTTTAGAGCCTCTTCATTAACATTAGGAATATCTCTTGTAATTTCTTCTTCACCAAGCTTTGTATCTCTTGCCATAATTTCATACTCAACTATATGAACTGATGTAAAAACATCATCCGTCACACATCTTTCAGAAATTAATATTGAATCCTCAAAATTATAGCCTTGCCATGGCATAAAAGCTACAGTTACATTTTTTCCCAAAGCCAGTTCTCCAAGTTTTGTCGAAGGACCATCGGCAATTATGTCTCCAGATTTTACTTTATCACCAACTCTAACTAATGGTCGTTGGTTTATGCAAGTATTTTGGTTAGATCTTTTAAACTTTTGTAAATTATATATATCTACACCTGATTTTGAAAGATCAATATCTTCTGTTACTTTTATAACTATTCTTTTACCGTCAATTCTATCAACAATACCGTCTCTTTTAGCAACAATGGTCACACCTGAGTCTAGTGCAACATCACTTTCAATTCCTGTACCAACTAGAGGTGCTTCAGGTTTTAATAAAGGAACTGCTTGTCTCATCATGTTTGATCCCATTAAAGCCCTATTAGCATCATCATTTTCTAGGAAGGGAATTAATGAAGCAGCTACTGAAACTAATTGTTTGGGTGAAACGTCTATATAATCTATTGTTTCTGGCTTAGATAATAGAAAATTTAAATTTTGTCTGCATGAAACTAATTCCTCAATAATTTTTCCATTTTTGTCTATTTTTGTATTCGCTTGAGCAATAGTAAACTTTGTTTCCTCCATTGCTGACAAATACTCAACATTATCCTGTACAACACCATTTTTCACTCTTTTATAAGGACTTTCTATGAAACCATATTTGTTAATTTTAGCATAAGTAGATAAACTATTTATCAAACCAATATTAGGTCCTTCCGGAGTTTCTATTGGACAAATTCTACCATAGTGAGTTGGATGAACATCTCTTACTTCAAAACCAGCTCTTTCTCTTGTTAATCCGCCGGGGCCAAGTGCAGAAACTCTTCTTTTGTGTGTAATTTCTGAAAGTGGATTTGTTTGATCCATAAATTGAGATAACTGGGAACTTGCAAAAAAATCTTTAAGTGAAATTGTTAAGGGTTTGGCATTTATTAAATCTTGGGGCATTGCAGACTCTACATCTAGAGTTGTCATTTTTTCTTTTATAGCTCTTTCCATTCTGTAAACACCTATACGAGCTTGATTTTCTACTAATTCACCAACTGATCTTACCCTTCTGTTTCCTAAATGATCTATATCGTCAACTTCATCCTTTCCGTCTCTCAAATCAAGCATTTTATGAATTATCGCAATAATATCGTCATTTCTTAGTATTGTAATTTTATCTGAGCACTCAAGGTTTAGTCTTGAGTTCATTTTAACTCTTCCAACATCAGACAAATCATACCTGTCAGAACTAAAAAATAAATTATTAAAAATTTGTGAAGCTATTTCAATTGTTGGTGGTTCACCAGGTCTAAGCATTTTATAAATTTCTGTAATCGCTTCATCCTTAGTATTGTTTTTGTCATTTAGAATTGTTGTTAGTAAATATGGTCCTTTATTAATAGAGTTTGTAATTGATATGTCCAATGAGTAAATTTTTGACTCTATAATTTTGTCAATTATTGTCTCATTAAGTTCAGTACCTATTTTGAAAGTTTCATTTTCCTCACTACCTATTTTAATATCTGAGTGTAAAAATTTGCCATATAAAGATTCTTTAGATACAAATATATCCCTCAAACCATCATTTGATAATTTCTTTGCACTTAGATAGTTTATTTTTTCTCCAGCTTTAATTATTACTTTGCCTGTTTTTGCATCTATTACTTCTTCAGAAAAGTTTTTTGATTTGTAACTTTCAGGATTAAACTTTGTTTTCCATTTCTCTGTTTTTGTATCAAATACGTAATTTTCTTTTTCATAAAATTCATTTACTATTTCGGATTTAGAATAGCCAAGAGCGAGTAATAAAGTTGTTGCTAATATTTTCTTTTTTCTATCAATCTTAAAATACAAGAAATCTTTAACATCATATTCAAAGTCTAACCATGAACCTCTATTTGGAATTACTCTACAATTAAATAGTAATTTTCCACTTGCATGAGTTTTTCCTTTGTCATGATCAAAAAAAACTCCTGGACTTCTATGCATTTGATTAACAACTACTCTTTGAACCCCATTCGTTATAAAAGTTCCACTGTTTGTCATCATTGGCACTTCACCCATATAAACTTCTTGTTCTTTAGCTGATAATATGTCTTTAGTATTATTTTCTTGATCTATTTCATAGACGACTAACCTCAAGGTACATTTTAGTGCTGAGGAATAAGTTAGGCCTCTTGCAATACATTCCTCAACATCAAATTTTGGTTTTTCGAGTCTATAAGAAACATATTCTAAAGTTGCCTTATCATTCAGATCCTCAATTGGAAAAATACTTTTGAATACTCTATCGAAACCTTTTGTAAGTTCACCTGCATCAGGATTATAATGGGTTAATTCATCATATGAATTTTTTTGAACTTCAATTAAGTTTGGTATTGACAGGCTTTCTTTAAGTTTACCAAAACTTTTTCTAATATTCTTTTTTTCTGTAAAAGATAGTTGCATCTATAGTCTAATACTGATTAGAACGTTAACCAGTACTAAAAAAAATCCTTTTAAATTATTTAAGTTCTACTTTTGCGCCTGCAGCTTCTAACTTCGCCTTGATTTCTTCAGCTTCTTTTTTTGGAACACCAGTTTTAACTTCTTTTGGTGCACCCTCTACAAGGTCTTTTGCTTCTTTCAAGCCAAGTGATGTTGCTGCTCTAACTTCCTTAATGACATTGATTTTTTTGTCACCTGCAGAAACTAACATGATTGTAAAATCATCTTTATCTTCTGCTGCTGCCGCACCGCCAGCTGCTGCTGGTGCTGCTGCTGCCATTGGAGTTACACCCCACTTTTCCTCTAATTGTTTTGAAAGCTCAGCAGCTTCAGCAACTGTCAAGCTTGATAAATCCTCTATAATTTTATTTAGGTCTGGCATATAATCTACTCTTTAGGTTTAGTTTCAGAAATTTCTGGGGGTAAACTACTCATTTTTTCCGATCGTGCAAGTAAAATACTTATTAATTTTGAAGCAGATGCGTTCAAAATACCCACAATATTGGCTCTTGCCTCATCTAAAGTAGGTAAATTTGCTACATTCATTACCCCAGCTTGATCAAGAACCTCATTATTCATCATTCCACCGATTAATTTAAGATTCACGTTATCTTTTGCAAATTTTGACAAAATTCTTGCTGACATTATTGCATCTTCCCCAAAAGCGACAGCTGTTGGACCAGTGAATAAATTTGATAAATCTTTACACTTTGTTTTTTCTAAAGCTAATTTTGTAATTCTATTTTTGGTAATTTTAAAAATTATTCCCTTTTCTCTCATTTTAGATCTTAATTCATCCAGTTGTGCCATTGTTAAACCCTGATAATGAGTAACCATTATAGCCTTACTGTTTTCAAACTGTGTTGTCATTTCAGTAATATAATTTTTCTTTTGTTCTTTATTCATCATAATATTTATATATTTTTACCAAGTTTAAGTTTGTAAGAAACTCCCATTGTTGATGTGATAAAAGCTGATTTAATTAAATCACCTTTCACAGTATAGTTTGATTTTTCTTTTTCTAATGTATCTATTATTGCGTTATAATTTTGTAATAATTTGTCATCACTAAATGATTTTTTTCCTATACTAACACCAATATTACCATCTTTATCATTTCGAATTTCAACTTGACCAGACTTAGCATCAGATATAGCGGTCTTTAAATCTTCTGTAACAGAACCTAATTTCGGATTTGGCATCAAACCTTTTGGACCAAGTATCTTGCCTAACTTGGATAGTTTAATCATCATTGATGGTGTGCAAATTAACTTTTCAAAATTCATTTCTCCACTTTTAATTTTTTCTATAAAATCATCTCCACCAACAATATCTGCTCCAGCAGATTTTGCTTCTGCTGTCTTTGTTTCTTCACAAACGACAGCAACTTTTATTTTTTTTCCTGTTCCGCCTGGAAGATTTACAACTGTTCTAATGTTTAACTCACTTTTCTTTTGTTTATTGTTTATTTGAAAACTTAAATCTAAAGACTCGTCAAATTTGGTCGTGCAATTCTTTTTAACTAAAGGCAAAAGTTTGTTAATTAATTCTGATGGTAATTCTTTAGTTTTTTCTGGAAGTTTTTTAAATCTTTTTGATGTCATACTAATCTTTAACCTCAATTCCCATCGATCTTGCAGAACCTGCAATAATTTTTACAGCTTGTTCTAGATCTAAAGCATTTAAATCACTCATTTTTTGTTTTGCTATTTCCTCTGCTTGTTTTTTTGTAATTGACGCAACTATATTTCTTCCAGGCTCTTGTGAACCACTTTTCAATTTTGCTGCTTCTCTTATAAAAAACGATGCTGGCGGTGATTTAATTTTAAAATCAAATTTTTTATCTTTATAAACCGTTATCTCTACTGGAACTGGTTTTCCAGCTAGTGATTTTGTTTTATCATTAAAAGCTTTACAAAATTCCATAATATTTACACCACGTTGTCCTAATGCAGGGCCAACTGGAGGTGCTGGATTAGCTTGACCTCCTTTAATTTGTAACTTTATATAACCACTTATTTCTTTTTTTGCTGCCATTAACTTACCTTCTCAACTTGGTTGTATTCTAAATCTACAGGTGTAGGTCTACCAAAAATAGAAACTGAAACTTTTAATCTAGATTTTTCCTCATCAATTTCTTCAACCATACCACTGAATGATGCAAAAGGACCATCCACAACCTGTATTTTTTCACCAACGCTGTACTCTATACCAGATTTTGGCTGAGCTACACCATCTTTTATTTGACCTAATATTTTCTCAATTTCTTTATCAGATACTGGAACAGGCATGCCTTTTGTCCCCAAAAAACCACTTACTCTTTTTATATTTTTTATCATATGATAAATGCTATTATCCATTTCACTTTTAATTAGGACGTATCCTGGAAAGTATTTTTTTTTTCTTTGAATTCTTTTTCCTCTTTTCACTTCAGTTACATCATGAGTAGGAACGATTATCTCCTCAAATTTATCTGCTATTTTAGCTTTATCTGCCTCTTCTTTGATTAATCCAGCTACTTTATTCTCAAAGCTTGAATGCGATTGAACAATATACCAATTTTTCATTAGATACTCACTTTAAGTAATATTTCTAAAAAAAATTTAAAAACCTGATCTAACAAAAGAAAAAATAATGACATCACTAAGGCCATTAAAAATACCATCAATGCTCCTTGCAATGTTTCTTTACCAGTTGGCCAGGATACCTTGAAAGCCTCTTGCTTTACTTCCTGAATAAATTTAATCGGGTTTCTCATAATTTTTTATCCTAACCTAATTGGCAGGAGCGGAGGGACTCGAACCCTCAGCCTCCGGTTTTGGAGACCGGCGCTCTACCAATTGAGCTACACTCCTATATAGAGTTTACTCTATAATTTTAGTTACTACTCCAGCTCCAACAGTTCTTCCACCTTCTCTAATCGCAAAGTTTAATTTTTCAGACATGGCGATTGGGGTGATTAATTTAACTGTAAATTTAGCATCATCACCTGGCATAACCATTTCTGTACCTGCAGGTAACTCAACTTCACCAGTTACATCTGTTGTTCTAAAATAAAACTGTGGTCTATACTTTGTAAAAAATGGAGTGTGTCTTCCTCCCTCCTCTTTTTTAAGTACATAAGCTTGAGCTTCGAACTTAGTATGTGGAGTTACTGAACCTGATTTACACAGCACTTGACCTCTCTCAACATCTGTTCTCTCTACACCTCTAAGTAATACACCAATATTATCACCAGCTTCTCCTGAGTCTAAAAGTTTTCTAAACATTTCAACTCCAGTACAAACTGATTTCTTAGTTTCTCTAATTCCAACTATTTCAATTTCATCTCCAGTTTTAATTACCCCAGACTCTACTCTTCCTGTTACAACAGTACCTCTTCCAGAAATTGAAAAAACGTCCTCAACAGGCATTAAGAAATCTTTATCTTTTGGCCTATCAGGTTGTGGAATAAACTCATCAACATTTTTCATTAATTGTAAAATTGAATTTTTTCCTATTTCATCATCTCTGCCTTCAACTGCTGCAAGAGCTGAACCTTTGGCAATCGGAGTTTTGTCACCAGGAAATTTGTAAGAAGTTAATAACTCTTTTATTTCCTCTTCAACAAGATCAATCATTTCTTTATCATCAACTTGATCTACTTTATTTAAGTAAACCACTATTGCAGGTACACCAACTTGTCTTGCAAGTAGGATGTGTTCTCTAGTTTGCGGCATTGGTCCATCAGCTGCATTCACAACTAATATTGCTCCATCCATTTGTGCAGCACCTGTAATCATATTCTTCACATAGTCAGCGTGTCCTGGACAATCTACGTGTGCATAGTGTCTTTTTTCAGTTTCATATTCAACATGCGCTGTAGAAATTGTAATTCCTCTCTCTTTTTCTTCTGGAGCTTTATCAATTTGGTCATACGCAATAGCTGTAGCGCCACCTGTCTCAGCTAAAACTTTTGTAATAGCTGCTGTTAAAGTTGTTTTACCGTGGTCGACATGGCCAATTGTACCAATGTTACAATGCGGTTTATTCCTTACAAATTTTTCTTTCGACATTACTTTTACCTCAATTTAATTTTTAATTTCATTTTCTTGGAGCGGGTAAAGGGAATCGAACCCTTACATCCAGCTTGGAAGGCTAGCGTTCTACCATTGAACTACACCCGCACAACCCCAAGAGTTACACTCCAGTATTATTTAAATATTTATTGAATGGTGGAGGGGGAAAGATTCGAACTTTCGAAGACCGAAGTCAACGGGTTTACAGCCCGCCCCATTTGACCGCTCTGGAACCCCTCCCTTCGGGGAAGTGTCCCCTTGTTCAATAAAGCTTCAAACAACATGCGTTTTATATATTTTATTTGTCCAAATGCAACACGTGATTTAATAAGAAAATATTAAAAAAAACGTGTAAAATATGTGTAATTTATGAATAAATCGTCTTTTTTCATCGTTGGTCAACATGCAGTAATAGAGGCTTTAAGAAATCCAAGGAGAACAGTTTTAAGAGTCTTTTTAACTGAAGAAAGTAAGAAAAATATACATCGTAAAAGTCCAAATAGAAATCTTCTTGATGGAGTAAAGGTTTACTTTAAAACAAAAAAAGAACTAGATAAATATTCCACTAAAGAAAATTTACTTCACCAAGGTTATGTTGCAGAAATAGAGCATCTAGATAATTTAACGCTCAAAGATTTTATAAAAGAAAAAAAAAATATTACTTTCGCTTGTTTAGATGGAGTTACTGATCCAAGAAACATTGGTTCGGTAATAAGAAGTGCTGCATCTTTTAATATTGATGGAATTATCGTTAAAGAGAGGCATTTTCCAAATGAAAGTAAACTTATGTATAAAGCTGCAAGTGGAGCAATTGAATATATGAATATATTTGAGGTATCCAATATTAATTCTACATTAAAAAATTTAAAAGATAAAAATTTTTGGGTTTATGGTTTTGATGGAAATAGTAAAAAAAATTTTACAGAGATTGAATGGAAAGGAAATAATATTTTATTATTTGGCTCTGAAGGATATGGAATGCATCAACATACAGCAAAATATGCTGACTTTTTAGTAAAAATTGATATTGATGATAAAATTGAGAGTTTAAATATATCAAATAGCGCTGCTATTGTGTTTCACCATTTAAACTTCAAAAAAAAGAGTTGATTAATTTAAGAATAATTAATAATTATTGCGCATGCCCTTGTAGCTCAGCTGGTAGAGCAATTGATTTGTAATCAATAGGTCCGCGGTTCGAATCCGTGCGGGGGCACCACTTCACTCACTTTTTTATCAAAGTTATTTATGCAAAAACTATTTTAACAACAATAAGTGTTGCAGGATTGTTGCAAGATTGTTGCTAAATCAAGTGGTCGTTTTAAAACCCTTCATTTTTCATACAAGATTTAAACATTGTTTTTCTAAGTTCTGGTGCATACTCTTCTGCTCTCTCTGCACAATAAGACATTGCATCCTCTTTTTTAATTCCCATTTTAAAATTACAAAATTTTTTTTTAGCATAATTACTTTCCTCAGAACAATAACAAGGCTTGATCCAATTAGTTTCAGAACAAGGTTTACCAACAAATGTTGCTGCATAAGCACTACCGCTAAACAACAAACCCAGAACCACGATCCCTAAAATTTTTTTCATTATTAAATCTTATTATCTTTATTTTTTTTCTCTCTCACACGTTCAAGCAGGTCTTCCATTTTTATAAGTAGATCTGTTCCTTTATCAACTTTTTTGAATTTTTTACAAGTTTGACCTTCGCCAGATGGTCCATAACTAAGTTTTTTTCTATTTAAGAGTTGATATGTATTAAACACTAAAGCGTCAGTCGTTATTATCTTTATATCGTCAATGTTAACTTCATATTCATTATTTCTTGTTATCAATTTTCCATCCTCAATTTCATACTCAACCACATTCGTTTCATCAATAAAGTCTAGAGCAATAAAATTTTCGTATTTAGAAAAAAAACCTGGCCATTCCTCGCAATAAAGCTTCAATCCTGATAAATCTTTTGCATAAGTATTCCCACTTAGCAACAAACTCAGAACCACGATCCCTAAAAGTTTTTTCATTTATTTAAATCATTCATTCTTTGACTTCGAGCTGAAACAAAGTTGGATAAATTATACTTATAGAGTTGATATTCTTCAATATCATTTGGTAACGGATAATTCTCAAAAGACTTAAAAGGTATAAGGTATTTAATAGATGAATAATCACTAGTGACTAAATCTTGAAGTAGGAAAAAATCAACGTATTCCTTAAAACTATCAAACAAATTAAAGAATTGTTTATACCTCTCAAAAGTTTTATTTAATGGACTGTCCTCTTTCTTATAATATTTTCTTATACATTCTAATGTTAAATCAAATCTATCTCTTATTTTTTTATTAACTCCTCTCGCTCCATTTATTGTCATTTGATTATTAATTCTTTCAGACGGAAAAATTATATATCCACCAATTGTGCTACATAATGAAACGAATTTCTCCAACTCTTCTGCATTTATTTTTTTAATAATATCTATTGTGCTTTTTATATTGCTATAGGTATGTGCAATTGAATCGCTTGATAAAACAAATTCACCTAGTTCTGATTTATGATGAAGACGCATAGGAATACTTTCATCTAGTTTAAATAATGAACCGTTTGGGAGCTCCCTGCTCCATAAAATTTTATGATAACTTCTCAAAGTTGGGCTGTAGCTATCTGGGTCTTTGCCGTTTGGTGTGTCTGAATAAAAGTTAAAATTAATATCTATATTCACTTAAAAACTTTATCACTGTGCCTATAGTGTGTACAGATTTGAAATAACTTTCAATTAACGTTGATAGTATTTATCTTTTTGGATTTAGATTCTTGATTTGTAATCAATAGGTCCGCGGTTCGAATCCGTGCGGGGGCACCATCACTCAATAAAATCACCACTAATTATTTTTGCTCAACCTAAAAAGTTTTAACTATTGTGTCGAGAGTGTGTCGTACTAGTGTCGTGATCAAGTGGTCTTTAAAAAGCTTTCTCTTTTTTAACACAAACACCACTACTTAAAATTTTCTTTTTGTCTTCCTCAGTTGATCCATAAAATATTTTTTCAGAAGTGTATAGACCAGTAATCCTATCTATATTCATAATTTCAGACAAACCAGCATTAACTTTTCCTAGAATTATCTTATTTTCATTATATCTTACAACTTGCATTGAAGATGCTCCTACTTTAACTTTTTTATTATCAAGATTGATTATGTAAATTGGTTTAAAAATTGATAGATTAGGATCATCATCTTGGCATTGTATTGTTAAGATATGCTTTTCTGCAAATACATTCCCACTCAACAACAAACCCAGAACCAAGATCCCTAAAAGTTTTTTCATTAAAATAGGGCCTCTGATTTTACTGAAAATCTCTTAATAACTTCTTCAATTACTGATTTTTCCATTCCACCAGTGAAACTTTCTTTATCCTCAACATCTAATGTTGCAATAAACCAGTCTTTGTTTTTAAGTTTAAAACCTAAATTAATCTTAAGATCTTTTTTTGTTTTATTGCCTGTGATCATTGCTCCTATAATGGCTCCTACCCCACCAGTAAGCAAACCTCCAACTACAGCACCACCTGTTTTTTTTAGAGCACTACTTGTTTTGAAAGGCTTTGAATTTTCATCTAACACTTTAAATTCCTTAACTTCATCACAATCTATTTCGAAATTCTTACCTATGCCAAAAACTTTCCAGCCAATAACTATTTTGTCTTTTCTTGCATTAAAAATAAAGTCTCTACTTATATAATCTTTTTTATTTGATTGAGTAATTGTTAAAGGCATATACTAGAATATTAAACCCAGAACCACGATCCCTAAAATTTTTTTCATACTTTAAAGATTCTTTTTTTCTATTTTTGTACAAATTCCAGAATATATTTTAGCATTTTGCATAACTGTAATTACTTCAGCAAAAGATAAGTCAGCACGATAAGGACCTGGGAAAGTCCACTCTATAACACCAGAACTTCTTGTGATAGTAGCTAAATATCCTTTTTTCATTCCATTTTGAACATTGTGAATATTTATCTGATATTCCTCATCCGTTACATTTACAAATTCAAAATATCCATCTTGCTGAAAAAATCTTTTTCGCGCTTCACTTTCTTCTGGAACATTTTTCGGTTCGTTTGCATCCATCTCTGCAAGATCATAAATAATTGAGTCTGAATTATCTGATGGAACACATTTCAATGTAGGTAAGTTTGATTTTTTCTTTGAAACTTTATTTGTTACATCTTTGAAGCCAGCACTTCCAAACTGAAACAAACCTTTGGCTGTCCATAAAATTGCTATCACTAATCCAATAACTGCTAAAATTTGAATAGGTCCTTTTGGCCTATACTCTTTTTTCTTTGCCATAAAAAAATTATATCACTGTGCCCAGATTGTGACCAGACTAAAAATATTTAAAGATTATTTTTGCTAACAAATATTTAATTAAACTTTAGCAATTGATTTGTAATCAATAGGTCCGCGGTTCGAGTCCGTGCGGGGGCACCACTTCACTAACTTTTTTAACAAAATAATTTACGCAAAGACAAATCTTAGAACAACAAGTGTTGTCAGATTGTCGTCACTTATATTAAAATTTTTGTGATGATTGAGAGCATTGATAATTCATTATCATTGGCTCATTACTTTTTGCTTTTTCAATAAAATCGACTTGTAAATTTCCCGAAAGTCTACTTAAGCTATAAGTCCAAATAGCTTTTGGATGATTGTATGACCAATTAATATTACTATCATTAAAAGTTTTTATATCAGCTTGAAAACTTAAGAATGTCTCAAATTTGATAATTTGTCTATTTTGAATATCTAGGATAATTTGTATGTCATGTGTTCCCTTAAAACCTTTTGGAATATCAACTATACTACTAGATTGAATATGTTTTCCATTTGTAAAAACACAATTCAAAATTACTTCTTGTTTAGTTGAAGTATTAGTATTTGATTTTGAACTACTAATTTCTTTATAGCCAGCACCACCTAATTGAAAAATGAACTTAACAGTCCACAAAATTGCTATTACTAATCCGATAGCTGCTAAAATTTGAATAGGTCCTTTTGGTCTATATCCTTTTTTCTTTGCCATAAAAAACTTTATCATTATTGTCAGATTGTTGCCAAGTCTAAAATATTTTTAAATTGTTGTTACAAACAAATGTTTATTTAAACTTTAGCAATTGATTTGTAATCAATAGGTCCACGGTTCGAATCCGTGCGGGGGCACCATTGCTTTTAAAAAAATTCTTTTCTAAATTTTTCACACTTCATAATAGATGGTTTTTCTAATTTATTTTCTTGTGTGGTAATTTGTATTCTGCCAGTTTTTCTCTCAAAGATGTAACTTGTGCCTTCTATTTCTGAAGTTTGAATATACTGACTTGTAACTGCCTTTATTGGATAAGTTTTTAAACTTACTTTTTGATCATCTTTAAAAGCAGATATTCTTGTTGCAGTTTTATCATTTAAATTAATTTCCCATTCCCAATATAAAAATATTTCATTTTTAACCCAACTATCATGATTGGAATAAGAGGACGGATAACATCTTTCGAATTTAAATTCTTTTTTGTTAAATAGTTTAAATAGTGAAGCCTCACTATTAAAGCTAAAAAAGAAACTTAAAACCACAATCCATAAAAGATTTTTCATTAAGAGTAGTCGCAATTTCCCCATACCCAACTTCCTGTATCACTATTCCATGCACTTAAACTTCCTCCTGGTTCACAATCACCCCAGACATATGCGCTTGTCTCACTATTATAACCATCAAAACTACCACTTGAACAATCTCCCCAAACCCAAGCCCCTGTATCGCTGTCCCAACCATCACATGAAACACTCCATGATGGATTTGTAAAAACTAAAGAAACTATAAACACATATTTTAAAATTTTTTTCATTATCTATTTTTTAGTTTTTTTTTATTTCTTTTCATAATAAATAATTAAGAAGTTTCTCTTCTTAATTGTTCAATCTTTATCTTTTTTTGAAGACTTTTATTTTGATCATATAATAAATTAAATTTTATCTTATTGTTTGTTTGAATAACAATCCTTTTTGCATTTCTCACTTCAATATTATCTGCTACTGCACTTATTGGTCTTTTTTTAGGATTTAAATTTTTGATATTTATTTTTGATCTATCACTAACAATTTTACCCTTCCATCTTCGAGGTCTAAAAGGACTAATAGGTGAGATTGATAACTTTTTTGAATTTAAACTTAAAATAGGTCCATGAACAGAAAGATTATATGCAGTGCTACCAGCTGGCGTTGAAACAAGAACACCGTCAGAAACTAATTTTTTTATAATTTTTTTTGATCCAGAACTTATTGATAAGGAGGCTGCCTGCCTACTCTGACGTAAGATTGAAACCTCATTAATAGCTAAATGTTTTTTATTTTGGTTCTTATTATTAGTAACTGTCATTTCTAAAGGTGAAATCGATATCATTTTTGCCTTAACGATATTTTTAATAACTTTTTTTGATGAAAACTTATTCATCAGAAAACCATAATTTCCTGAGTTAATCCCATAATATAATGTTTTAGAACTTTTATTTTTCTTTAACGTTTGAAGCATAAAGCCATCACCACCAATCACAATGATCAAATTTCCTTTTTTTAAATCATTTTTTTTGAGTATCTTTAATAAAGAGTTTTTGATTTTTGATGATTTTAAGTTTTTGTCGGAAATAATTTGAATTTTTTTCATTAATGGTGCCCTCGGCCAGACTCGAACTGGCACTCCGCAAGCGGCAAGGATTTTAAGTCCTTTGTGTCTACCAATTTCACCACGAGGGCATTAATGAATTTCATGAGTATTTATGCTAATATTTATAATTGAACAAGTCTAATAAGTAAATTTTTAAATTTTCTACTATATATATAGTGATAGAAGAAATGAAAAAAAAATTTACAGTTGTAATTTTTACTGATTTAGACGGATCTCTTTTGCACAGAGATACTTTTGAATTTGATAGCATCAAAAATTATATTAAAAGTCTTTTAAATAAAGGTGTAATTATTATTCCAAATTCAAGCAAAACAGAGAGAGAGATTGAAAAATTCAATGAAGAGCTAGGAGTGAATCTTCCTTTTATTTCTGAAAATGGATCATCTATTAATGGATTAAATTTAATCACCTCCAATTTTCCAGATAAACTTATTCTTAGTAGAGAAAAGGAGGAACTATTAAAAATTTTTGAAAATAAAGTTCCTGAAAAATTAAAAGAAAAATGTTTTCAAATTTCAAAAATGAGTAAAAAAGAGAAAGAGAGTATATTTGGACAAAAGGATGTAAAACTCAAGGATGCTTTGAATAGAAAATATACTTTACCATTTTTATTTAAAGGAAACAAAAATGAGAAAAATAAATTATTAAAAGTTTTAAATTCTAATTCATTAACGCTTCAAGAAGGTGGTCGTGTTTTAAACCTTTGTGATAATATTAACAAAGTTAAATCCATGAATAGAGTTTTAAAAATTTTAAAAAAAACTGAGGATAAAATTAAGACAATCGCTGTTGGCGACAATCACAATGATCTAGATATGTTAAAAAGTTGTGACATCCCTTGTTTAGTGTTCAATGATCAATTTATTCAAGATCAAATAAACATAGATAATCTTATATTTTCGAACAAGCCATCACCTGAAGGCTGGGCTGATGTGATCAAAACGGCACTACTTAAATTGGGCTATTAGGATAAAAAGCCGTCATGGGTGACTTTTCACAAAATGGAATAATCTCAACTTTACATGACTTTGGGACTAAGTCTACATCAGTCATAGAAAGTGAATTGTTAAAATTTTCCGATCAAAGAAAAATGGAATTAATTTTACCATGTCTTTATTCTGAATTGGAGGGAGAAGCTTTACCAAAAATTGTTGATGAAATAAGTAAAACTAAATATTTAGATCACATAATTATTGGATTAGATAAAGCAAATGAAACTCAAGCAAAAAAAGCTTGGAAATTTTTTAAAAAATTAAAAACCCCCTTTTCCATACTTTGGAATGATGGCCCAGCATTAAAAAAACTCGATCAAGAATTAAAAAAAAATAATCTTGCTCCTAGTGAGCTGGGAAAAGGACGGAATGTTTGGTATTGCATTGGTATGTGTATTGCAAGAGACAGTGCTCGTTCAGTTGCTTTACATGATTGTGATATAAAAACTTATGATAGAAGAATGCTTGCAAAACTTTTTTATCCAGTTGTAAATCCTCTTTTTAATTTTGAGTTTTGTAAGGGATATTATCCTCGAGTAGCAAATAACAAAATGAATGGCAGAGTTGCAAGATTACTTGTTTTCCCCTTATTAACAGCTTTAGAAAAAACGATTGGTAAAAGTGATTACTTAAACTTTATGAAATCTTTTAAGTACCCTTTGGCTGGAGAATTTTCATTTAGACGAAATGTTTTACCAGAGTTAAGGATTTCATCCGATTGGGGAATTGAGGTAGGAATTTTATCTGAAATGCAAAGAAGTTTCTCGCCACAAAATATTTGTCAGGTTGATTTAGCCGATACATACGATCATAAACATCAAGTTCTATCATTAGATGATGAAACAAAAGGATTATCTAGAATGTCTATAGATATTATAAAAACATTTATCAAAAAATTAGCTACACAAGGTAATACATTTAGTAGAGAAAAATTTAGATCATTGAAAGCGACGTATTATAGATCTGCTCTTGATCTAATTGATATTTATAGAAGTGATGCAGCAATGAATGGTCTAAAGTTAGACTCGCATACAGAAGAAAAAGCTGTTGAGTTATTTGCAATAAATATAATGAAAGCTGGTGAGGCATTTATTTTAAATCCCATGGATACTCCATTTATACCAACTTGGAGTAGAGTAAAAAGTGCTATACCAGATTTTCTTGGAAGGCTTGAAAAAGTAGTTAATGATGATAATAAAAAGCATTCTTAATGCTGTTTCAAAAAAACCAAAAAAAAATTACTTCTATACTAAGGACTATTTACAAGCCATCTTTAAGCAAAAAAGATATTGATTATTTAAAAGATCAAATAATACAAATAATCAAAAAATTTAATCAAAAAAATTTAAAAAAAAAACTTACTATCTCGGAAAAAACTTCACTAGTAATATGTTATGGAGACAACATAAATTCAAATCAAAAAAGTTCTATTCAAGTTTTTCAAAATTTTTTTAAAAAAAATTTGAATAAATACTTTAATACTATTCATTTTTTACCTTTTTATCCCTCCAGTAGTGACAGTGGTTTTGCTGTAAAAGATCATTATAAAGTTGAAAAAAGAATAGGTAGTTGGTCCGATATAAAAAAGATTTCAAAATCTAGTCATGTGATGGCCGATATTGTAATTAATCACTCATCAGCTAGAGGTTTGTGGTTTAAAAATTTTCTTAAAAAAAAAAGACCTGGTAAAGATTATTTTTTAACTGTTAATTCTAAATTTAATACATCTAAAGTTGTAAGACCAAGAGATCACAAATTACTAAAAAAAATAGATATCTTTAATAAACCTGATTATATATGGCGAACTTTTAGTGCTGATCAAATAGATTTGGATTTTAAGAATCCTTCCGTACTTCTTAGATTTATCAAAATCATGGTTCACCTTGTTAATAATGGTGTTACAATTTTTAGATTAGATGCTATTGCTTATCTATGGAAAAAAAATGGTACCAGCTGTATAAATTTAAAACAAACTCATGAAATAGTTAAACTATTGAGACTTATAACCAATCTTCTAAACGTAGAAACTATAATCATTACAGAAACAAATTTACCAGAAAAAGAAAATTTGAGTTATTTTGGTAAAAATGATGAAGCTAACTGGATTTATAATTTTTCTCTTCCACCCTTATTAATCCATGCTTTTTTATTTGAGAATAGTTTATATCTTAACAACTGGAGTAAAAATCTTCCTAATACTAAATTCAAGAACAGTTATTTAAATTTCATTGCATCACATGATGGTATTGGCATGAGGCCTACCGAAGGAATATTAAATAAAAGATCATTAAGTGATTTCCTTAAAAGATTAAAAAAAAATGGATCAAAATTTTCGTATAGAAAAATTCAAAATAAATCTAGGAAGGTATATGAGGCAAATATCACTATTTTTGATGCATTAAAAAAAACAGACTCTGATCCTAATGGAAAATTTTTTTTAGAAAGATATTTAGCTGCACACGCAATAATGATTTCTTTTGAGGGCATACCAGCTATTTACTTTAATTCATTGTTTGGCAAATCAAATGATGAAGCAAAATATGTAATTACAGGTAATAATAGAGACATTAATAGATATAAATGGAGTTATGAAAATATCTCAAAAAAATTAAACGATAAAAACTCAAAACAAAGTATTTTTTATCAAAATCTTGGAAAATTATTAGAAATTAGGAGAAAACAAAAAGCATTTCATCCTAATGCTAAAAGATTAAATATCAATCTTGGCTCTAAAATTTTTTGTTTTAAAAGAATAAGTCTAGATAAAAAACAAACAATTATATCAATTACAAATTGCTCTTCGGTAGAGCAATATCCAAAGTTAAATAAAAAATATTATAAATGGAAAAATATTATTAATCTTCAAATGAATTATAAAAATAAATCTATCAAACTGAAACCATTTGAAACCATGTGGTTATCCAATATATAAAAAAATTAATTAATACTTGGGAAGCATTTCCATTATTTAATATGTATCTTTTTGTTGAATATCACTGATCAATTAAAATAGATAAATAAGCAATAATCAGACAAATTTAATTCAAAATAATTTTTAAAAAGATGGAACTATCCAACTTAACATTGCATTAGTATGTTCTGGACTTGATCCAGTATTAATTAATATAATAATAATTATGAAACCAATGTAACTTGGTAAACCATATTTTTTTCCATAATTACCGTAAAGATTAGATAAATTAGATTTTCTTTTTTTTAAATAATTATATTGAGCAATGCTTAAAAAATTTGGAACAGTTGCATAGAAATAAGATATCAATATCAAATAATCCATTATTGTTAAATATTCTAATTTAGGCATTTCAGAGTCTATAACAAAGTTATAAGCAATTAATGAAAGTAAACACACAATGGTGATTGTTAAACGTGACTCAATTTCTCTAGGATCAATCCAAACAGCTGACCAACAAACAATTAAAATTAGGATTATAGGTAATATAATTTTAAAAAGGTAATATCCACTTTTTCTCTCTACTTCTAAAACTATTTCAACTCCATCAAAATAATAATCACTATTAGGCCCTTTAAATGTTTTATAATTTATTGTATTTCCAACAATATCCCATCCTGTTATAGGATTCTCTTTTTCAAAGGCTAATAACTCTCTTTTAGTCCAGTCACTTACAGCGGCCTGATAATCTCCAAGAATATATCTGTCTTGATATAAAAAAACTTTTATCTTTTGTTTATCGAAAGGGAAAGATTTAAAATTAAATTTATTTTTAAATTTATATTCACCTATTGATTTATATAAAATTGACAAAGAATCTTCTTCAATAAAATCCCATGTGCCTACTAAACTAGGCACAATCAAATAGTTACCTGAAAAACGAGTTTCATCTTGATAAATCATATTTTTGAACTTAATTCCATAATTTGGATCTATAGTATCTAAATCAGACCATTCCTTTACTTCATACTCACATTCTTCAAACCACACTTTTTCAGTATCATCATCAAGTAAAACTTCTCTTGCTAATTTTGTTAAAGGAAAATCTTTTGACAGAATTTCCTCAAATTCTGTTTCTATAGTAAGGGTGGAGGTGCCCTCTTTTTCATCAATTGAAACTGCTCTAATATAAAAATCAAGATATGGATCTGTATAAGTTAAATTTTCCCACTCAGTTTTAACCGATTTTTGATAATAAATTCCTTCATCATCTTGAGTTCTAATAACAATTTCTAAAACTTTTTCTTCTCCAAAAAAATCCTCTAAATAATTTATATCATCGTAATTTTTTTTTCTTGAAAAATCTAAATTTCTCAAATCTTTACCATTGATGCTTATTATTTCATCATAGGGTTGAACAAGTGCAGCCATCCTTTGAAGCCATATGTCACCAACCATATAATATCCATCTGAAGATTTATCGGCGTCCCAATCTCCTTTTTGATATACAACTAGTTTTTTATTTTCATCAAGAAATTTTTTATTCAAAGATATTACATTTTTTAAAGGCACATAATCGTTTTCAGAAAAATTTGAATCTCCAGGAGAAATTATTCTGGCCATAGATTTATCAAATTTCACCTGAATATCAAAACCCATTGTTTTTTCCTCAGATATTCTCTCATTATCTAAGCTCAAAATGTCGTAATTGTTTTTTATTTTGTCGTAAAAAACATCACATCTGGGTTTTGCGTTTATTGATGATGAAATAACTAATAAAGAAATCAAAAAAATAAAAAATTTTGTTTTCATATTCTTTTTTTTTCAAATTCTCTTTTTTTATCGAATTGTAGTTTAGATAACTCTTTATGGAGTTTAAGTGCATAAAATAGTTGTGCTATTACTATTAATACTCCAAACTGTACAAAATAATTGTAAATTCCATGCATAAAGAAAGGGACAAGAAATGAATATGTTAAAAAATTTTTATTGCCTGTAAATACGTACTTGCCAATATAAAAACCCATCAAACAACCATTTAATCCATGCATTGGCACTGCTGAATATGATCTCCAAATAGCTACATCTTCAGGTGTAACTCCATACTCTTTCCACTCCAAAGCCAACCTAAAGACATAATCATAATTTTCATATGTTGCAAAACCTAATGATACAGTTACTCCATAAACTATACCGTCCATTGGTTCATTAAATTCTTTTCTTTTAATTACAATTGCGTAAAGAATTAATAATTTTAGACTTTCTTCAGTCCAAGCTGGTGCTAAAAAACTACCAAGTAATCTCTCTCTTATTTCTGTATTGTTGTTAAAATTTTCATAAATAAAAGAATTTAAAATTCCAGCGGGTAAACAAATTAAAACTCCCAGAAAAAAAACTAAAGCAATGGTGCTTTTTGGTTCTTTAAATTTATCGTTAAAAAAAAAATAAGCTAAAATTATAAATGATGGAGCAATAGTAATGATTAAAGTAGTGGACATTATTTTAATATTAATCTTAAGTTAATTCATCAATACACTCTCTCGCAAATCTTTTTACTAAAGGGTGTTTTGCTAAGTCCGTTCCTTCATTTTGATTTAAAAAGATAATGATTTGTTCATCATTATAAATCTCATCAAATTTATTAACATAACAAGTGCAATAAGATCTCCAAAATTTAGTACGTTCACTTTCGTTATAACATCCGTCATAGATAGCATTCCAAAAAGCTTTGCTAATTGCAAATAAAGGATTTGAAAAAAATAGTGTAAAAAAAAGAATAAGAAAAATTTTTTTCATAGATCTTTAAACTTAACTTATTCAGATATACTTTCAAGAATTTGCTAGTTAATTTTTAAGGGCTTTTTTAAGATATTTCTTATCGAGGTTGCAATCTTTATATCCACGCTTAACTACATTTAAATATCTTTCTGTTGGAAATTTAAAAGATGTTTTTTTAACCATTGTATATGTCATCACTCTTTTTCCATAATATGTAAAATAATATTTTTTATATAAAACTGGAAAGTCTTCATATATATCAAGTTTTTTTTCATCACTTTTTGATATTTCAAAAAGACCACCAGGTACAATAGAATTTTTTTTATATTCAATATCTGCTGCTCTATATTTACTTCTAAAAGTAAGTCTGAAATCTTTAAGATTAATTTTCTTGATAAAGATACTATCTTTACATCTACGTTTCATTTGAAAATGATGAAGATTACTACCGTAAGCAAAATAAAGCATTTACCGATCTACTATTTCAATTTTTTTTTCTTTAATAAATTCTAAAATTTGAGAATTACATAGGTCTATTTTAGATTGATCTTCAGATCGAAGTACAATCGAGACACCTAGTTTTCCTGCATGAAAAAATGGGTAACTACCTATCTCGACTTCTTTATTTTTATCTTGAACTTTAGTTAGTGAGCTAGCGATTTCACTTTCAACTGTTTTTAAACTTATTGTGTGACTTAAGATAGGTTGGCCCCCTACTATTTTATTTTTAAGTCCTCCTAACATAGATTTTAAAATTGAAGGAACTCCAGGTAAACAGAATACATTGTTTACACTAAATCCTGGGGCGCCACTTGTTGGGTTAAGTATTAATTCTGCATTTTCTGGCATCCAAACCATTTTTTGTCTGCCTTCATTAAATTCACCAGGCTTGTAATACGCCTCAAGAATTTTAAAAGCTTCTTTATGTATCTCATATTTTAAATCAAAAGCTTTTGCTACTGACTGAGCTGTAATATCATCATGTGTAGGTCCTATTCCACCGGTCGTAAAAACATAATCATTTTCTGATCTTAAGATATTTAAAGTGTCTATGATTTTTTTTTCTAGGTCAGGAACAACTCTTACTTCATTTACTTTTACACCAATTGAATTCAACCAATTTGCTAAAGTATTGGTATTTGTATCTTGAGTTCTTCCAGAGAGAATTTCATTTCCAATAATTAATATCGCGGCATTTACTTTTGTGTTTTTTGTCATTTTTATATGTATAATTTGATTATGGAATTTACCAAGTCTTTAATTAAAGGCAAATTAATCAAAAGATATAAACGTTTTTTTGTTGATATAAAATTAGGTAAAGACATTGTCACAGCCCATTGCCCAAATACTGGTTCAATGAGAGGGCTACTAAACGAAGGTAATGAAGTTTATCTGCTTAAAAATGATGATCCTAAAAGAAAATTAAAATATAGTTTAGAAATAATTAAAGCCCACAAAAATCTCATTGGTGTTAACACCCATATGGCAAACAAAATCGTCAGTCATGGTTTAAAAAATAATTTAATCAAAGAATTAAAAAATAATGAAAAAATTAAATCTGAAGTTTTTTTCAATAAAGAAACAAGATTTGATTTTTTATTAGAAAAAAATAAACAAAATAGCTTTATAGAGGTAAAAAATGTAACACTTTTTAGAGAAGAAAAAACCGCTGAATTTCCGGATGCAATTACGTCCCGGGGCTCTAAACATTTACTTACCCTTATTGATGCCATAAAAAAAGGATATAAATCTTACTTGATATTTTTGGTACAAATACAAAACATGGAGTATTTTAAAGTAGCTAGAGATATAGATAATAAATATTATGAAAATTATCTCAAAGCAAAAAAAGCAGGTGTTATTTTTTTAGCTTATAGGTGTAAAATAAGTTCAAAAAAAATATTTATTGATAAAAAAATTAAAATTATAGATGAGTGATTATTCAGAAAAATTTGAAAAAATGAGAATGGCGGGGAAACTCGCCGCTGAAACTTTAGATATGCTTACTGATAATATAAAAGAGGGTATATCAACCTCCTATATTGATAAACTTGGATATGAATTTATTCGTGATAATGGAGGATACTCAGCTCCATTATACTATCGTGGTTTTAAAAAATCCTTATGTACTTCATTAAATCATGTGATTTGTCATGGTGTTCCCTCTGAGGAAAGAATTTTAGAAGAAGGAGATGCTGTAAATGTTGATGTAACTGCAATTGTTGATGAACATTATGGAGATACTAGTAGAATGTTTTGTATTGGAAAAACTTCTGTAAAGTTAAATAACCTCATCAATACTACTTATGAGTCTATGATGAAAGCAATTAATATTTTAAAGCCTGGCATTAAGCTTGGAGACATTGGATACGAAATACAATCTTATGTTGAGAAAAAAGGTTTTTCTGTTGTTAGAGATTTTTGTGGTCATGGTATAAGTACAACATTTCATGAACCACCAAATATATTACACTATGGAAATAAAAATACTGGAAAAGAGTTGTTTCCAGGCATGACTTTTACAATTGAACCAATGATCAATGCTGGTAAATATGATGTAAAAATGCTCAATGATGGCTGGACTGCTGTTACAAAAGATAAATCTTTATCAGCACAATTTGAACATACAGTAGGAATTACAGAAAATGGTTATGAAATCTTTACAGAATCTGCTAAGGGTTATTCAAAGCCTCCATATTTATAATTAATGATTAAAAGATATTCGAGAAAAGAACTCACTGATATTTGGTCAGAGGAAAATAAATATAAAATTTGGCTAGATGTTGAGATCGCTGCAGCACAAGCTATGGAAAAACTTGGCCAAATCCCTAAGGGAGTTTCATCAGTTGTAAGAAAAAAAGCAAAAATTAATGTTAAAAGAATTCATCAAATTGAAAGTCAGGTTAAACACGATGTAATTGCTTTCCTAACTTCGGTTACTGAAAAAGCTGGGATTAAAGCAAGATATCTTCATCAGGGCATGACTTCCTCTGATGTTCTAGATACTAGTTTTAATATACAATTAGTTCAATCAGGAAAAATTCTTCTTAAGGATTTAGACCAAATTCTTAAAGTAATTAAAAAACAAGCAAAGAAATATAAGTTAACACCTTGTATGGGAAGAAGCCACGGAATACATGCTGAGCCAATTACATTTGGTCTAAAACTAGCATCATTTTATGAAGAGTTTAAAAGAAATAAAAAAAGATTGATTCATGCGATTGATGAAGTATCAACTTGTGCAATTTCAGGAGCGGTTGGAACTTTTGCAAATATAAACCCAAATGTTGAAAAACATGTTGCAAAAAAACTAGGTTTAAAAGTTGAGCCTATTTCAACTCAAGTTATTCCAAGAGATCGTCATGCTTTTTATTTCTCAGTTTTAGGAATTATTGCTGGTTCAATAGAAAGGGTTGCTACTGAAATTAGACATTTACAAAGAACAGAAGTTTATGAGCTTCAAGAATTCTTTTCAAAAAATCAAAAAGGCTCATCAGCAATGCCTCATAAAAAAAATCCTATTCTAAGTGAAAATCTTACTGGACTTGCTAGAATGGTTAGAAGTTCAGTAACCCCTGCCCTAGAAAATATTGCCTTATGGCATGAGAGAGACATTTCGCATTCAAGTGTAGAGAGAAATATAGGACCAGATGCTAATATAACTCTTGATTTTGCATTAGTTAGATTAACTAACATTTTAGATAATATGATTGTTTATCCCAAAAAAATGTTAGAAAACTTAAATTTAACTAAAGGACTTATTTTTTCACAAGAGCTTATGTTGGAGTTAACTAAAACAGGTTTGAGTAGGGAAAAATCTTATAAAATGGTTCAAACTTACGCAAAAAAATGTTTTGCTGAGAATCTAAATTTATTTGAGGTGATCCAATCTGATAAATACATAATGAGTAAAATTCCATCAAAAAAATTAAAGACTATTTTTAGTTATTCCAAACATTTCAAAAATGTAAATTTAATTTTTAGAAGAGTATTTAAATAATGAAAAAAGGTAAGAAACTGTACGAAGGAAAAGCAAAAATTATTTATGCTACATCTGACAAAAATTTAGTTATCCAATATTTTAAAGATGATGCTACAGCTTTTAACAATCAAAAAAAAAGTACTATCGAAGGTAAAGGTGTTTTAAATAATAGAATTTCAGAACATATCCTTTCAAATCTATCACAAATTGGAATTAAAAATCACCTAGTCAAACGTCTCAATATGCGAGAACAAGTGATCAAACTTGTAGAAATAATTCCAATAGAATTCATAACAAGAAATGTTGCTACAGGATCAATTACCAAAAGATTGGGTATTGAGGATGGTACAGTTCTTAAGGAACCATTAATCGAATATTGTTTAAAAGATGATGCTTTAGGAGATCCATTAATTGCTGAGGAGCATATTTATGCTTTTGATTGGGCTACAAAAAAAGAAATAGAAAAAATAAAAAATATGATTTTAAGAATAAATGACTTTATGGTTGGTATGTTTAGAGGAATTGGAATTAAACTAATTGATTTTAAATTAGAATTTGGAAGAATTAAAAATAATGGAAAAAATGAAATACTTTTAGCTGATGAAATAAGTCCTGACACTTGTAGATTATGGGATTCTATTACTGACAAGAAGCTAGACAAAGATAGATTTAGAAAAGATTTGGGAGATTTAATTCCAGCTTATACAGAAGTTGCAAAAAGATTAGGTATTTTACATGAACAATCGAATGTAGCTGCTGTAAATGTCACAAAATTATCTTCTGTTAAGAAAAAAAGTAAATGAAAGTATCTGCAATAATCACATTAAAAAAAGATGTTCTTGATCCACAGGGCAAAGTCATACATCAGGCTTTGGATGGAATGGGCTTCAAAGATGTTAATGAAGTAAGACAGGGAAAGTATTTTGAAATAGATGTAAAAGAAAATGATCCAAAAAAAGCTCAAAAAATTGTTGAGGATATGTGTAATAAGTTATTAGCAAATCTTGTCATAGAAAATTATAAAATTATTGAGACACAATAATTAATGAAATCAACTGTAATAACTTTTCCTGGTTCTAATTGCGATAGAGACATACACGTAGCATTAAAAAAATTTGGATTTAACAATAAAATGGTTTGGCATGATGACAATGAACTACCTAAATGTGATTTAGTAGTTTTGCCTGGAGGCTTTTCCTACGGCGATTATTTAAGATGTGGAAGTATGGCAGCAAAATCAAAAATTATGCAATCAGTTATAAATTTTGCAAAATCAGGTGGCTTGGTCATGGGAATTTGTAATGGCTTTCAAATATTAGTTGAAACAGGTTTAGTCCCAGGAGTTTTATTAAGAAATAAATATTTGGAATTTATTTGTAAAAATGTTTTTGTTAAAATTGATAACAAAGACAACCCTTACTTTAAAAATATTGAGAAAGATGTTTTTGAGTTTCATATTGCTCACAATGAAGGAAATTATTTTTGTACTAAAGATCAGCTCAAAGAAATTGAAGATAATAATCAAGTAGCAATTTATTATTGTAGTGAAAAAGGAAAAACTGAGGAAACATTTAATCCAAATGGGTCAATTAAAAATATTGCGGGAATTTTTAATAAAGAAAAAAATGTTTTAGGAATGATGCCTCACCCTGAAAGAATGATTGATCAAAGTTTATCAGGAGAAGATGGATCTTTATTTTTTAAAAATTTAATAAACAACATCAAATAATGACAGTTAACGAAAAAGTTGCGATTGATCATGGTCTTAAGGCAGATGAATATAAGAAAATTTGTAATTTGTTAAAAAGAACACCTAATCTTACTGAGCTTGGAATTTTTTCTGCGATGTGGAATGAACATTGTTCTTATAAATCCTCAAGACTCCATCTTAAAAAATTACCTACTAGGGGAAAAAAAGTTATTCAAGGACCTGGTGAAAATGCTGGGGTAATTGATATTGAAGATGGTGATGCTATCGTATTTAAGATTGAAAGTCATAATCATCCTTCTTTTATTGAACCATATCAAGGTGCTGCAACAGGTGTCGGCGGGATTATGAGAGATGTTTTTACAATGGGCGCAAGACCCATTGCAAATTTAAATTCAATACATTTTGGATCCCCACAGCATAAAAAAACAAAAAATCTTTTACGAGGTGTGGTTCATGGAATTGGTGGTTATGGAAACTGCATGGGAGTTCCAACAATTGCTGGTCAAACTTCTTTCGATAGTTCTTATAATGGCAATATTTTAGTAAATGCAATGACATTAGGATTAGTCAAAAAAGATAAGATTTTCTATTCTAAGGCAGCAGGACTAAATAAACCAGTTATCTATGTGGGATCTAAAACTGGAAGAGACGGTATTCATGGAGCTAGTATGGCTTCTGCAAGTTTTGATGAAAAAATAGAAGAAAAAAAACCAACTGTACAAGTTGGAGATCCATTTACAGAAAAACTTTTATTAGAAGCTTGTTTAGAACTAATGGCTGGAGACTCTATAATTGCGATCCAAGACATGGGGGCAGCTGGTCTAACATCATCAAGTATTGAGATGGCATCTAAAGGTAACTTGGGTATAGAAATAAATTTAAATAAAGTTCCTTGTAGAGAGACAAAAATGACACCTTATGAAATTATGCTATCAGAAAGTCAGGAAAGAATGTTGATTGTTCTAGAAAATGGAAAAGAAGAATTAGCAAAAAAAATATTTGATAAATGGAATTTGGACTTTGCAGTTATCGGTAAAACTACAGACTCTAAAAATATTGAATTATTTTTTGATGAACAAAAAGTTGCTAGTATTCCTATTAATACTTTAGTTGAAAATTCTCCAATGTATGACAGACAATGGAAGAAGGCTAAACTACCACAAAAAAATAAAATTAAAAAAGATGATTTAAAAAAACTTAAAATTAAAGATGTAATAAAAAAAATTTTATCTAATCCAAATATATGTAGCAAGGAGTGGATTTGGCAACAGTATGATCATACGGTAATGGGAGATACAATTCAAAAACCAGGGGGAGACTCAGGAGTTGTAAGAGTTCATGGTACAAATAAAGCTATAGCAGCAACTGTAGACTCTTCAGCCGTTTACTGTTGGGCTCATCCACTTTCTGGTGGAAAACAAATAGTTTGTGAAAGTTGGAGAAATTTAATCTCTGTTGGAGCAACACCAATTGCAATTACGAACTGTTTAAATTTTGGTAGTCCTGAAAATGAGGAGAATATGGGTGAATTTGTTGAATGTGTTCAAGGTATTGGAGAAGCTTGTAAATATTTAAATTTTCCGGTGGTTTCTGGAAATGTCTCTTTTTACAACCAAACTAAAGAAATAGGAATTAAACCTACACCATCCATAGGTGGGGTTGGTCTTATTAAAGATTACACTAAAATGATCACAATGGATTTTAAAGAATTAAATAATCTAGTTTTATTAATTGGTAAAACCGAAGGTCACATTGATCAAAGTTTATTTGCAAGAACGATTTTAAATGAAAAAAATGGCCCACCCCCTGAAATAAATCTTTTTAACGAAAAAAATAATGGTGAAACAATTCTTCAATTAATCAAAGAAAATTTTGTGAAAAGTGCTCATGATGTATCTCTTGGTGGAACTCTTACAGCAATTTGTAAAATGTGTATTAAAGGAGATAAAGGAATCATTTTAGACAAACCCAAGTCTTTAATAAATGAAATAGAATATTTTTTTTCAGAAGATCAAGGAAGATATATAATCGAAATCCGACCTGGCGATTTAAAAAAAGTAATAAAAATTTTAGATGAAAATTCAGTTCACTATGAAAAATTAGGTAAAATTATTGAAAAATACATGTCAATTGATCAAAAGACAAACATTACAATTGACGAATTAAAATCTTATAATACAAATTGGTTAACTAATTATATGAGATCATAATGGCAATGGATTTAAAAGAAATTGAAAAATATATCAAAGATGCAATGCCAGATGCTTTAGTTGAAATAGAAGATCTTGCTGGTGATGGAAATCATTATTCTGCAACTATTACATCTTCTTTGTTTTCAGGTAAAAGTAAAATAGAGCAACATAAGATGGTTTATAGTTCTTTAAAGGGTAAAATGGGTAACGAATTACATGCTTTAGCAATTAAAACTAAGGAACAATAATGGATGATCAAACAAAGACACTGATACAAAATCATATAGATAGTAATGAAGTTTGTTTATTTATGAAAGGAACGCCTGATGCTCCCCAATGTGGTTTCTCAATGGCTGTTTCAAATATGCTTAAAATTTTAGAGGTAAATTTTAAAGGAATAAATGTTTTAGAAAATCAATCTTTAAGAGAAGGAATAAAAGTATTTAGTGATTGGCCAACTATTCCTCAACTTTATATCAAAAAAGAATTCGTGGGTGGATGTGATATTGTGAAAGAATTATATGAAAATGGCGAACTAAAGAAAATTTTTGATTCCAAAGGTATAAGTTATAAGAAGTAATCTTATCTAGAATAATATTCAATTACCAAATTCGGTTCCATCACAACTGGATATGGAACCTCTTCGAACTTTGGAATTCTAACAAATTTAAATTTTTTGTTTTTTTCATCCATTTGAATATATTCAGGCGTTTCTCTCTCTTTGTTAGCAAGAGCAATATCTATAATCGCTAACTGTTTAGATTTATCTCTTATTTCTATGGTATCTTCCTCTTTTACAGAATAACTTGATATATTTACTTTCTTAGCATTCACTTTGACATGACCATGATTAATTAATTGTCTGGCTGAAAAAATAGTTGTAGCAAATTTTGCTCTATAAATTACTGCATCTAATCTTCTTTCGAGTAAACCTATAAGGTTTTCACTTGTATCTCCCTTAAGCATACTTGCTTTTTTATAAATATTTCTAAATTGTCTTTCATTAATATTTCCATAATATGCTTTAAGTTTTTGTTTAGCTTGAAGCTGGATACCATAATCTGATGGTTTTGAAGTTTTTGTTTGACCATGTTGTCCTGGTCCATATGCTCTAGTATTAAATGGGCTTTTAGGTCTGCCCCAAAGGTTTACTTTTAGTCTTCTGTCTACTTTATGTTTAGAGTTTAATCTTTTTGTCATTTAATAGAGGGCTTTATAAACTTACTCATTATTTTGTCAATCTTCGTTTTTTACCTAAACTTGCAAATACACCTGATAATATACGTGTTTCTTTATCAGATAAGTCCATTTTATAAAAAATATTTCTTAAGTTCTCTAACATTTTTGGTCTCTTTTCTTGAGGCCTAAAAAAATTAATTTCATCTAAATTTTTAACACAAAGACTAAACATTGATTGTATATCTCTTTTGGTTGCTGATTTAACTTTTTTCGATTTATCAAAAGGAATATTTCTTAAACTAATAAAATTAGCAACATACTGAGCGATAATGATTAAACTATGAGATAAATTAAGAGATTTAAAATTAGGGTTAGTGGATATTTGCAAAGTATAATTGGCGTAACTAATCTCATTATTTGATAAACCTGATGCCTCTGAACCAAACAAAAAACCAATTTTCTTCTTGAAATTTATCTTTTTTAAATCCTCTAAATTAATATGCTTTATATTTTTATTTCTAAATCTTGCCGAAGTAGCTATAATAATATCAATTTTGCTAATAGCTTTTTCCAAACTTTCATACTTTTGACTTTGTTTAATGATATCTTTCGCGCCAACTGATGTAGCTAAAATTTTATCATTTGGAAAAATAGGTTTAGGGTTAACCACAATTAATTTCTTAAAATTAAAGTTTTTAATTGCTCGAGCACAAGCACCAATATTTTCTGATAATTGTGGTTTATGAAGAATAAATGAGATATTATTTTTACTCATTTAATTGCTTGCTGGTGCATTATCTTTAAATAGTTTGTAATCTAGACTATCAATTAATGCTTTGAAAGAAGCATCAATAATGTTTGTTGATACGCCGATAGTAAACCAATTTTTTCCTTTAGAGTCTGTGCTTTCAATTGATACTCTAGTAACAGCTTCTGTACCTGTATTTAGAATTCTTACTTTATAATCAACTAATTTTAGATCTTTCAAATATTTTGAATATTTTGCAAGTCTATCAACATTTTGTCTAATAGCGTTATCTAAAGCATTAACTGGTCCATTTCCTTCTCCTTCACACATAATTTTTTCTCCATCAACTTCTAATTGAGCTTTTGCTGAAGAAACTATTTTACCAGATTTATTTTTTTTAACTGAAACGTCGTATTCATTAATTGATATATATCGTGGAATTTCTCCAATAATTCTTCTAGCCAACAATTCAAATGATGCATCAGCACCATCATAACTATAACCAATGAATTCTCTATCTTTTACCTCATCTAATAATTTTTTAATTTTTGGATCATTTTCCTTAATATCAATTTTGATACTTTTTAATCTAGAAATAATATTTGATTTTCCTGATTGATCAGAGACAACAATATTTCTTGTGTTACCAACTTCCTCCGGATTAATATGTTCATAAGTTTTTGGATCTTTTTGAACTGCAGATACGTGTAATCCTCCTTTATGTGAAAAAGCTGCTGCGCCTACATAAGGTAAATGTTGGTTAGGTTTTCTATTTAAAATTTCATCTAAAAGTCTTGAACAATCGGTTAGATTTTTTATGTTTTTTGATTTTATTCCGATTTCAAATTGAGATGAAAAATCTTTCTTTAAAAAAAATGTTGGTATTAATGACATCAAGTTTGCATTTCCACATCTTTCACCCAACCCATTAATTGTACCTTGAATTTGTCGAACACCAGACAACACTGCTGCCAATGAATTAGCAACCGCATTACCAGTGTCATTATGTGCATGAATACCTAAGTTTTTTCCTGGTACTACTTTTGTAACTTCACTTACTATCTGTGTAACTTCATGTGGAAGTGTACCTCCATTTGTATCACACAGTATCACCCACCTAGCACCTTGATCGTAAGCAGCTTTAATACATGAAAGTGCATATTTTGGATTTGCTTTATAACCATCAAAAAAGTGTTCTGCATCGAATATAAATTCTTTTTTTGCTTTAACAAAATGTTTTGCACTCTCAGAAATATTATCTAAATTTTCTTCATTTGTTATTCCTAAAGCAACATCGACATGAAAGTCCCAAGACTTACCAACTAAACATACTGCAGAGGTATTCGAGTTCATGAGTGCTGATAAACCAGTATCATTTTCTGCACTTCGTCCAGACCTTTTTGTCATTCCAAAAGATGTTAGTTTTGAATTTTTAAAATCGTGTTTCTTTTGAAAAAATTCTGTATCTGTTAGGTTAGCTCCAGGCCATCCTGCTTCAATGTAATCAACACCTAAATTGTCCAAAGCTAAAGCAATTTTTTCTTTGTCCTCCAAAGAAAAATCGACTCCTTGCGTTTGAGCTCCATCTCTTAGAGTTGTATCAAATATGTATAATCTTTCTTTGCTCATTTAAATTTCCAGAGTGTTTTACCATCTTTATCTTCTATTAAAACACCTTTGTCCAAGAGCTCATCTCTAATTCTATCAGCTTCTTTATAGTTCTTATTTTCTCTAGCTTTGTCTCTTAAACTAAGCATATTTTCAATTTCAGATTCGGTTATAGATACTCTTTTCTTTTTAAATTCATTCCATTGCTCACTAGTTTCATTCATCAAACCAATAAATTTGCATGCTGAAACAAATAGGTCTTTGTTTTCACCTTTGTTAGCTTTTTCGAATAACTTGTGAAGGTTGGCTATATATCCAGGTGTGTTCAAATCCTCATAAAGTGGTTTTAGAATTTCGTCTGAAACTTTGACAGATTTAATATCAGATGAATATACTTTATACCACTTATCTAAAGTACTTTCACAATCACTTAATAATTTATCGTTCCAATCTAATGGTTGTTTATAGTGTGCACTCATTAAAGCCAATCTAATTATTTGGCCGCTAATTTTATTTCTAAAATCTTTTATTTTAAGAATGTTACCTTGTGACTTAGCCATTTTTTCATTAGACATAGTAATAAAAGCATTGTGGATCCAATAATTTGCAAAAACTTTCGTATCATTAGCACATCTAGATTGGGCTATTTCATTTTCATGATGTGGAAAAATTAGGTCTATACCTCCGCCATGAATATCAAATTCATTACCTAAGAATTTTTTTGACATTGCAGAACACTCTAAATGCCAACCTGGTCTACCTTTGCCCCAAGGAGAATCCCATGAGGGCTCATCCTTATTAGATGGCTTCCATAATACAAAATCTTCTGAATTTTTTTTATTTTCACTAATTTCTACTCTAGACCCAGCGACTAAATCCTCTAAATTTTTATTTGATAATTTTCCATAATCAGAAAATTTTTTAACTTCAAAATAAACATGCTTTTTATTTTCATATGCGAATCCTTTTTTGATTAAATCATTTATCATTTTAATCATCAGCTCAATATGTTCAGTTGCTTTTGGCTGATAAGTAGGATTTTCACAATTCAAAAACTCACAATCTTTTAAAAAACTTAAAGATACTTTTTCTGTAAGTTCTTTTGTAGAAATTTTTTGTTCTTTTGAGGATTTGATTATTTTATCATCAATATCAGTTATGTTTCTCACATATGTTACTGAGGGAAATTCATTTTTTAATAATTTAAATAAAATATCAAAAATTACTAAAGGTCTTGCATTTCCTATATGAGGATCATCATAAACTGTAGGTCCACAAACATACATTCCAACATTTTTTTTTTCTTTTGGAACAAAGCGTTCTTTTTTATTACTTAAATTATTTGTTAAAAAAATATCCATATCATTTGATTAAGAAATATACCTTATTTGATGATTTGTTAATCTAATTGATTAACTAGGAATCTTGCAAACTGGAATCGGCTCCATTTTATGCAAGTTTTGATTTCGAATTTTTTCGTATTGTTCTCTGTGAGGCGAATTTGGGTTGCCCATTGCATCTTCAAGTTCTGAATAATTGAAACCCAATTGGCCCTCATCTGTTCTTCCATCATCCCACAAACCATCAGTTGGTGGAGCATCGATAATTTCTTTTATTATTCCTAGTTCTTTACCAAGTTCCCATACTTCAGTTTTATTACAATCAGCTATAGGAGATATGTCAACACCACCATCTCCATATTTTGTATAAAAACCTACTCCAAAATCCTCTACTTTATTTCCTGTTCCAACTACAATACCTTTGTTTGCTGCTGCAACTTGATAAAGAGTAGTCATTCTAAGTCTAGCTCTAGAGTTAGCGAAACCGTGCTCATCATCAAATTTATTCAGTGTTGTTGAAAATGTTTCAAAAAGTTTATCTAAACTTAAAGTATACGCTTCAACATTTTTAAAATTTCTAACCAACCATTGTTGATGCTTCAAACTAAGATCATGTTGATTTTCTTTTTGTTTAATCGGCATTGTTAAAACAATAGTTTTAATTCCAGTCATCGCACTCAGAGTGCTTGAAACAGATGAGTCTATACCACCAGATATCCCAATGACTAATGATTGTGCCTTGTTAGGCATTTGATCAACATATGTTTTGATCCAATTTGAGATAAATTTTACTTTTTCTGATGGTTTCATTTAAAAATATTTAACTATCTTAAATTTTTATGCAATAGCTTAAGATGCCGCTTGAATAGCATTTTTAGAATAACTGGTATTCTTTTTAATCTCATCAGAAATTAAAAAGGCTAACTCTAAAGCCTGATCCGAATTCAATCTAGGGTCACAATGAGTATGGTATCTACTTGATAAATCAGTATCGGAAATTTTTCTAGCTCCACCTGTGCACTCTGTCACATCTTGACCAGTCATTTCAACATGTAAACCACCTGCGTAAGATCCCTCAGACTGATGAACACCAAAAACATTTTTGACCTCGTTAACTACATTATTAAATGGTCTCGTTTTAAAACCCGTAGTTGATACAATTGTATTTCCATGCATTGGATCACATGACCAGATAACATTAAGACCTTCTTTTTTAATTCGTCTTATTAATTTTGGTAAAAACTTATCTACATTTTGATGACCAAATCTTGAAATTAAAGTTATTTTACCTTTTTCATTTTTTGGATTTAATACTTCACAAATTTTTGCAATTTCCTCAGGTTTAGAGGTTGGGCCACACTTTATTCCAATCGGATTTTCTATTCCTCTACAAAATTCAACATGTCCGCCATCTAATTGTCTTGTTCTATCACCAATCCAAACAAAATGCGCAGATGTATCATGATATTCACCAGTTGTAGAATCTACCCTGGTCATGCTCTCTTCAAATGGTAAATGCAATGCCTCATGTGATGTCCAGAAATTTACAGTATATAATCTATTATTAAAGTCTGAAGTTATTCCGCACGCTTCCATAAAAGCTAAAGCATCGGCAATTTTATCCTCTAAGTCTTTAAATTTTTTAGCTTGAGGACTTTTTTTAATATAATCTAAGTTCCATAAATGAACCTTATTCAGATCTGCAAAACCACCTTTTGAAAATGCTCTTAAAAGGTTAAGTGTTGAAGCTGATTGAGAATATGCTTTGAACATTCTTTTTGGGTCAGGTCTTCTAGCTTTTTCATTAAAGTCAATTGAATTTATGTTATCACCTAAATAACTTGGTAATTCTAAATCACCTTGTTTTTCTGTTGGAGCACTTCTTGGTTTAGAAAACTGTCCAGCAATTCTTCCAAGTTTTACAATTGGTAAAGATGCCGAGTATGTCATCACCAAAGCCATTTGAAGAATTACTTTAAAAGTATCCCTTATGTTGTCAGGATGAAATTCTGCGAAACTTTCGGCACAGTCACCACCCTGCAATAAAAAAGCTTTACCATCAACTACTTTAGATAATTGATCTTTTAAATGTCTAGTCTCACCTGCAAATACAAGTGGTGGAAATGTTTTTAATTTGTTTAAAACACTATTAAGCTCCCTCTCATCACCATAAGTCGGTATATGTTTTACAGGATACTTTCTCCAGCTATTTACTTTCCAATTTTTCATATTCAACCAAGGATTGTTGTATCAGAGTTTTAAAGTTTTTCAATAGAGTAGCTTTAAAAATAGAATAATTCATAATACCATAAAATATAATTAAAGAATTATGAAAAAAAAATTTTTAAATTTAAGCTTATTTAGCGCTTTTTTAATCATACTAGCAAATCCAGTTTTAAGTGAAATGAAATTTGTCGTTCAAAATGAATCTAAGTCAAATTTTTATGTAGATTTTGAAACAATTAAAAAAAAATCAGGTTATGTCTATTATTGGAGTTTAACTGACTATTCTAAAAGGAAGCCATCTGGAACAAAATCAATTAAGGCTTTTTTTGAATTAGATTGTAGCTTGATGAGATATAAATTTTTAACAGATCATGCATATGACGGTCCAATGGGAACTGGAACTGTAAAAATTAATAATAAACCTGATATAGACTGGAACTATCATTCTCCCGGATCAGCCGGATACTACGTTAATGAAACCGTATGTAAGTATGCAGATAGCTTTTATTAATCAGAATTAAAGTTGATTATTATAAACATAATCAGCAGCTTGATATAATTCATCTAAAGGCTTAGCTTCACATCGATTTAATACAGCATAAAACAATGAGTCTTTGTGAACATTTTTTAATCTTGAGTTCGAGGAAGGTTTGTTATCGTCTAGACCACTCATGTAACCTTGTATCCAGGCAGTATACATCATTTGTACCCATTCGATATTCTGTTGTTGTCCTTCTTTAACTGTTGTTATTACTGAGCCACAGGAATTAGCCCCTAAACCTTTAATATATCCAGCATTTGCATTGATTACAAAAAAAGTAAAAAATATAGAAAGTAATATTTTAAATCTCATTTATTAGATTAAATCTATTCTACTGTAACTGATTTTGCAAGATTTCTAGGTTTATCTATATCATAACCTTTTTTAAGCGCAGAATAATAGGCAAGTTTTTGTAGTGGAATTGTTAACAAAAAAGGTAAAAGGTCTTCATTAGTGCTTTCAACCTCTATTGTTTCCCAAATATTTTCAGAAAAAATTTCATCTTTACTTTTATTTGTTATTAATAAAACTTTTGCACCTCTAGCTATAACTTCCTGCATATTAGATATTGTTTTTTTGTAATAATTATCCCTTGGTGCTAAAACAACTACTGGCATACCCTCTTCTATTAATGCTAAAGGTCCATGCTTCATTTCACCTGCTGGGTATCCTTCAGCGTGAATATAAGATAACTCTTTTAGTTTTAATGCTCCCTCTAGAGCAATAGGGTAAGAAAAACCTCTTCCTAAAAACATAGATCCTTTAGCTTCGTTAAATGTATTTGAGATATTTTGAATTTTATTGTCTGTTTGTAAGGTTTGTTTAACAAGGTTTGGTAAATTTTTTAAATCTTTCAATTTTTCTAAAAAAGCCTTTTCGCTTATATCTTTTCTTAATAACCCAAGTTTTAAAGTTAAAATATAAAGTATTAATATTTGACCTAAAAAAGCTTTTGTGGAAGCGACACCTATTTCTGTCCCACAATGAATAGGTAAAACGAAATCTGAGTCACGCGATATTGAACTTTCTATGACATTAACAACAGCGCAAGTCTTCATGCCATTTTTTTTACACAAATCTAGTGCTGCATAAGTATCAGCTGTTTCGCCTGATTGTGAAACAAATATATATAAAGTTTCTTTTTTAAATCTATTTTTTCTATATCTAAACTCAGATGCAATATCCACACTTACATCTAATGATGTTAATTGTTCAAACCAATATTTACTCATCAAACATGAATGATAAGCTGTGCCACAACCTATTAATGTTATTGAGGATATATCTTTAGTTTTCCAGGGAAAATTATAGATATTTATATCATTATTTGCAGTATCTAAATATTCATTAATTCCGTTTTTTATGGTAGTTGGCTGCTCCTCAATTTCTTTTGCCATAAAATGTTTGTAATCACCCTTATCATATTTTTGATCTTCAGAGGATAATTCTAAAACTTTCTTGTTGATCTTTTTTCCCTCTTCATCAAAAAATTCTACGTGAGTTTTTTTAATTACACAAAATTCTCCATCATTAAGATATGTAATCTTATTAGTCATTGATTTAAGAGCATAAGAGTCAGAACCCAAATAATTTTCATTAGGTCCATATCCAACTGCTAAAGGTGAACCCCTTCTAGCACCAACAATTAAGTCAGGTTGATCCTTAAATAAGACTCCAAGGGCAAAACTTCCGTGTAATGATTTAAGAGTTTTTTTAATTGAATTAACAATATTATCACTTTTCAAATTTTCTGTTATTAAATGGACTATTACCTCAGTATCTGTTTGTGATTTAAACTTATGACCTTTTCCTACTAGAAATTTTTTTAATAAAGTAGAATTTTCAATAATTCCATTATGAACTACTGAAACATTTTGAGATGAATGAGGATGTGCATTGATACTATTTGGTAATCCATGCGTTGCCCATCTCACATGACCGATACCAATGGTTCCTTCCATATCTTTAACCAAAGAGTTTTTTTCAAGAATGTCTACTCTGCCTTCAGATTTTACTTCATTGATTAACCCACTTGAAAGTGTAGCAATGCCAGCAGAGTCATAACCCCTATATTCTAATTTTTTTAAGGAATCTATAATTGTTGCTGAAACAGGTTTATAGCTATTAATTCCAATTATTCCACACATAACTATTTTGACTTTCTTTTATAATTTTTAATTTCAGTTTGTAAACTTCTAGTAAGTGCTAAAGATTTTTGACGAACTTTTTTTGTAATTACAGAACCTGCTCCAATTACACTATCCTTCTCAAGTATTATTGGTGCTACTAAAGATGAATTTGATCCTACAAATACATGATCTTTAATTCTAGTTTTATTTTTTTTAATTCCATCATAATTACAAGTTATAGTTCCTGCTCCAATGTTGACTGATTTACCAATCAAACTATCACCAATATAAGACAAATGATTAATTTTAGATTTTTTTCCAACTATACTTTTTTTAATTTCAACAAAATTTCCAATTTTAGATCCTTCCTTTAATGTTACGCCAGGTCTAACTCTTGCATAAGGTCCAATTTCAACTTTATTTTCTATCCTACAATTTTCAAGATGTGAAAATGATTTGATAATTACATTATTTCCTATTTTAACTTTTGTTCCAAAAACTACATAAGGTTCAATGGTTACATTTTTTCCTATCTTTGTATCTTTTGAAAAATAAATTGTCTCAGGACCAACCATTTTAACTCCTAACTTTAAAAATTTACTTCTAAGGTTGGTCTGAAGTTTTTGTAAATCTAACTGTTTCATCTATGAAATTCTTTATATTAAGTATATATGTTTATTAATTCACAAAATATTTCTTAAAAATACTTTTTATTATGAAGCAAAAATTTACAATACTTTTTGATTTAGATGGAACTTTAGTAGATACAGCGCCAGATTTAATGCGTGCTCACAACCATGTAATGAGAAAATTTGGTTTTCCAACAAAATCAACAGGCGAAATAAGAAATCTCGTCGGTCAAGGTGCTGGAGCAATGCTAGGAAGATCTATTTGGGGACAGGCTAAAAAAGAATTTGGAAAAGTTCAAGATGAAAAAATAAAAAAAGAAATGGTGAAAGATTTTGTAGATTTTTATGGAAAAAATATTGTAAATGAAAGCAAACTAATAAATGGTGTAAAAGATTTTTTGATTTGGTCTAAAGACAACAATATTTCCATGGCAGTTTGCACTAACAAACAGGAACATTTGGCAATCGATCTTTTAAAAAAAATTGGCATATATGATTTTTTCGAGTATGTAGCAGGTCACAATACATTTGATTATTGTAAACCTGATCCTAGACATTTAACGTCTGTAGTTGAAATTTTAGATGGGGATCTTAAAAAAACTTTGATGATAGGTGATAGTGAAACAGATGCAAACGCGGCAAAGGCTGCGGGAATTCCAGTTATTTTACTTGAAGATGGTTATACAGAAAAAAATATAACTGAAATTTACCATAATCACTTAATAAAGGACTTCATTGGTATTGAAAAAATCGTAACAAAATATCTTTAATATTGATTATTTTTTTTTAACTATTAGAACAGTTTTCAACTAGGAGTTATTTTGATCATACATAACGTAAAAGTTTTCCCATCTAAAGTTCACTTACCCAAAAAAAAACAACTAGCTTGGAAAATCGCAGAGATTGCTAGTGATAATGCAAAGTTAGATAAAGAGGCGATAGAGATGGTGATTAATAGAATTATTGATAATGCTTCAGTTGCGATAGCTTCTTTAAATAGACGTCCAGTTGTTTCATCTCGAGAAATGGCTTTAAAACATTTAAGAAAAAATGGTGCAACATTATTTGGAGTTGATAATAAATTAAAATTTGATTGTGAATGGGCGGCATGGAGCAATGGTACGGCCGTAAGAGAACTTGATTTTCATGATACTTTTTTAGCAGCTGATTATAGTCATCCTGGTGATAACATCCCACCTTTACTAAGTGTTGCTCAACAAAACAAAAAAAGTGGACTTGATCTTTTAAGAGGTATAATTACTGCTTATGAAGTGCAAGTTAATCTAGTCAAGGGAATTTGTTTACATAAACATAAGGTTGACCACATAGCTCATCTAGGACCAAGTGTTGCTGCTGGAATTGGATCGATGTTAAGATTAAATACAGAAACAATCTATCAAGCAATTCAGCAAGCCTTGCACACAACTATTTCAACAAGACAATCTAGAAAAGGTGAAATCTCCAGTTGGAAAGCTTATGCACCAGCGCATGCTGGTAAACTTGCAATCGAAGCTGTAGATAGAGTTATGCGAGGTGAAGGTGCACCAAGTCCAATTTATGAAGGTGAAGATAGTGTTATAGCAAGAATTTTAGATGGAAAAAAAGCATTATATAAAGTTCCACTTCCAAAAAAAAATGAAACTAAAAAAGCTATACTTGAAACCTACACAAAAGAATATTCTGCAGAATATCAATCTCAAGCATTAATTGATCTTGCAAAAAAACTTAAAAAAAAAATATCAAATCTAAATCAAATAAGGAAAATTGATATTTATACCAGTCATCATACTCATTATGTAATTGGCACTGGTGCCAACGATCCTCAAAAAATGGATCCAAATGCAAGTAGAGAAACATTAGACCACTCAATAATGTACATTTTTGCTGTAGCGTTAGAAGATGGTAGTTGGCATCATGTAAAATCTTATTCGAAAGCTAGAGCAAAAAGAAAAAGTACAATTAAGATTTGGAGATCAATCAAAACACATGAGGATAAAAAATGGACCAAAAGATATCATGATCCAAACCCTAGAAAAAAAGCTTTTGGAGCAAAAGTCACAATTACCCTTAAAAATGGAAAAAAAATTACCGAAGAACAAGGAGTTGCAGATGCTCATCCTTATGGCTCAAGACCGTTCAAGAGAAAAAACTATATAAACAAATTTCTAACTCTTACAAAAGATATATTAGAAAAAAAAGAAATTGAAAGATTTTTAAAGACAGCACAAAACTTAAGAAAACTAAAGTCAGGTCAATTAGACAGATTAAATATCAGTGTTAAAAAGAGCAAAATCAAACGAAATTTAAAAAAAGGAATTTTTTAATGCATTTTATTGATAAAGATCCAAAACAAAAAAGAGAAGATTTTTCTAAAAAATTAAAATCCAAAAAAATATTAAGAGCTCCTGGTGCTTATAATCCTTTAACAGCAAAATTAATTGAGGAGATTGGTTATGATGCTGTTTATGTTTCAGGAGGTGTTATGGCAAATGATCTTGGATTTCCTGATATTGGCTTAACTACACTGCAGGATGTTAGTACCCGATCGTACTTAATTTCTAGAGTTACAAATCTTCCTACAATTGTAGATATAGATACAGGATTTAAATCATGTAAAGAAACCATAGAAACTTTTGAACAGTTTGGAATTACTGGAGTTCATTTAGAAGATCAAATTGAAAGAAAAAGATGTGGACACCTAGATAATAAAGAATTGATATCCACTGATGAAATGGTGAAAAAAATTAAAGAATGTGTTTCTGCAAAAAAAGATGAAAATTTTAAGATTATTGCAAGATCCGATGCAAAAAGTGTAGAAGGAATTGATAAAATGATCGAGAGATGTAAGGCGTATATTGGTGCTGGAGCAGAAATTATATTTCCTGAAGCACTTCATGATGAAAAAGATTTTGAAAAAGTTAGAAAAGAATTGTCGTGTTATTTGTTAGCCAATATGACTGAATTTGGAAAAACTAAATTATTAAATTATAAACAATTAGAGGAACTTGGTTATAATATAGTTATTTATCCTGTTACAACTCAAAGGTTAGCAATGAAAAACGTTGAGGATGGTTTGAGAGACATTTATGCAAATGGACACCAAAACAATATTATTGATAAAATGCAAACCAGAAAAAGATTATATGATCTTGTAGATTATGAAAAATATAATAGTTTAGATGAAAAAATTTATAACTTTGACACTGATGGTCACGAATAATGAGTGATGATATTAAAAAAGGCTTACTAGGAATTGTTGTAGACGAAACAGAAGTATCAAAAGTAATGCCTGAAATTAACTCTCTTACTTATAGAGGTTATGCTGCTCAAGATCTTTGTGAATATTGTAGATTTGAGGAAGTAGCTTATCTTATTTTAAATAAAGATTTACCTAATACTATCCAACTTAGAAAATTTGAAAAAGAAGAAAAAAATAATAGAGATTTATCTAAAGACTTATATTCAGTTATAAAAAAAATGCCTAAAAAATCTCATCCTATGGATGTAGCCAGAACTGCCGTAAGCATTATGGGATTAGAGGATAGAGAAACAACAGACTCTTCTCCTGAGGCAAATATGAGAAAAGCGATAAGAATACTTGCAAAAACTCCAACTGCATTAGCTGCATTCTACAGAATTAGAAAAGGTAAAAAAATCATTAAACCAAAGAAAAATTTAAATATAGCAGAAAACTTTTTTTATATGTGTTTTGGAAAAATTCCACAAAAAGAAATAGTTAAAGCTTTTGATGTTTCTTTGATATTATATGCAGAACATAGCTTTAACGTCTCAACTTTTACCGCAAGAACTATTACAAGCAGTTTATCAGATATACATGGTGCAATTACAGGTGCAATTGCAAGTTTAAAAGGTCCATTACATGGAGGAGCTAATGAAGAAGTTATGCATATGATGAATAAGATCAAAGATCCTAAAAATGCTCTTAAATGGATTAACAATGCATTAGATAATAAAGATGTTGTTATGGGATTTGGCCATAGAGTTTATAAAAGTGGAGACTCAAGAGTTCCTACAATGAGAAAATATTTTGCTAAAGTAGCAAAAATTAAAAAAGATAAAAAATTTGAGAAAATTTATGACATTGTAGAAAAGGTAATGATAGAAAGAAAAAATATTTATCCGAATGTTGATTATCCTACAGGACCTACTTATCACTTAATGGGTTTTGATACTGATTTTTTCACACCAATTTTTGTTATTTCAAGAATAACTGGTTGGTCGGCACATATAATGGAACAACATGCTGCTAACAAATTAATCAGACCATTAGCTAGTTACAAAGGTAACAAGCACAGAAAAGTTTTAGAATTAAATCAAAGATAATTATTGTTTTTCGATTTTAGCAAACCGTGAATTAAGAAGAATTTCACATTTAAAACTATTTGTTTTTACAAACTCATTTATAGCTTTTTTAACACCAGGAGCATACGAGAGATTGTAATCATCACATAAAATTGTTCCATTTTTGTTAATAACTTCAATACAATTATTTAAATCATTTTTTACAGTTTCATAATCATGTCCGCCATCTAAAAATACATAATCTATTTTAGAAATATCTAATTCCTTTAAAACTTTATTAGAGTTTCCGATTATTAAATTTACATTTTTTTCAAATTTCTTTAAAAGATCTTTTACTGCTTCTAAACTATACGGATCTTGTTTTTTAAAATACTTGAAGTAAATTTGTTTTAAAGGATTTGAAAATTTAGTGTTAGGTATTATTTCGGATTTGTTTTCATTATTTTTTTTAAATAAATCTAAACCTACATATTGAAAATCTTCCCCATGAATCTGGTAAAGCAACTCACAAACATTTCTAGCTGTAACTCCATGAAAAACTCCTACCTCTAAGAAAAATTTAGGTTTTTTTTTTTCAATTTCTCTTAAAAAAAAATCTCCATCACCTTTTTGTTTGAGGCTCGTTTTTCTAAAGTATTTTTTATATTTCAATAGAGTTAACTAAATGCTTCAGCCCAAGTACCTTGTGTTGATGCTTTTGAATACTCAGTGGCTCTGCCCTCAAAAAAGTTCATATGCTCAACTGCGTTTAACATGGTGTCCAGCCATCCTAAAGGATTTTTTTCAATTTTATAAATCGGTTCCAATCCAAGTTGAACTAACCTTCTATTAGCAATAAATCTTATATAGTCTTTTACTTCTTGAGCGGTTAAACCTTCCATTGGGCCCATCTCAAATGCTAAATCAATAAAAGCATCTTCATGTTCAACTATAATTCTGCATGCTTCATATAATTCTTTCTTTAATTTGGGAGTCCAAATTTCAGGATTTTCTTTTATGAATTCTTTGAAAATTCTTATCATCGAATTACAATGGAGAGTCTCATCTCTAACAGACCATGTAACTATCTGACCCATACCTTTCATTTTATTATGTCTTGGAAAATTTAATAAAATTGCAAAACTTGCAAATAACTGGAGACCTTCAGTAAAAGCACTAAATACCGCAACTGTTTTTGCAATATCTTCTTTTGAGTTTACATTGAAGCCCTGCATATAATCATACTTATCTTTCATTTCTTTATACTTCATAAAAGCTGAGTATTCAGACTCTGGCATTCCAATAGTATCTAATAAATGAGAATAAGCAGCCACATGCACAGTTTCCATTGCAGCAAAAGCTGTCATCATCATTAAAACTTCAGTAGGTTTGAAAACAGTTGTGTAATGTCTTAAATAACAATTATTAACTTCAACATCTGCTTGGGTAAAAAACCTAAATATTTGTGTTAATAAATTTTTTTCTGGCTGAGATAAATTTTTTTGCCAGTCTCTAACGTCGTCCCCAAGAGGAACTTCTTCTGGTAACCAATGTATTCTTTGCTGTGTGAGCCAAGCATCATAACACCATGGATACCTAAACGGCTTATAAACTGGGTTTTCAGTTAATAAACCCATTTTTTTTGGCTGAATAATTTCTTTTTTTTCTACTTTAATTTTTTCTGCTACTGACATGATAAACATTCCTCATATTCTTGTTGTTCGTTTGATTGTTGATTTTTAGACTTATACACATTCGCTGTAATATCGGTTGATTTGGAATCATTGATATTTTCAGCTCTTTGGATTGATTTTGATCTACAGTAATAAAGGCTTTTTAAACCTTTTTTCCATGCATCAAAATGAATTTTATGTAATTCTTTTTTATGAACGTCTGCTGGTAAAAATAAATTAACTGATTGTGCTTGTGAAATAAATGGAGTTCTGTCTCCACTTAGTTCTATGATCCAGTTTTGATTCAATTCAAAAGCGGTTTTGAAAACATCTTTTTCTAAATCTGTTAAAAAATCTAAATGTGATACTGAGCCTTGATTTGTTGTAATTGTTGACCAGATTTCATCATTATTTTTTCCATGGCTATCTAAAATTTCTTCCAGGTATCTGTTTCTAACATTAAAAGATCCTGATAAAGTTTTGTGAGTATAGCTATTTGCTGCAATAGGTTCAACGCCTGGTGAAGCTCCACCACAAATTATGGAAATAGAAGCTGTTGGTGCTATTGCCGTTTTATTAGAAAATCTCTCTTGATAACCATATTCAGCTGCATCAGGACATGCTCCTCTCTCTTCAGCTAAGTCTTTTGATGCTTGATTAACTTTTTCATGAATATTTTTGAAAATTTTTTTATTCCATGATTTTGCCATTACAGATTCAAGAGGAATTCTTTTTTGTTGTAAAAAAGAGTGAAAACCCATTACTCCTAACCCAACACTTCTTTCTCTTTGTGCAGAATATTTAGCATCTTTAAATTGATCAGGTGCCTTATCTATAAAGTCAGATAGTACATTATCTAAAAATCTCATTACATCATTAATCATATTTTTATCATCTTTCCATTCGTCATATTTTTCAATATTTAAAGAAGATAAGCAACAAACAGCAGTTCTGTCTTTCCCATCTTTATCAATACCTGTTGGTAGAGTTATTTCACTACATAAATTTGAAGTTTTAACTGTTAAATTAGCTAGCTTGTGATGTTGTGGAATTTGTCTATTAACAGTATCTATATAAATAATATACGGCTCACCAGTTTCTATTCTTGCTGTTAATAATCTTATCCATAAATTTCTTGCTGACAAAGTTTGTTGAACTGAACCGTCGGCTGGACTTTTAAGTGCCCATTGTTCATCTGTTTCTACTGCACGCATAAAAGCATCCGATATTAAAACACCATGATGAAGATTTAATGATTTTCTATTTGGGTCTCCACCAGTTGGTCTTCTCATTTCAATAAACTCTTCAATCTCTGGATGATCAATTGGTAAATAACATGCTGCAGAACCTCTTCTTAAAGAACCTTGGCTAATAGCCATAGTTAAAGAATCCATCACTTTAATAAATGGAATTATTCCTGAAGTTTTTCCAACTCTACCAATTTTTTCTCCAATGGATCTGAGGTTGCCCCAGTAACTTCCTATGCCACCACCTTTTGCAGCTAACCAAACATTCTCACTCCAAAGATCAAGAATTCCTCCCAAACTATCTGAGGCCTCATTTAAAAAACAAGAAATGGGGAGTCCTCTTTTCGTTCCACCATTAGATAAAACTGGTGTAGCTGGCATAAACCAAAGATTGCTTATATAGTTATAAATTCTTTGTGCATGAAGATTGTCATCTGCATAAGTACTCGCTACTCTTGCAAATAAATCTTGGAAAGATTCATTGTGACCTAAATATCTGTCTCTCAAGGTAGCTTTACCAAAATCTGTTAAATTCGAGTCTCTTGATCTGTCAATTTTAATTATTATACCTTTGTCATTTTGAAAAAGTTCTGTTTCATTATTTAGTGAAAAAAGATCTGGTCTATCTGCTTTTTCTACCTTGTTTATTTCAGGGCTATATTCGGAGACAGCTTTCTTGAGTGCCTGTGATAGAATTTTATTCATTTTGTCCTATTATATTCGTTATTTTGGCTTAAACAACTATATGTTGTATACGCAAATCATTAATATACTAAATGTTCAGTAAATCAATAGAACATTTATAGAACATTAAAAAAAAATTTCAACTAAATTTTTCATAAATAACTAAAAAAAAGGTAAGTAATAAACAATGAGTGAAATTGCAAAAATAGATCAATATGGCTTTAGGGAATACGACGCACGTTGGATTTATGAAAAAGACATCAATTTAAAGGGCATAGAAAATTTAGGCAAAGGCTTAGGAACCCAAGTTATAAATCATACCAATAAAGAAAACCCAAGGGTAATTGTTGGTCATGATTATAGATCTTATAGTGAGAAAATAAAAGAAGCATTTAAAAAAGGTCTAGTTTCGACGGGATGTTTTGTTGAAGATATTGGCCTATCGTTGTCTCCAATGGTTTATTTTGCACAATTTAAATTAAATGCAGATTCAATTGCTATGATAACTGCGAGCCATAACGAAAATGGTTGGACGGGAGTAAAAATGGGTATCAAAAAAGGATTAACTCATACACCTGAAGAAATGAAAGAATTAAAAGAAATTACATTAGAAAAAAAATTTATTAGTGGTTCAGGAAAACAATCAAAAGTAAATGATTTTCAAAAGACTTATAAAGATGATCTTGTAAACAAAAAAAAAATTAATAAAAAAATAAAAGCAGTAGTAGCTTGTGGAAACGGAACTGCAGGAATTTTTGCACCCGATGTTCTTAGACAAATTGGTTGTGATGTAATAGAACTAGACTGTAATCTTGATTGGAATTTTCCTAAATATAATCCTAACCCTGAAGATTTAAAAATGCTTCACGAAATCTCTCTGTCAGTTAAAAAAAATGATGCTGATATCGGTTTTGGATTTGATGGAGATGGTGACAGAGTTGGTGTGATTGACAACAACGGGAATGAGATATTTTCAGACAAAATTGGATTGCTAATAGCTAGAAGTTTATCAAATACATACAAAAATTCTAAATTTATTGTCGATGTAAAATCAACAGGGTTATTTTCTAATGATGAAATTTTAAAAAGAAATAATTGTGATACAATGTATTGGAAAACGGGTCATTCTCATATCAAAAGAAAAGTTCATAATGAAAAAGCTTTAGCCGGTTTTGAAAAAAGTGGACACTTCTTTTTTAATCAACCACTTGGTTATGGTTATGATGATGGTATAAATTCTGCTATCCAAATTTGTCACCTATTGGTTAATGAAAATAAAAAAATAAGTGAACTTAATAATGAAATTCCAAAGACATATCAATCACCAACCATGGCCCCATATTGCGAAGATAAAGAAAAATATAAAATAGTTGATGATTTAATTGATGAAATAAAAAAGATAAAGTTAAGTAAAGTAAAAATTGATAATCAAGAAATAAAAGAAATCTTAACTGTTAATGGTGTACGATTTTCTTTTGAAGATGGTTCATGGGGATTAATTCGAGCATCATCAAATAAACCATCTTTAGTGATAGTAACAGAAAGCCCCACTTCAGATGAAAGAAAATTAAAAATATTTCATTTTATTGATAACCTGCTTCAAAAAACCAAAAAAATTGGTGAGTATGATCAAAAGATATAATTAAATATCTTTATTTTTTTCATCTTCAAGTTTTCGATTTTCTAATGTGTCGTTTTGTTCATTAGCAATATCATTAATTTTGTTTAGCGATTGATCACTATAAAATTTTTTAATCAATTCTTCTTCTTTGATCTTTTGTTCTTGATCAAATTTGTCTTCCCATTCTTTTATTCGTCGATTTTCTTCCCTAATTCTCTCTTCTTCCTCAACTTTGGCCTTTAATGCAATTTGTTTTTCCTCTTCTATTCTTTTTTGTTTCTCCTCCTCTTTTCTCAATTCTTCTTGTCTTTCTCGTTGTTCTTTTTCTTTTCTTTGTCTTTCTGCTTCTTCAGCTTTAATTTTTTCCTCTTTTAATCTTAATTCTTCTTCTCTTTCTCTTTGAATTGCCTGTTCTTTTAATAATTGCCTTTGAAGCTCTTGTTGTCTGTCTATTTCAAGCTGTCTTAATCTATTTTCAGTTTCTCTTAATTTTTCTTCCTCATATTTTAATTTTCTTGCGGCTTCTCTAATTTTTTGTTCTTCGTCTAATCTTTTTTGTCTTTCAATATCTTTTAGTCGCAGCTGTTCTTGTCTTTGTTTCTCTTTTTCTTCTCTTGCTCTTTCAGCTTCCTGTTGTTTAAGTTTTATTTTTTCTTCTTTTATTTTAATCTTTTCTTCTCTGGCTCGTTGTCTCTCAAGCATCTTTATACGAAGTTCTTCTTCTTTCAATCTTCTAGCATCTTCACGAATTTTTCTAGTTTCTTCATCTTTTAATTTTTGTTGTTCAATTTTAATTCTTCTGGCTTCAATTTTCTTTCTTTTTTCCTCATTTTTTCTAACTTGCTTTTCGTTATCTAAGATTAATTTTTTTTGTGCTATAATCTGTTTTTTTTCATCTCTTATTTTGTTTAAGCGTTCTTTTTGCTCTTGTTTTTTTTGTCTTATTAATTCTTTCTTTTCATCTACAATTTTTCTTTTTTCAGCTCGTTTTTTTGCTTTTTCTCTCTCTTTTTTAAAATTATCATAATAATTATTTAACTTAGCTTTTGTATTCTTTATTACGTTATTAGATGGAATTTTAATTTCAGGTAAATTTAACTTCTTTTTAAATAAATTTATCAAATTTTTTTTTTTACGCATAAATAAACTTACAATGTAAATCTCATTAAAATATGAGTCGAGTGTTTAAATTGAGTTTCTTAAAATTAGGTAATCTTACAACTTTAAATTCGATAAAAAATACAATTAAAACGTGTAATTTTATCAACAACTTATAAATTTTAAAAATTACATTTAATGAGAATCGTATAATAGATTTTTTTAAAAATTTTAATTATGTTTAAAAGATTTATTTTTGCACTCGCTTTGATTTTGCTTAACAGTTGTGCTCCCACTGGATCAGCTTTTTTAGGTCCAATTTTTACTGGTGCCAAAACAGGTAGCATTTTCCAAGCTTCTGTTTCATATGGAACGGGCAGAATAATGAATGAATTAGTACCAATAAATAATTCATTACAGCTTAATTACCCATCAAATAAACTTTTTAAATCAAAAAAAGAGCCTGTAATAATTGCACATTATGAAATTGATGTAATAAATTTTTCTGAAATAGATGAGCCCGAACCACTTCCTTAATAATTAACATTGTTAAAATTCAATTATTACGCGTTTTTTATAAAGCCAAGAATCATTTATACTTTCCTTAAGGGTGGTAGAGGGAGACTGAAGCCGCCCTTTTTTATAATTCTGAGTATCTTAAAATAAAAACTGTACCAACAACATATAAAAATATTCCAAAATAAACTTGAAGTTTAGTCTTGTCTATTTTATGAGCCGCATTAGCTCCAATTCTAGCCATAAACATTGTTATTGGAATGAATATTAGAAATGCTGGTACATTAATAAATCCAATACTTAGTGGTAATTCAGTATTTAAAATTTCTCCTGAAAATAAAAAGCCACTAGCGCCGCATAAAGCAATTATAAAACCAATAGTAGCAGCACTTCCTATAGCTTTTTTAATAGGATAACCAAAATATTTTAAAATTGGCACATTCATAACCGCTCCTCCTATGCCCATAGGTGCCGAAATAAAACCTGAAATTAATCCAAAAATTACTCTGAAACGTAATTTAAATTCATTTTTACTAATCGTTTGTTGATTAGAGTTAATTAACAAATAAGTCCCTAAACAAAAAACAACTATTGTAAAGAAAACTATTAAAGATTTTGTTTTAGCCATTGCGGCAAAAGTTGTTCCAAGTAAAACCCCTAAAATAACAAATAATCCATAAGTTTTTACAATATTTAAATCTACAGAATTATGCTTATAATGAGTATGAACAGAAACTAGCGAGGTTGGAATTATAATTGCGAAGGAAGTACCAACTGCTAAATGCATTAAATAATTTCTATCAATCCCCAATGCTTCAAATATAAAAAATAGAAAAGGAACAGTTATCAACCCTCCACCTATCCCAAATAATCCTGCAAAAAAACCTACTGGGAAAGCAGTCGCTATCATTAAAAATATATATATTAAATATTCATTTGATAAAATTGAGTTAAGCAGATTAACCTACTCTTCTTTCAACATTATTATATTTTATCTTATCCATGATATGATCTATTTTTTTTACATCTGCATCACGAACACACATATTTTCACTTAGGTATCTTTTCCAATGACTTGAGCCAGATTGACCGTGGAATAAACCAAGTGTATGTCTCATAATTTGATTTAATCTAGTGCCTTTTTTTAATTCTTCTCTCACATATGGAATTAAATTTTCAATTACTTCTTGTCTGCTTGGGATATTGTTATTATTAAAAATTTCTTTTTCAATTTCAGCTAATAAATATGGAGTATGATATGCTGCTCGCCCGATCATAACACCATTAGTCTTTTTAAGGTGATCTTTAATTTCATCAATAGAACTTATTCCTCCATTTATAATTATTTCATCCTCAGGAAAATCTTTTTTTAGATTATAAACATAATCATATTTAAGAGGTGGAATATTTAGATTTTGTTTCGGTGTAAATTTACCAAGCATTGCTTTCCTAGCATGTATAATGAAAGTTTTAACACCTGTTTCTTTTAAAATAGAAATAAATTTGTAAAAATTTTCATAATTTTCTACATCATCATAACCAATTCTAGTTTTTATTGTGACTGGAAGTTGGGTCGCTGACTGCATCTTGCTTAAACAATCGGCAACTAAATTTGGCTCTTTCATTAAACAAGCTCCAAATTTATTTTTCTCAACTTTTTTGCTAGGACAACCAAGATTTAGATTTATTTCATCATATCCGAAATCTTCCCCAATTTTCGATGCCTCTGCCAATAATTTTGGAGATGATCCTCCAATTTGGAGTGCTACTGGTTTTTCGTTTATATTAAATTCTAATAATTTTTTTTTATTTCCTCTGTTAATTGCCTCATCAACAATCATTTCAGTGTATAGAAGGGTATTTTTTGAAATTAATCTTAAAAAATATCTTTCGTGTCGATCTGTGCAATCCATCATTGGAGCTACAGATACTTTTCGGTTCATGTTTGAACTTTATAATATTTAATTATGTATTTGAACTATCAGTTTCATCCAAATTATCTTCGGATACTTGATTTTCACTTTTAGAAACTTCATCAAATGAAACTTCTTGTTGATTTTCCTCATTTGGAATTTCATTTTCAGATTCAGGTTGAGCAGTTTGTGATAGCTCAGCCAAATCTTCCTTGGAAACTTGAATTTTTTCTGGAGTTTTTCTTGCTCTTTTTGATGGTAATATTGGTGTCCCACTTTTTGAGATTTCACCTTTATATAAGTTTTCAAAATCATCACCCACTTCTTCATCAGCTTCTGATCCATCATCAACTTGTTCAATATGTTTTCTTAACTTATAAACAGCACTATCAGTTAAATCCTTAACTTTAATATTCTCTTCAGCTATTTCTCTTAGTGCTATTACCGTATTTTTGTCGTTGTCTCTGTTCAATGTTGGTTCTATACCTGAATTTAGTTGTGTTGCTCTTTCTTTAGCTACTAAAACTAATTCATAGGGACTATCTACTTTATCAATACAATCTTCTACAGTTACTCTAGCCATGCGGAGTATCTATACAGTCAACAACTAAAAATCAAGGAGATTTTTTTATAAATTCTGGATTTAACTTATTTTTTATAAAAAATAAGAGGGTTAAAGATGAAAGAATATACACTAATGAAACAAAGGCTAAATACTCTATAGAAAACCCTCGATCTATCAAAAACCCAAATAATGCTGTTCCAAATGCAGTTGAGAAAACCATCAGTGCAGTTGTTAATGCCTTGATAGACCCAATATATTTAACACCATATATCTCAGCCCATGTTGAAGAACCCAAAACGTTTGCTAAACCATTAGAAATTCCGATTAGTCCTAGAAACACAAAAGATGTAAAAGGTGAATCAAAATAAAATAAAACTAATGTAGATATTAATAATGGAATATTCATAAAAATTAGCAATTTTCTGCTAGTAAATTTATCTATTAAAAAACCTGATCCTAATAATGTTATTACAGAAAATATTGAATATGCCATAAACGATTGTGCAATTATAAAGGATCCCCATCCTTTAGACTCTGCAATAAATGATTGATAAACAAAAACACCTGTTGCAATCCATGGCATAGCTAGCATATTTAAGCAGATAATATAAAACCTATAATCTTTAATAACTTCAATTCTTTTCCAATGTTTAATCTCTTTTTTTTGGTATTCATTTAATTCTTCATTTTCTCTCGACTCAAAATCTAAATTTCTTACTAAAAAAAATGAGGCTAATGGTAAAAAAATTAATATTAAAATTGAAATAAATATCCAAATATTTTGCCAAACCATAATAGAGAGTAAGTAAACAATTAAAACAGGTAAAATAAATTCAGCAGTAGAAAGACCAAACCATCCAATACTTAAAGCTTTACCTCTTGATTTAGTAAAGTATCGAGCAATAGTCGTTGTGGCTGTATGGGACATAAGTCCTTGACCAGAAAATCTCATTAGAAAAACTGATATAAATAAAAAAGTGATAGACGAAATTTTTGAAAAAACAAAACACGAAAATGACAAAAGTAAAGTCACATAAAAGGCAAATCTTAGAATATTTAAATCATCAATCTTTTTTCCCACCCAAATTAAAAGAAAACTACTCAATAGTGTTGCTGATGCATAGATTGAGCCAAATTGTCCATGAGTAATAGAAAGTGTTTCTCTAATACTTGAATTAAATAGGCCTAAAAAAAAACTCTGTCCAAAGCTAGAAAAAAATGTAAAGATAAATCCAAATATAATTACTTTTAAACTTAAACTATTAAACATAAAAAATTATGAGTTGTAATGTTGCTTTCATAGGTCTTGGTGTCATGGGTTATCCAATGGCTGGTTATATATCAAAAGGTGGCCACAATGTAACTGTTTTTAATAGAACAAAATCAAAAGCAGAAAAATGGATTAAAGAATACAAAGGTAAAATGGCAGAAACTCCTGCTGAAGCTGCAAAAGATGCAGAGTATGTCTTCACGTGTGTTGGGAATGATAATGATTTAAGAGAAGTTACTTTTGGTGACAATGGTGCATTTAAAACAATAAAAAAAAGTGCCATCTATATTGATAACACTACAGCATCAGCAACAATTGCAAGAGAAATTTATGAATATGCAAAGAAAAATGGATTTGGTGCATTAGATGCTCCAGTATCTGGAGGACAGGCTGGCGCAGAAAATGGTGCATTAACAGTTATGATCGGTGGTGATCAGGCTGACTTTGATAAAGCAAAAGATAAAATTGATTGTTACAGTAAAAAAATGAAACTACTAGGTAAAGCTGGAAATGGACAATTAGCTAAAATGGTTAACCAAATTTGTATAGCAGGATTAGTTCAAGGATTATCAGAAGGGATTAATTTTGGAATGAAAGCTGGATTAAACATGGAAGATGTTATTGAAGTAATTTCAAAAGGTGCCGCTCAATCTTGGCAAATGGAAAATAGATATAAAACGATGATTGATAATAAATTTGATTTTGGTTTTGCAGTTGACTGGATGAGAAAAGATTTAAAAATTGCAATGGATGAAGCTAAAAATAATGGTTCCCTATTACCTGTAACAGAACTTGTTGATAAATTTTATGGAGAAGTTCAAGGAATAGGTGGAAACAGATGGGATACATCAAGTTTAATTAAAAGATTTAGAAATTAATGTATGCAGCCGGCATACTATGAAAATTTAGATGAAATTCAGAATAAATTATGGTCTATGTTAGATAATGCAGTGACTGACAGGGGTTCACCATTTAGAATTCCAGTTTTTATGTGTGGTAATCAAGATGAAATTGATGGAAGAATAGTTGTATTAAGAAAATCAGATAGATCAAATAATCTACTGCAATTTCATACTGATCTAAGATCTCCAAAAGTGGATATACTTAAGAAAAATGATAAAGCTTCATTACTTTTTTATGATAAAGAAGAAAAGATCCAATTAAGAGTTAAAATTAATTGCGAAATAAATAATCAAAATTCCACAACAGAAGAGTCCTGGAAAAAAACACAACACATAAGCAGACGATGTTATTTAACTGACAGTCCTCCAGGAACTACATCAGAAAATCCAACTTCTGGAATGATTTCCAAATTAGAGGATTTTAATTACTCAATGGAACAAAGTGAAGAGGGTTACAAAAATTTTACGGTAATAAAATGTAAAATTAGAACTATTGAATGGCTATATCTTGCAGCCAAAGGACATAGAAGAGCAAAGTTTGATCTCAAAACAAACAAAAGTGCTTGGCTAGTTCCTTAGAATAAGTTATATGTTCTTATGGATTTTCAAACCTCAATAAAAACTTGTTTTAATAAATATGCTGTTTTCTCAGGAAGAGCATCGCGATCTGAATTTTGGTGGTTTTTTCTATTTGGCATCTTGGGCGGTATCGTTGCAGCAATCATTGATGTGATGATATTTGGCTATTCAGTTGAAGTTACAGGACCAATCGGTTGGATTTTTACTATTGTTCTTTTGTTACCTTCATTTGCTGTTGGAGCAAGAAGATTACATGATACCGATAAAACAGGTTGGTGGCAGCTATTATATATAACCATTATTGGAGGACTATTGTTGATCATTTGGTTCGCGACGATGGGAGAAAAAAAGAAAAATAGATACGGCGCTCCAGTTAAAAAGTAATCAAAAAATTGATTTAGAGTATTTTTTCCAATTTTCTTGATAATGTTTGGTATTTTCTGCAACAGCTTTTTTTTCTTCCTCTGTAACTTCCCTTACAACCTTTCCTGGTGATCCTATGACTAAAGAATTATCCGGTATTTCTTTATTCTCTGTAATTAAAGCTTTTGCTCCTATAATACAATTCTTTCCTATCTTTGCATTATTAAGAATTACTGCTCCAATTCCAATTAAACTGTTGTCTCCTATCGAGCATCCATGAAGCATAACCATATGTCCGACGGTCACATTCTTTCCAACTTTTAATGGATAACCTGGGTCAGTGTGTAAAACACTTCCATCCTGAACATTTGATCCTTCACCAATGTGAATATTCTCAATATCTCCTCTAAGGGTTGCATTAAACCAAATGCTAGAATTCTTTTCTAAAGTAACATCACCTATTATAGTTGCATTAGGTGCTACCCAATTTTCACCAGAGTTTTTTGGTTTTTTATCTTTTAAATCGTAAAACATAATTTATATATTATTACATTATGCCAATACAAACTCCAATATGCGATTTTGGCCAAAAGGCTCATGACTTTAGTCTTAAATCCACTGAAAACAAAATTATTTCATTAGATGAAGTAAAAGGTGAAAATGGAACTCTTATAATGTTTATCTGTAATCATTGTCCTTATGTAAAAGCTGTTACAAAAGATATTGTAGAAGATTGTGAAAAATTAAAAGATTTAGGAATTAACTCTGTTGCTATATGCGCAAATGATGCTGAAAATTATCCAGAAGACTCTTTTGATAACATGATTTTATTTGCAAAAAAAAATGAGTTTAATTTTCCTTATCTGATTGATGAAACACAAGAAATAGCAAAAACATATGATGCAGTATGTACTCCAGATTTCTTTGGTTATAATAAAAATTTAGAGCTTCAATACAGAGGAAGATTAAGAGAACTTAAAAATTTAGTTCCTGTAAGAGATGGTGAAAGTGATTTGTATAAAGCTATGAAGCAAGTTGCTGAAACCAATAAAGGTCCAGAAAATCAAACTCCAAGTGCTGGATGTAGTATTAAGTGGAAAAATAATTAATGTATTTGATTGTAACTAGATCTTTTCCGCCTGAGTTAGGTGGCATGCAAAGTTTAATGTGGGGTCTAGCAAGAGAAATGTCTAAAAACTTTATGATTAAAGTTTTTGCTGACTATCAAGATAATCATAAAGAATTTGATAAAGAAGTTAATTTTTCAATTGAGAGGATTGGTGGAATTAAATTCCTTAGAAAAATTAGAAAAGCTCAATTAATAAATGAATTTTTAAAAGAAAATAAAGTTCAAGGTATCATTGCTGACCACTGGAAGAGTTTAGAACTAATTAAGACAAATAAAAAGAGATACTGCTTAATTCATGGTAAAGAAATTAATCATCCTATAAATAGTTCTCAAAGTAAAAGAATTGTTAAAGTTTTGAATAATGTTGAAAAAGTAATAGCTAATTCAGAATACACAAAAAATTTAGCTATAAATAATGGTGTAAATTCAGATAAGGTTATTGTTATTAATCCTGGAGTAGATCCAGTCAAAGAGTTAGTTAAGAAATCAATAGATAAAGTTGAAAGTTTATTAAAGGTAAAAACACCTCGTTTAATTACAGTTTCAAGATTTGATAAAAGAAAAAATCATCAAAAAGTTTTAATGGCCTTAAGAAATCTTAAACAAATATATCCAGATATTGTCTATATTTGCATAGGATATGGAGATGAGGAAGAAAA
>CACFIH010000003.1 GCA_902566365.1 uncultured Pelagibacteraceae bacterium
TAAAACTCTTAACAATTTAAATGATAAACTCAAAAAAAAACTTTCACTTCTACCTGCACTCCATTTGTATGATAATAAAAATTACTATAGATCTATAAAGTTTATTATTGGTAATAATGTATATGTTCAAAAAAAATATATTTTGATTAAATACATGATAAAAAGATATCCATTATTAATACCAGTATTAATAGGCCAATTTTTGAGAGGTAAATATTTTATTTAATCTATTTACAACAAAAAAAAATGATTCTATAAGTCACTGCCTGGTAGTTATTGCGAAAGTGTAATACCCGATCCCATTCCGAACTCGGAAGTCAAGCCTTTCTGCGCCGATGGTACTTTATCTTAAGATATGGAAGAGTAGGGCATTGCCAGGCTTTACTAATTAATCTCAACATATAATAATATATTTTACCTGAAAGTTTTTATTAATTCTCATGGATAAAAAAATTATATCATTGAAAAATTTTTTAAATTTTTTCTTTTATATCTTTTTATTTTTTTTAGTTTTTTTACCTTTTTGGTTTAAAAAAAAATTTGGAGAGGTTTATTTAGATCAATTCATATTTCATTTAGAACTTTTATTACAGGGAAATTTAGTCGGAGATGCACAAGTTCAAGAAAGTTTATATAAATGGTCTATAATTACTTCAACATTAGCTACAACATTGTACTTATTCATTAAAAAAAAATATCTAAATAACTTCAACATTTCAAAAAAAAAAGAGACAATATATTTTTTAATATTTGTTTTTTTATCTTTGGGATATAACACAGCTTTTTTTAAAAGCTTAAACTTTAATGAAAATGATTTTATTGATAAAAACTATGTATTCAATGAGCCTATTAAAATTGAAAATAATAAGCGAAATTTAGTTTTAATTTATGTAGAATCATTAGATAATTTTTTTTCTGATAAAGAAATATTTGGTGATGACTTATTAAGACCTTTATCAGTTGAAATTTCTAATGGAATTTCAATAGAAAATTTTTATCAACTACCTGGCTATTCATTTACAATTAATTCACTTGTATCAACGCAATGTGGTATACCAGCAAAACCCTTGGGTTTTTTTAAAGAAAGTGATCTCAAAAATATTAAAAATTTCTTACCAAATATAAAATGTTTAAGCGATTTTACTAATGATCTTGATTATATAAATATATTTTTAACTTCTGATGAAATAGAAAATTTTGGTGTTAAATATTTTTTAAATAACCATAATTATCTAGATAAAAATATCTATGATGTAAAAAAATTAAATAAACTTGGATATGAAACATCAAAAAATGCGTGGAGAGGAACTAAAAATAAATATGGTGGAATGCATGATGATGTATTGTTTGAAGCCTCATTAAATATTATTAATGAAATTAAAAATAACCAAAAACCATTTTTTTTAACAGTATATACTTTAGATACACATAGTCCAAGAGGTTACCCAAATCAAAATTGTTTAAAATCTAAATTTTCTAATATTAATATAATTAATGATTTTAATATTAAACACTCAGTAATATGTACAGTTGAAAGTTTAAAACAATTTATACTAAATTTAAGTAATCTTAATGAAGATATTGATATTGTAATATTGGGAGATCACTCTTATCCTCAAAATTTTAAGACAGAAACAAGTATTTATAATAAATTCATTTTAAGAGAAAAGAAAGTTTTTAATAGATCTAAAATGAATCATTTAGATCTTTTTCCTTCCTTATTAAGTTTACTAGGTTATGAAATTAAGGACGGCAGACTTGGACTAGGCTTCAATATATTCAATTCGGTAGACTTGATTTTTTATAATGAATTTATATTAAATTTAGACAAAAAAATTTCAGGAAAGTCTAAAAAATATTTAAGTTTTTGGAAAAATGATTAAAAAAATTTTATATTTATTAGTTTTATTTATTCTTATTTTTATGATTTTAGACAAAAAGAATTTTACTTCATTTAATGATTTGAATAGAGATGATAGTAGATTCATTGCACATGCTGGGGGCGGTTTCAAAGACATAATTTATTCTAACTCAAAAGAGAGTGTGCTCAAAAGTATTGAGAAAGGTTTTAAGTTGATTGAATTAGATCTTTTAGAAACATCTGATGGTTTTATTGTTTCAGCTCATGATTGGAAGAGTTTTAAAAAAAATTGCATTGGTTATGACAAAAAAATAGATGATAGTCCAATAACATACCAGCAGTTTAATGAATGTAATTATCAAATAAATTCAATAAATTTTACAAAATTAAATGAGGAAACAATAAATGAAATTTTTGTTAAGAATCCAGATATATTTTTATTAACTGATAAAATAAAAAATTACGAATTATTAAGTAAGAGATTTGACTTCAAAGATAGAATTATACCAGAGACATTTAATATATATGATTATATATTAACTAAATTTTATGGCTTCAGTAATTCTATATTTCCATTCAAAAAATATAATTTAATTACAGAAATATTTTTTAATATAAGAATCGTAAATATTAGTTATGAGGATTTTATAATGAACAAAGAGAGAGTAACAGATCTTTTTAATAAAGGATTGGATATTTATGTATATTCTTCAAATGATAAAATTTTTATCGAAAAATATATAAAAAAAAATATAACTGGTGTTTATACAGATTTTTGGAATTTTAATATGAAAAAGTGTGAATCATTAACCAAATGTAGATCTTATTGATGGAAAAAAATATTATCATAGTAACTGGTGGCGCTGGTTTTGTTGGTTCAAATCTTATTGAATATCTTTTAAAAAAAACAAAAAAAAAGATAATTAGCATAGACAATTACTCAACTGGATCAAAAAAAAATCATATTAAAAGTAAAAGAGTAAAATATTTAAAACTAGATACTTCAAAAATAGATAAACTTTTTAGTTATAAAAAAAGAATTCATACCATATTTCATTTTGGTGAATTCGCTAGAATTTACCAAAGCTTTAGAAATTTTGATAAATGTTTTGAGTCAAACACGCTTGGAACAAAAGCAATTTTTAAATTTTGTTTAGATAATGAAATAAAATTAATTTATTCAGCTACATCAGCAAGCCTAGGTAATAGCGGCAAAGATAAAAGCCTTTCCCCTTATGCTTTTACAAAAGCAAAAAATTTGGAATTATTAGAAAATTTTAAAAAATGGTTTAATTTCAAATTTGAAGTTATATATTTTTACAATGTTTATGGACCAAGGCAAATTAAAAAGGGAGAAATGGCAACTGTTATTGGAATATTTGAGGATCTTTATGAAAATAAAAAACCTTTAACTATTGTAAGACCTGGTACTCAGACTAGAAGGTTTACTCATATTAAAGATACCATTGAAGTTTGTTATGAGGCTTGGAAAAAAAATAGATGTCGTCATTATAGCATTTCCCATAAAAATTCTTTCTCAATTATTAGTGTTGCAAAAATGTTTGATACAAAAATAGTATATGTAAAATCAAGATTAGGTGAAAGATATGCGTCAGCTTTAACTAAAATTTCTCAAAATAATCAAATTATTAGTAAATTTGGAAAAATAAATTTGAAAGATTATATAACATCGTTTATTAAGAATAAAAATTTATGAAAATTAAAAGCTCATTAAAATCAATAAAAAAAAGAGACCTTAATTCAAAACTTGTTAGAAGAAGAGGAAGAGTTTACGTCATAAATAAAACAAACCCTAAATTCAAAGCTAGACAAAAATAATTTTTATGGATAATCAAGACCATAAAAATACTTGGAACAATTTCACAAAGTTCGTTTTATGGGGAACTGTTGCTGTAATTGTTATTTTAGTTTTAATGGCATTATTTTTATTGTAGGTTTTTATGAGAATTGTTTCCATCTCCGAAAATAGGGATAAAGAAAAAAGAATTTCCATAACCCCTGAGACCGCAAAAAAATATTTAGCTAATGGATTTGAAGTTTCCTTGTCTGAAAACTATGGAAATCACTTAGGTTTTAAAGATCAAGAATATTTGGATCTGGGTGTTAAAATTGCAAAAGATAAAAAAGAATTAATAGAAAGTGGAGACATAGTTATTCAATTAGGAATCTTGTCTAATGAACAGTTGTCAGACTTAAAAGAAAACCAAATACTTATCGGTGTTTTGGATCCGTTTAAAAATCAAGAAATAATAAATGATCTAAATAAAAAAAAAATTAAATGTTTTTCATTAGAAATGTTGCCAAGAATTACCAGAGCACAATCAATGGACATACTTTCTTCACAAGCAAATTTGGCTGGTTATAAAGCAGTGGTAGATTCATTCGCAGAATTTGAAAAAGCAATACCAATGATGATGACTGCTGCAGGGACAGTACCAGCAGCTAAAGTTTTAATAGTTGGTGCAGGTGTGGCTGGTTTACAAGCTATTGCTACAGCAAAAAGAATGGGTGCAATTGTTTATGCAACTGATGTCAGGATGGCATCAAAAGAACAAGTTGAAAGTTTGGGAGGAAAGTTTCTTACAGTTGAGGGTGCTGAAAATTTAGAGACCGAAGGAGGTTACGCCAAGGAAGCTTCAGAAGATTTTAAAAAAAAACAAGAAGATCTATTGGCAGAAACATTAAAAAAAATTGATATAGTAATATGTACTGCTTTGATACCCGGGAAAAAGGCTCCAGTAATTATTAAAGAAGAGATGATTAAAAATATGAATGCTGGTTCAGTTATATATGACTTAGCTGCAATTCAAGGTGGAAATAGTGCTCTGACAGAATTAGATAAAGTTATTGAAAAAAATGGAGTTAAAATAATAGGTGAGACAAATATTCTGAATAAATTACCTACTTCAGCATCAAATCTTTACTCAAAAAATGTATTTAATTTTGTTTTAAATTTATATGATAAAGAAAATAAAAAAATTAATATTAATTTAGAGGACGAAATTATTGAAAAAACATTATTAAAATAATTTTATGGAAATAGACCCTTTTATATTTAGACTAAGCATTTTTATTTTATCCATATTTGTTGGATATTATGTTGTCTGGAGCGTTACACCCTCTCTTCATACACCATTAATGTCAGTGACAAATGCTATATCCTCAGTAATAATTGTGGGGGCCATTATAGCAGCTTTAGCTGGTTCCTCAGATAAAATTTTTGAAACATCTAATGTGTTCGGTTTTTTAGCAATAATATTAGCAGCAGTAAATATTTTTGGTGGTTTTTTAGTAACCCAAAGAATGCTTCAAATGTATAAAAAGAAAAAAAAATAAGAAAATGACACCTAATTTATCAGCATTGTTTTATCTAATATCTGGAATATTGTTTATCTTGGCTCTAAGAGGATTATCTTCACCAGAGACTTCTAGGCAAGGAAATTATTTTGGAATTGCAGGTATGACAATTTCAATATTAATCACATTTTTATCTGTAGATAATTTTGGAACAGGATTTATTTATGTACTGGTATTTTTGTTAATCGGTGGATCAATAGGAGCATTTATAGCATTTAGAATTCCTATGACTGCAATGCCAGAATTAGTTGCGGGCTTTCATAGTCTTGTAGGTTTAGCGGCAGTTTTTGTTGCGATTGCAGCATTCTTAAAACCCGAAGCATTTAATTTAGGAAATATAGGAAATATTAAGTTAGCAAGTTTAATTGAAATGTCACTTGGAGCATCAATCGGTGCCATCACTTTTTCAGGATCAATAATTGCTTTTTTAAAACTGAGAGGAATTATGTCTGGAGCGCCAATAACATTTAAGGGACAGCATTTAATAAATCTTATTTTAGGTGTAGGGATAATTTTTCTGATTTACTATTTGTGCATATCTCAATCTTCTAATGTTTTTTGGTCACTAGTGATTATTTCTTTTTTAGTTGGAGTGTTATTGATAATTCCAATTGGTGGAGCTGATATGCCAGTGGTTATATCGATGTTAAATTCATATTCTGGTTGGGCTGCTGCTGGTATTGGCTTTACTCTAGAAAATACAGCGTTAATAATTACTGGAGCGCTCGTTGGCTCATCAGGAGCAATACTTTCTTACATAATGTGCAAGGGAATGAATAGATCATTTTTTAATGTTATTCTAGGTGGCTGGGGCGCAACAGATCAAACTTCAACGTCACAAAACAAAGAACAAAAACCAGTAAAAAATGGCAATGCAGACGACGCTGCTTTTTTAATGAAAAATGCATCTTCAGTAATCATAGTTCCTGGTTATGGAATGGCAGTTGCTCAAGCTCAACATGCATTGAGAGAAATGGTGGACTCACTTAAAAAGAATGGAGTAAAAGTTTCTTATGCAATTCATCCAGTGGCTGGTAGAATGCCGGGGCATATGAATGTATTATTGGCAGAGGCAAACGTTCCCTACGATGAAGTTTTCGAGCTAGATGAAATAAATAATGATTTCGCCAATTGTGATGTTGCATATGTTATAGGTGCAAATGATGTAACTAACCCAGTTGCAAAATCAGATCCCCAAAGCCCAATTTATGGTATGCCAGTTTTGGATGTTGAAAAAAGTAAATCAGTTTTATTCGTAAAAAGAAGCTTGTCACCTGGATATGCTGGTATTGATAATGATTTATTCTACAGGGATAATACCTTAATGTTATTTGCTGATGCAAAAAAAATGACTGAAGAAATAGTAAAAAGCTTGTAAATTGACTAAAATTTTTTGTGATATTGCTGATATAAATCTAATTAGAATATTTGACAAAAAAAATATTGTAAAAGGTTTTACTACTAATCCAAGTTTAATGAGGAAAGCTGGAGCTAAGAATTACAGTGACTATTCTAAGAAGTTATTGAAAATAACAAAAAAACCTGTTTCCTGTGAAGTTTTTGCAGATGATATAGAAAATATGATTAATCAAGGAAAACAAATAAGTACTTGGGGTAAAAATGTTTATGTAAAGGTACCAATTACTAATTCAAAAGGTAAGTTTATGGGTAAAGTAATTAAAACTTTAAACCAAAAAAAAATTAAAATGAATATTACTGCAGTTTATACATCAAGACAAACTAAACAAATTTTAAAAAATATTGACAAAAAAACTAAAGTAATCATCTCTATTTTTGCTGGAAGAATGGGTGATGCTGGTAAAGATCCCATTCCAGAATTTAAAGAAAGTATAAAAGTTTCAAAGAACTATAAAAATGTTGAAATTCTTTGGGCAAGTACAAGAGAGGCTTACAACTATATTCAAGCAAAAAAAGTTGGATGTCACATTATTACGATACCACCAGCTATAATTAATAAAATAGAGAAATTTGGAAAATCTTTTAATCAGCTTACAATCGATACTGTAAAAGGCTTTTTAATTGATACTAAAAAATCAAAATTTAAATTGTAAAATTGGTTGCGGGGGACGGATTTGAACCGCCGACCTTCAGGTTATGAGCCTGACGAGCTACCAGACTGCTCCACCCCGCGCTATTTTAAATTCTATTTCTAAGCTTATTAAGCTTTTTTACCCTTTTGATATTTTCTTGAAGAATCCTTTTTTTCTTTTCTGAGGGTTTCTCATAAGTATTTTTTAACTTTATGATTTTAAAAAAACCGTCTCTTTGAAGCTTTCGTTTTAAGACCCTTAAAGCTTGCTCAATATTATTATCTTTGACTTCTATTTTAATAAACACCTCCAAAAAAATGAGTGGATAACATTTTTATTATTTTATGTCTATTTAATTTAATCATATTTTAATAAATTTATTGTGATTGCTTAAGTTTTTCTTTTTCTTTTTTCTCTCTTTTTATTCTTCTTTCAGCTTTTTCTATAGCTTCAACTAAATCTTTTTGTGTAAATAAATTTAAAGCTACAGGATCTTTGGGTGTTAAATTATTGTAATTCCAATAGCTTTTATTTCTAATTGAAGTCACTGAGTTCTTTGTGATGCCCACTAATCTTGCAATTTGTGAGTCTTTTAGGATATTATGTTGTTTTAATAACCATAAAGCAGAATCTGGTTTGTCCTGTCGTTTAGATAATGGGATATATTTCTTTATTTTATTTTCTGTATTAGATATCTCAATATCCCTACTTTTAATTTCTAAAGGTCTATTTTCATCTTTTGAAGATAATTCAATCTCTTCCCTAGATAATTGACCTGAGATTATTGGATTATAAGCTTTTATTCCCTTTGCCACTTCTCCATCAGCAATACCTTGAACTTCAACTTCATGAAGTTTACAAAAATCTGCAATCTGTTTGAAAGTCAATGTTGTATTTTCAACAAGCCACACAGCTGTTGCCATTGGCATTAAAGGTGCATTAGACATCTAATTTTTTTTTTCTGATTTGAAATTTTGAAATTTTTTATTGAATTTACTTATCCTACCTTTATCCATTAACTTTTGTTTTCCACCAGTCCATGCAGCATGTGATTTAGGATCAATTTCAAGTTTTAATATATCTCCCTCAGCTCCCCAAGTTGATTTTGTTTCAAATTGTGATCCATCTGTCATTTCAACTTTGATTGTATGGTAGTCAGGATGTATCTTTTTTTTCATGACGAGATTTATAACAAATGAATTTTTTAAAACAATTAAAACTTATCTAATTTTTCTGTTAATTTTGTGATAATATCTGAGTTCGACGCAATTACTTTAATGTTTTTTAGCTGATTGAGATCGATTTCATTAATTATCCCACCAGCTTCTTTTATAAGAATTATTCCTGCAGCTATATCCCACAAATTTAAGTTTTTTTGAAAATATCCATCATATCTTCCTGAAGCAACATATGCCATATCTAAAGCTGCTGATCCAGATTTTCTAAATGAAAGTTTTATTTCTTTTTCAGTTATACCTCCAGTCGCAAATAAGCATTCATTAATTTGATTTCTCTTTGAAACTCTAATTCTTTGATTATTGAAAAATGCACCACCATTTTTTTCTGCATAAAATATTTCATCTTTTATCGGATCAAAAATTATACCTGAAATAATTTCATTTTTTGATTTTAATGCAATAGAGATTGCGAAATGAGGTATCCCATGTAAGAAATTAATAGTTCCATCAATAGGATCTATAATCCATGTATTTTCTATATCTTTGTTTTTTTTAATTCCATTTTCTTCGCTAATTAAAGAAAAATTTGGTCTTCCTTTCGTTAGTTCATCAATTATAATTCTTTCAGTTTTTAAGTCAGAGTTTGTAACAAAATCAGCAGGACCTTTTTTTGATACTTGTAAATTTTCAATTTCCCCAAAATCTCTTTTAAGTATCTTTGAAGCTTTTTCACAAGCTTTAATCATTAAATTTAAATTTGCTGAAATAGAATTCATTAATTATAGTTTTTTAACGTATTCTAAATTTCTTGTATCAACAATAATTTCATCACCAGACTCTACAAATGGTGGAACTTGAATATTTAAACCATTTTCTAAGGTAGCTGGTTTATATGATGAAGAAACTGTCTGACCTTTTAAAGCAATGTCGGTTTTTTCTATCCTACAAGTTACCTGATTTGGTAGGTCAATTGAAATTGGTGAACCATTATAAAAGCTAACAGATACTTCTAAGTTTTCTTGAAGAAATTTTCCTTTTTCACCAATAATATCTTTTTTAATTTCTATTTGTTCAAAAGATTTTGGATCCATAAAAAAATAATTATTTTCGTCTTCGTATAAAAAATTATGAATTAATTCCTCTAAAGATGCTTTTTCAACAGTTTCGCTTGATCTAAATCTTTCATTTATTTTAGTATTCTTATTTAAACTTTTCATCTCAACTTGTGCAAATGCACCGCCTTTACCAGGTTTTACATGCTGTGTTTTAAGCACTTGCCATAAATCATTTTTATACTCCAAAAGCATACCAACTCTTATTTCACCAGCATTAATTTTCATTTTAATTTTTTTATAGCCTCTAAAGGTTTTAGTTTTTTATTATTCCAAATGTAGCCTGAAATAGCTAAAAAGTTAGCTTTATTCAATAAAAGTTTTTTATAATTATCAGAATTAATGCCACCGATTACTACAATTGGAGTTTTTGTAATTTTTTTTACCTCTTTAAGGAAATCGATTGAAGCCTTATATCTCACCCTTTTAGTTTTTGAATAATTGAAAGCGCCTAAAGCTAAATAGTCTGCCTTATTTCTTAATGCAGTCTTTACTAATTTAAATGAATTGTGACATGTAATTCCAATTATTTTATTCCCAATTAATTTTCTTGCCTCAGAGATATTCATATCTTTTTGACCTAAATGACACCCTTCAGCATTCAATTTTTTTGCAAGATAAACATCATCATTCACCAAAAATTTTACATTGAACTTTTTACATATCTTTTTTACTTTTTTTCCAATTTTTATTTTATTAGTGAGACTTTCTTTTTTAATTCTTAATTGAAAAAAGCTAACTTTTTTTTGTTTCAGAACTTTTATCAAATCGACGTAGAATGATTTATAAATTTTAACTGGTGAAATTAGATAGATAAATTTTTTTTTATTAAATCTCAAGCTTTTTAGACCATTTTCCTTGGGCAGCTAATGTATTCATTTTTGCTCGGTGGTTAAAAATTTTTTGAGTACCCTCAATGTTATTTATATCTCTTGACCAAAATTTTAAGGCACTTTGTTGAAGTGCACGTCCATATGAATAACTCATTATAAAGTTAGTTTTATTATACTTGTTTATCAGATTTAAATTTTCTGTAGCCTCTATTTCCGATTGACCACCAGATAAAAAAGCAATTCCAGGTATTTCTGATGGAACCGAATTCTTTAAACATTTTAAAGTTAATTTTGCAACCTCTTCATTTGAAATTTTATCTTTAGATTTATTTCCAGCCAATATCATATTGGGTTTTAGTATAATTCCTTTTAGATCTACCTTATGTAAAATTAATTCTTCAAAACATTTACTTATCACCTCTGAAGTTTTTTCATAACATTCCATTGCTGAATGTTCACCATCCATCAAGACCTCTGGTTCTACGATTGGAACCATACTACATTCTTGAACTAATGCAGCATATCTTGCTAATGCATGAGCATTAGATTGTATTGAAAGTTTACTTGGGTAATTCTTAGAGATAATATACACACCTCTCCATTTTGTAAATTTTGCACCTAGCTTATAATACTCTTTTAATCTTTCTCTTAGACCATCTAAACCCTCGGTAACTTTTTCGTTTGGTGAGCCTGCTAGAACTTTAGCACCTGTATCAACTTTAACACCTGGATTTGAACCAACTTCTGAAATTAATTCGGGAATATTTTTTTTTTTCGAAGATAATTGTTTTATTGTTTCATCATATAAAATAACACCACCAATACATTCATTCATGCTTGAGGCAGAAAAAAGTGTTTCTCTAAACAATAATCTATTTTCAGGAGTTGATGGAACGTTAACACTCTGCAATCTTTTTGTCATGGTTCCAGTGCTTTCATCAGCGGCTAAAATTCCCTTGCCATTTTCAAGAATTTTTAGTGCTATGTTATTTAATTCAGTCATATTAATTTAGAGCTTTTATACCAGGTAGTTCTTTTCCTTCAAGGTATTCTAAAAATGCTCCACCAGCAGTTGAAACAAAGTTAAAATCTTTTATTGCATTAATTTGATTAATTACAGCTATTGTATCGCCACCTCCAACAACAGAAAAAATTGATTTGTCCTTATTTTTTTTTATAATTGATTTTGCAATTTCATAACTACCTTTTGCAAAATTTGGATTTTCAAAATAACCCGCAGGCCCGTTCCATAAAACTGTTTTACTTTTTTCAATGATACTTTTAATTTTATTAATAGTTTTTGGACCAACATCTAGTATATAATCATCTTTTTTTATTTCATTCAGCTCTTTAACTTGTGATTTATCATTTATAGATTTTCCAACTAACACATCCTCAGGATAATAGATTTTGCAGGAATAATTATTTGAAGTTTCAAAAATTTCTTTAATTATGGTTTCACAATTTTTTTCTTTAATTGATCTACCTATTTGTTTACCTTTATATTCAAGAATGTTATTTGCCATTCCTCCTATGATTAAAATATTGTCGAATTTAGGTATCAAGTTTTTTATTATTCCAATTTTAGTCGAAATTTTTGATCCCCCAATAATACAAGTTACTGGTTTTTCAATTTCAGTAGTAACTTTTTTTAAAGCATTAATCTCAGTTTCTAATTGTAATCCAGCAAAAGATGGTAAAAAATTAGTAATTGTGCATACAGAGGCATGTTCTCTGTGAGAACAAGAAAAAGCATCATTAACATACAAGTCTGCAAGTTCGGCTAAATGTTTTGAAAAATTTAAGTCATTTTTTTCTTCCTCTTTATAAAATCTAATATTTTCTAAAAAAACTATTTCGTCTTTAGGGTCTTTAAAAAAATCATTTTTTTTTAATTTAAAAACATTTTCACTTATAATCTTGATACTTTTATTTATTTTTTTTTCTAAACACTCACAAATTGGTTTTAACGAGAGATCTTTATTTACTTTTCCTTTTGGTCTTCCAATATGTGAAATTACTATAATTTTTGAATTTTTATTTAGTAAAAATTTAATTATAGGAAGGATCTTATCTATTCTTGTGTAATCTGTGATTACTCCATTTTTTAAAGGAACATTCAAATCCAATCTTAATAAAACTATTTTGTATTTAAGCTTTCCATGGTTTTTAATACTGTTCATTAAGAAATCTTATGGAGATATTCAACTATATCGCACATTCTATTTGAAAACCCCCATTCATTATCATACCAGGCAGAAATCTTACCCATATTTTTGCCAACGACATTTGTCAAATTTGCATCAACAATTGATGAAGCTGGATTATGATTAAAATCTATAGATACAAGTTTTTCTTTTGTTATGTTGAGGACTTTATTTTTTTTACTAAAGTTTTGAAACACTGAATTAATTTTCTCTATACTCAAATCTTTTTTTGTACAAAATACCAGTTCAATCAAAGAAACATTTGGGGTAGGCACTCTCATTGCTACTCCTTGTAATTTACCTCTAAGAGAAGGTATAATTTCACCAATCGCCTTGGAGGCACCGGTTGAGGTTGGCACAATAGATTGGCTTGCGGATCGAGCTCTTCTTGGATCTTTGTGAGAGTTATCTAAAATTCTTTGATCACTTGTAAAAGCGTGAATTGTAGTCATAAAACCTTTTTCAATCTCAAAGCTTTCATTTAAAATGTAAGCAATAGGCGCTAGGCAGTTTGTCGTACATGAAGCAGCGGAAATAATTTTATCTTCTTTTTCTAGTACTGACTCATTAACTCCAAACACAATAGTTTTATCAGCATTTTTACATGGCGCTGAAACTACTACTTTTTTTGCACCATTATTTATGTGAGGTAGTAATTTGTCTTTAGAATTAAATTTTCCAGTACATTCAAAAACATAATCAACATCGTATTTCTTCCAATTAATATTATTTAAGTCTGCTTCTTGGCTAAAAGTAATCTTGTTTTTATTAATAATTAAATGATTTTCGTCATAATCTATTTCAGCATTTAACATCCCATGAATAGAGTCATATTTTAAAAGATTTGAACTAATTTCAGAATTAGTTCTATTATTGATATGTTTTATTTCTATATTTTCTATTTTATTTTCTATTATAGACCGAATAATCATCCTTCCTATTCTGCCCATTCCATTTAATCCAACTTTAATTTTCATAATTTTTTTTTAATTTTTTTTACTAAACCTTCTATATTAAGTTCATAATGATCATATATTTCTTTATATGGAGCGCTTTTTCCAAAATCATTAACTCCAAAATTTAATCCATTATTGCCAGTATATTTTTTCCAATAATTTGTTTCAGATGCCTCAACTGACACAACAAGGCTGGTCTCAGCTAAAATTTTATTTTTATAGCCTTCACTTTGCTGATCAAATAATTCGTGACAAGGCATTGATATTATTTTTGAATAAATACCATCTGTGGCTAATTTATGACCCACATCAATAGCTAGGCTAGTTTCCGATCCTGTTGCTAAAATCGTCAATATAATATTCTCATTTGTTCTTAAAATTTCATATCCTCCCCTTGAGGACTCGTTTTTTTGTGAATTTTTTTTACGAATAGGATTAATTCCTTGTCTAGTCAAAGCGATTACGCTAGGAGTTTTTTTACTTTCAAGCGCTAATTGCCAACATTCAAAAGTTTCAATTAAATCTGAAGGTCTAAAAACATTTAAATTAGGAATAGATCTTAAACTTGTTAATTGTTCTATTGGTTGATGAGTTGGTCCATCCTCACCTAATCCAATCGAATCATGTGTAAATACGTAAATAACTTTTTGCTTCATCATTGCTGCTAATCTGATGGATGGTTTACAATAGTCACTAAAAATTAAAAATGTTCCTCCATAGGGAATTAAGTTACTGTGTAAAGCAATACCATTCATTATTCCACACATTGCATGTTCTCTAACTCCATAGTGAATGTAATTTCCTGAAAAATCACCTGGCTTAATAATTTTGTGATCTTTGGTTTTAGTATTATTTGATCCAGCTAAATCGGCTGAACCCCCAATCAAATATGGCAGCTTGCTAATAATACTCAAAAACATTTCTGATGATTTTCTCGTTGCTAGTGGTTTTAAATTTTTAACATAATCATTTTTAATTTTTTCTATTGAATTTTTAAATGAATTTAAATTTTTGAAATTTGAAAAGATTTTCTCATTTTTATACTCTTTATTTTTTGATTTTTGAGAAGCTTTTTTTCCAATTTTTCTCCATTCATTTAAAAACTTACTTGGTATCTCAAAAGGTTCATAACTCCATTTTAGTTTTTTTCTTACAAGTTTAATTTCATCTTCACCTAAAGGGCTTCCATGCGACGTTGCTTTACCACTTTTATTTGGTGATCCAAATCCAATCACTGTTTTGCAAGAAATTGCCACAGGTTTTTTGGACTTTTGTGCTTTACTTAAGGCTTTTGATATTTCAATATAGTTATGTCCATTGATTTTAATATAATCCCATCCATAACATTTAAATCTTTTTTCATGATCGTCTGAAACTGCTAAACTAGTAGGGCCATCAATTGAAATAGAATTGTTATCAAAAAGTAAAATAAGGTTTTTTAATTTAAGATGTCCAGCAAGACTTAAAGCTTCATGACTAATCCCTTCCATTAAACAACCATCTCCAGCAATTACATAAGTTTTATGATCAATAATTTTTTTTCCCAATTGTTTTTTTAAAATTTCCTCTGAGATAGCAAAACCAACTGCGTTTGATATTCCTTGACCTAATGGTCCAGTCGTAGTTTCTATCCCTGAGTTTGGATGATATTCTGGGTGACCAGCACATATTGAGTCTAATTGTCTGAAATTTTTAATATCATTTAATGATATGCTTTTATAGCCAGTTAAATATAGGAGTGAATAAAGTAACATAGATCCATGACCTGCTGACAGAACAAATCTATCTCTATTTATCCAGTTTGGATTTCTTGGATTGAAATTTAAAAAATCTTTAAATAAAACAGTTGCCACATCGGCCATCCCCAATGGCATTCCAGGATGCCCAGAATTTGCTTTTTGAACAGCATCGATAGATAAAAATCTAATGCAATTAGCTAATTCTTTATATTGATATTGTTTGCTCAAAAAAATATCCTGTCTAGACTAAGAAGATTCTATTTAATAATATAATTATATATATATGAATTCTGTAATCGAAAAAGAAAAAAAACTAAATTTAGCGTTAACAAAATTAAAAAATTTAAATCTCAAAAACCCTGATATAAAAAAAGAGATAGAAAATTTAAAGACTCATAAAAATCAATTAGAAATTGAAAAACAAGATTTAGAGCAAAAATATAAATATCTGAAAGAAGATTATAATATTTTATGTGAGAAATTATCTGAAATTCAAAATAAAGAAAAAATTGATCAAAAAAAACAAATAGAATTTTCTGAAAAAATAGATGAATTAAATCAAGAAACAGATACTTTAATAGATGAAATTGATAAATGGCAAACGTAAGTATTAAATTTAATGGCAAAGAATTTTTACTATCTTGTGAAGATGGACAAGAAGAGCATTTAGAAGAGTTGCTGATTCAAATAAATCAAAAATTTAATAATTTAAAAAATGATTTAGGTAATTTGGGTGAAAATAAGCTTTTATTAATTACTGCTGTAAAAGTAATGGATGAATATTATGAAACATATAAAAAAGTAGAACAAAAAAAAAAAGAATTAAAAAATCTTTCAGATAAATTTAGAGAACTAAAATCTTTAATTTATGATTATAAAGATAAAAAGGAGCAGGAAATTAATAAACTGAATGAAAATCTTCTCGAAATAAAAGATCAAATCGAAATAAATAAAAGAAATTATGAAAAACTGATTGATGAGGCTGCAGATGAAATTACTAGTTTTGTAGAAAAAACAAATTTAAAAAACTTATCCTAAAAATTTTGTGAATAAAATTCAAATTAGAAAAAAAATATTAAGATTTAGAAAAGTTAAAAATGCTAAAAATTTAAGAATATATCCTAAATCTATTTTTAAAGTTTTAAATGAAAAAAAAATTAAAGGAAAAATATTAGGTGGTTATTATCCTTATAATAATGAAATAGATATAATTAAAATTTTAGAAAAATTTGAAAAAAAAAATTTTTTAATTACTCTTCCAATAATTAAAAAAAACTCTAAGATGAACTTTTTTCACTGGTTTACTGGAGATCCTTTAGTCATAAATAAATATGGAATACCTGAACCAATTTCAGATAAGATTAGATATCCAGATATACTTTTAGTCCCTCTCGTAGCTTTTGATAAAAATTTTAATAGAATTGGTTACGGAGGAGGGTTTTATGATAGGTATATTAAAAGAGTAAGAAAAATCAAAAAGATATTCACTATTGGATTAGCTTATTCTTTTCAAGAAGTAAAAAAAATCCCAATAAGTAGTCATGATATGAAATTAGATTATATAATTACAGAAAAAAATAATTGATATGAAAATTTTATTTTTAGGTGATGTCGTTGGAAATACAGGTTGCTCTAAGATAATAAACAATCTTTCAGATCAAATCAAAATAAATGAGATAGATTTTGTTATTGTGAATGGAGAAAATGCAGATGTAACAGGTGTAGGTTTAACAAAAGAAATTTGTGAAGATTTTTTTAAATGCGGAGTTAATGTTGTTACTACGGGTAATCATGTATGGGATCAAAAAGATATCATGAATTTTATTGATAATGAGAGGAGATTATTAAGACCAAAAAATTTATTTGAACCTGCACCAGGAAAAGGATTCGAGATATTCACCACTGACGAAAATATAAAAATTGGCGTTCTTAATTTAATGGGCAATATATTTATGAAAAAGTGTGATGATGTTTTTATAGCCTCAAAAAAATTCTTAGATAAATATAAATTAAAAAAAGACTACGATTTACTAATTATCGATTTTCATGGAGAGCTAACAAGTGAAAAAAATGCTATTGGACATTATTTTGATGGTAAAGCAACTCTTGTGGTTGGAACTCATACACATGTTCCCACAAACGATGCAAGAATTTTAAAAAATGGCACTGCCTATCTAACAGATGCTGGAATGTGTGGAGATTATGACTCAGTAATTGGAATGAACAAAATTAATTCTTTAAATAAATTTATGAAAAGGGATTCAGTGAAACATTTTCCTGCCGTAGGTGATGCCACTTTGAGTGGTGTTATTGTGGATTGTGATATGGAAACAGGTTTAGCAAAAAATGTAAATAGTTATATTTTTGGAAACCAGTTAAAAAATATTTATTAGATTTATGGCAGGACATTCACATTGGGCTGGAATAAAACATAAAAAAGGTAAAGTTGATAAACAAAGGTCAAAAATTTTTTCAAAACTTTCTAAGGAGATCACAGTAGCTGCCAAACTAGGTGATAAAGACCCGACAATCAATCCAAGACTTAGATCTGCAATTCAGGCAGCCAGATCTGCAAATATGCCTAAAGATAATATTGATAGAGCAATCGACAAGTCATCTGCTAACATTGATCTTAATTATGAAAATTTAAGGTATGAGGGTTTTGGACCTGAAAAAGTTGCGGTAATAGTTGAAACTTTAACAGAAAATAAAAACAGAACTGCATCAAAATTAAGAACTATTTTTCAGAAGGCTGGTGGAAATCTTGGTACACAAGGGTCTGCATCTCACAATTTTAATCAAATTGGAGTAATAAAAATTGATAAAAAAGAAATTTCTGACGATAATATTCTTGAATTAGCAATTGATGCAGGTGCTAATGAATGTAAGTCAAACAGTGAATTTCATGAAATACATTGTTCAATGGATGAAATTTATAATATTAAAAAAAAATTGGAAAAAAAGATAAATAATTTTTTATCAACTAAAATTCAATGGATTGCATTAAATAGTGTGGAAATTCCAAAAGATAAAAATGAGAATTTAATAAATTTTTTTGAATTATTAGAAGATGATGATGACGTTCAGAATGTATATTCAAATGCACGATTTAAAGAGTGATATATGTTAATAATTAGTATAGACCCTGGAATTTCTGGATCAATCTGTTTTTTTAATGATGGTAAAATTCTAGAAGTTATAGAGATGCCAACTATGACTGATGGAAAAAAAAATAAAAAACAAGTTAATGGTTCACAAATATTTAACGAAATTTCAAAAAGAATTAATAACTTACAAAATGATGATATTAGAGTAGTTATAGAACAAGTGTCAGCAATGCCTGGTCAAGGAGTTACAAGTATGTTCAATTTTGGTCAATCTTTTGGAATTTTAAAAGGGATATGTTCAGCTATGCAATTACCAGTATATTTTATTAGACCAGCTAAATGGAAAAAATATTTCAATCTTATTAATTCCCAAAAAGATGCGAGCCGTACAAGAGCGATAGAAATTTTTCCTTATTTTTCATCACAATTATCTAAAAAAAAAGATACTAATAAGGCTGATGCAATTCTAATTGCTAGTTTTTATTATGAAACTTACAAAATTAAGGATTAACCTAATAATTTTAAGACAAAATCATGACACATTTAAGTGTGAGAAGACAGCATGGAAGCTGATATTTCAACTCAAGCAGTAGGTCTAGCCTCAAGTGCAGATTTTTCTTTAACAAATTTATTTTTAAGAGCCGATATTATAGTTAAATCAGTAATCATTTTATTAATTGCATGTTCTATTTACTCATGGGCAATAATTATTGAAAAATTTAGGCTGTTTAAGAAAGTGAATGAAACATCAGAAGAGTTTGAAAAAAAATTTTGGAATTCAAAATCTGCTGAGACATTTTATAATAGTCTCCCAGCTAACATAGATGATCCAATGGCTATAGTTTTTAGAGACGCAATGCAAAATTTATTAAAAAAGAGATCAAAAATAGATTTAAATAGTAGAATGATGACAATGCTGGAAACAGGGATTGAGAAACAAACAAATAAAATTAGTAAGGGATTTACTTTTTTAGCTACAGTTGGATCAACAGCACCTTTTATCGGTTTATTTGGAACGGTTTGGGGAATAATGAATTCATTTCAATCTATTGCAATATCGAGAAATACAAGTTTAGCAATAGTTGCACCCGGTATAGCAGAAGCACTTTTTGCAACTGCTCTTGGTTTGTTGGCAGCGATACCTGCTGTAGTTGCCTATAATAAATTTAATAACGATTTAAATAAGTACTCACAAAAGTTAGAAAATTTTTCAAAAAGATTTTTAACTATAATTTAACATGGCTTTTAAATTTAATCGTTCATCTAAAGAGCCTATAAGCGAAATAAATGTTACTCCATTTGTGGATGTAATGTTAGTTTTATTAATAATATTTATGGTTACGGCTCCTCTATTAACAGTAGGTGTACAAGTTGATTTGCCTGAAAGTTCAGCTGACTCCCTTCCAGAGGAAAGTGAACCTCTTACCTTAACAATAAATTCCAAAGGTGAAATTTTTATTCAAGAGTCTAAAGTCGAATACGAAAAAATAATCGCTAAAGTTTTAGCAGTTTCAAAAAATAGAACAGATACAAGAATTTATGTTAGAGGAGATAAAACAATTAACTATGGAAGAGTCTTGGAAATAATGGGTTTACTTTCAGGTTCAGGATTTACAAAAGTTGCATTGATATCAGAGCCTTATAAGGAGAGATAAATTAGCTATGAGTAAAAGTATTATTCTTTCCTCTGTTTTTCACCTTTTAATAATTATGATTACTGCATTAAGTTTACCCTTTTTAGCTAAAAAGCCGATTGATCTTCCACCAATAGTATCCATAGAGTTAATTCAAATCACTGATAAAACAAATATTCCTTTTGCTCCTAAAGCTAAAAAAATTATTGAAAAAATAAAAGAAAAGGAAAAAAAATTGGTTTCAGAACAAGCACCACCAAAAAAAGTAAAAAAAATCAAACCAGACGCAGTTCCAATGCCTGAAGATAAAATAGATAAAGTTAAAAAAAATAAAGAAGATAAACAAAATCCAGAAAAAATTGATAATGAGATAAAACAAGCTTCAGAATTTGAAAAAGATGAGTTGTTTGATCCAAATAATATAGCTGCACTAATTGATAAATCTAAAGTTGACGAAGCTCTTACAAAAAATAAAACTGATAAAGTTTCTCAAGATCAACAGAGAAATGTTGAAAATATTGGTTTGTCTTTAAGTGAGGAAGATGCATTGAAAGCACAAATTTTTGGATGTTGGAGTATTCCGTTAGGATTACCTTATAATGAGAATTTATTGGTAAGAATTAAACTTTTGTTAAACCCTGATGGAACTGTAAAAAAATCAGAAATATTAGATCACGCTAGAATGAATAAACCTGGACAAGGATTTTATAAAGTTTTAGCAGAGAGTGCTTTAAGAGCTGTAAAATTATGTCAGCCTTTGAGAGTGCCAACAACCGGCTATGAAAGATGGAAAGAATTACAGTTAAATTTTGATGCAAGAGAGATGTTAGAAGGTTAATATGTTTTATAAAATGAAAAAAATTGGATTACTAATATTTTTTATAATCTTACCTAATGCTGTAAATGCATTAATAGAGGTTGATATTACAAGAGGAAATTTAAATCCACTTCCTATTGCAGTATCGCCTTTGTCAATTGATGAGAATTCAAGAAAAAATTTTAAAAAGATTCTTCAAAAAAATAATATTGGATCTGAAATTTCAACAGTGGTCGAAAATAATTTAAAAACATCAGGACTTTTTAATCCACTGAACAAAGACGCATTTCTTCAAGCTCCAGACATAGCTAATTTAAAACCCAGATTTGAAGATTGGGCATTAATTAAAGCACAGGCATTAATAACAGGAGAGGTTTCTTTAGTTGAGGAAAAGCTTAGAGTAGAATTTAGGTTATGGGATGTTTTAGCAGGTAAAGAAATGATGGCATTAGCATTTACAACAGTTCCTACAAATTGGAGAAGAGTTGGTCATATAATAACTGATAAAGTCTATGAAAGGTTGACTGGTGAAAAAGGTTATTTTGATACACGAATTATTTACGTTGCAGAGGAGGGTCCAAAAACTAAAAGGATAAAAAAACTTGCAATAATGGATCAAGATGGAGCAAATAATAAATATATAACTTTAGGAAATGAACTTGTTTTGACACCAAGATTTAATCCTACTAGTCAAATGGTAACTTATTTGTCATATTTTAGAAATTTACCAAGAGTATATTTGCTAGATATTGAGACCGGCATGCAGGAAGTAGTTGGTGATTTTCCTGGCATGACTTTCGCTCCTAGATTTTCTCCAGATGGAAAAAAAATAATTATGAGTTTTGCTAAAGATGGAAATTCAGACATTTATACAATGGATTTAGAAAATAGAATTGTTGAAAGAATAACAAATCATTCATCTATAGATACATCTCCATCTTATTCACCAGATGGAAAATATATTTGTTTTAATTCAGATAGAAGTGGCTACCAACAAATATACATAATGGATAAAGATGGTAGAAATGTAAAAAGAATATCTTTTGGCAAAGGATTATATGGAACACCAGTCTGGTCACCAAGGGGAGATTTGATTGCTTTTACAAAATTGCATAAAGGAAAATTTTATATTGGAGTGATGAGAACAGACGGCAGTGGTGAGAGACTTTTGACTGAAAATTTTTATCAAGAGGCACCTTCATGGTCTCCAAACGGAAGAGTCTTAATATTTTATAGAGAAACCAAAACTGATGATAAAGGAGAGGGTTTTTCAGCAAAACTATGGTCCATTGATTTAACAGGCTATAATGAAAGGCTTGTTCCCACCCCATCAGATGCATCAGACCCATCATGGTCATCTTTATTGAGCAATTAAAGAAATTTGCTTGATTTTTACACTTGAAACCTCTAATTAGTTGTGAAAAAGTCTAGAATAAGAAAATTGAGCAAGGAGCAATAATGAAATTATACAAAATTCTAAAAAACACATTTTTGGTAGTTGTTGCATGTTTAGCACTTTCAGCTTGTGCTACATCCAAGAAGTCTACAGGACAAATGCAAGGTGATGTTTATACTGGAACTGATACAGTTGAATATTTAGCCTCAGGTGTTCCAGACAGAGTATTTTTTGCAACTAATGAATCAGTTTTAACAACTGCTTCAAGAGAGACTTTAAGAAAACAAGCTGCCTGGTTGAGAAAAAATTCAAAAGTTACTATAGTTCTCGAAGGTCATGCTGATGAAAGAGGAACAAGAGAATATAACTTAGCATTAGGTGAGAGAAGAGCGAATGCTGCTAAAGATTATTTAATGACTTATGGCATTTCTTCAGACAGAATAAGTGTTTTGAGTTACGGAAAAGAAAGACCAGTAGACTCTGGATCTAACCCTTTAGCTTGGTCTAAAAATAGAAGATCAGTTACAGTAAAAGCTAACTAACAATTTAATTTATTAAAGACCCTTAGGTAAATACACTTACTTAGGGGTCTTTTTTTTGCCATTATTTTAATCATAATTTTAATGATGTTGCATTTAATTAAAATCAAATATTTAAAAATAAAAGTAATTTTTTTTATTATATTTTTTTTTAATACAATTTTACATGCTGATAACCATAATATTTATGAAACTTTAGAACAAATTCAAAATGATATTAAGACTTTAGAAAAAGCAGTTTATTCTAGTTCAAATGAAACTTTAAACGATAACTCAACGGTATCTAATTCTGAGCTAGATAGTAATTCTGAAGATGTGCTAACACGACATTTATTAAAACTTTCTGAAATTGAAAAACAATTTCAGCAACTCACCAATAATTTTGAAGAAATTAATTTTAAATTGGACAAATTATCAAATAGATTATCTAAAGTTCAATCAGACAATCAATTAAGGTTTCAAGAGCTAGAAAATACAATTTTTTCAGATGAAGAAAAAACCAAATTATCAAAAAAAATTGATGATAATAAAAGTGATATTTTGCCTGGAAGTTCAGAGCCACAAGATTTAGGATCAATTTCTTATAAAGATACCGAGTCAAATGAAACAGTGCAGCAGACCCAATCAGTTGACACAACTGCTACTATTGTTACAGAAACTTTTCAAGCTGATGAAAAAATTCTTCCAAATGAAACTCCAGAAAAACAATATGAATTTGCTACAAGTTTTTTAAAAGTTGGAGATTATTCTACTGCTGAAAGAGCTTTCAGAGAGTTCGTTTTAAATAACCCAGAACATGATTTAGCTGGTAATGCACAATATTGGTATGCAGAAACTTTTAGAATAAGACAACTTTATACTGATGCTGCATCTGCCTATTTAGAAGGTTATCAAAAATATCCTAAAGGTGAAAAAGCACCTATAAATTTATTAAAGCTTGGTGTATCAATGGTACAGATTGGTGAAAAAGATCAGGGTTGTAAAATGATAGATGGAGTTGAAAAACAATATCCTGACGCTAGTAAATCTGTAATACAAAAAGCTAAATATGAGTCTCAAAAATTTGAGTGTAAAAAACAAAATTCCTAAACTTTTAGAAAATAAATTAAAAGATAATAAAATTGTTAGTATTTACAATAATTTTCATAAATCTTTAAATCTAAACAAAAATTTCATCGTTGCTGTATCAGGTGGGCCGGATAGTTTAGCTTTAGCCTTCTTAGCAAAAATTTATTCTATTAAAAAAAATCTTAAATCAAGATTTTTAATTATTGATCATAAGTTACGAGAAGGATCGAGTGAGGAGGCAAAAATTGTAAAAAAAGTTTTAAGGAAATATTCGATTAAAGCAGAAATTTTGACATGGAAAGGTAAAAAACCTACAAAAAATATTCAATCAGAGGCTAGAAAGATAAGATATGAGCTTTTGATATCAAAATGTAATCAATTAAAAATTGAAAATATTTTAATTGGTCATCATCAAGATGATTTATTTGAAAATTTTTTCATAAGAATTCTAAGAGGTAGTGGGCTTAAAGGTCTAATATCCCTAGATAAAAGAACTAAATTAGAAAACATAAATTTATTACGTCCATTATTGGATCAAAAAAAAGATGACTTAATATTCATTTCAAAACATGTTTTTAATTTTTTTGTTAAAGATCCATTTAATTACAATGAAAAGTTTAAAAGAATTAAAGTTAGAAAATTGATTAATGAACTTCAAAATGATGGGCTAGATAAAAAAAAATTTAGTGAAACTATAAAAAATTTAAAGTCCTCAGATTATGCAATTAATTTTTATGTACTAAAAAATTTGGAAGAAAATTCATTTTTTTTAAAAAAAAAAAATCAATTTATTTTAAATGAAGAATTTTTTAATCAACCTCATGAGGTAATTTTTAGATCTTTATCAAATATCATTAAAAATATTGGCAAAAAATATTATTTTCCAAGAGGTAAAAAAATTGATAAATTATTATATGAGATGAGAAATGAGAGATCATTTAAGGCAACATTAGGTGGCTGTTTACTAGAAAGAGTAAAAAAATCAGTAATTGTTAAAAAAGAACAATAAATAAGTGCCATATTGTCCTAAATTGTCACTTGTTAAATTTATAATAATTCTTATTTTATAACTATGAATTTCAAAAATATAGCAATGTGGGCAATAATAGTTTTTCTAACTATTGGGCTTTATAATATGTTCAAAAATCCTCAATCAAATATAAGAGGTGGGAACCAAATTATTTTTTCAGAATTTTTAAAATCAGTTGACAATGGTGAGGTATTAAAAGTTGAAATACAAGGTAATAATATCAAAGGTGTATATTCGAATGGAAATAATTTCACTACTTATTCTCCAAATGATCCAAATCTTATAGAAAAATTATCTGACAAGGGGGTTAGTATTTCGGCAGCACCAATAGACGAAAAGATGCCATCTCTTTTTGGTGTATTACTCTCATGGTTTCCTATGCTTTTATTAATAGCCGTTTGGATTTTCTTTATGCGACAAATGCAAGGCGGTAAAGGTGGTGCAATGGGGTTTGGTCGATCAAAAGCAAAAATGATGAATGAGTTAAAAGGGAAAGTTACCTTTAATGACGTTGCTGGAGTGGAAGAAGCTAAAGAGGAAGTTGAGGAGATAGTAGAATTTTTAAAAGATCCCAAAAAGTTTAGTAGACTTGGTGGAAAAATTCCTAGGGGAGCATTGTTAGTTGGTCCTCCGGGTACAGGTAAAACTTTGTTGGCAAGAGCAATAGCTGGTGAAGCAGGAGTTCCTTTTTTTACAATTTCAGGATCAGATTTTGTTGAAATGTTCGTTGGTGTTGGGGCATCTAGAGTAAGAGATATGTTTGAACAGGGAAAAAAAAATTCACCATGCATAATTTTTATTGATGAAATTGATGCAGTTGGAAGAAGTAGAGGAGCTGGTCTAGGAGGTGGAAATGATGAAAGAGAACAAACTTTAAATCAGCTTCTTGTTGAAATGGATGGGTTTGATACAAATGAGGGAGTTATAATTATAGCAGCAACTAACAGACCTGATGTTTTGGATCCAGCTTTATTAAGACCTGGTAGATTTGATAGACAAGTTGTAGTTTCAAATCCTGATATAATTGGGAGAGAAAAAATTTTAAAAGTACATGTTAAAAAAATTAAAATGGCACCAGATGTAAATTTGAGAACTATAGCCAGGGGAACACCAGGTTTTTCCGGAGCAGATTTAGCTAATCTTGTTAATGAGTCAGCCTTATTAGCAGCACGAAAGAATAAAAGAATCGTAACTTTAATGGAATTTGAAGAAGCAAAAGACAAAGTGATGATGGGTGCAGAAAGACGATCAATGGTAATGACTGAAGATGAAAAAAAGCTTACAGCTTATCATGAAGGTGGTCATGCTTTAGTATCTTTTAATATGCCCAGCTATGATCCAATTCACAAAGCAACAATTATCCCAAGAGGAAGAGCTCTTGGTATGGTAATGAATTTACCTGAGAGGGACAAACATGGTTATTCAATTAAATATCTTAAAGCGAGATTAGCAGTATGTTTTGGAGGAAGAGTAGCAGAGGAGTTAATATTTGGAAAGGATGATATTACAACAGGTGCTGGAGGCGGAACTGGATCAGACATTAATCAAGCAACTCAACTTGCAAGAGCAATGGTCACGAAATATGGAATGAGTGAAGAAATGGGACCTGTAGAATATGGAGAAAATCAAGAAGAAGTTTTCTTAGGAAGATCGGTGACACAAACTCAATCAGTCTCCGAGGCAGTTGCTCAAAAAATTGACAAAGAAATTAGAAAATTAGTTGATGAGGGATATAATCAAGCAAAAAAAATATTAACTGAAAAAATAGATGATTTGCATAAAATTGCTAAAGCATTAATGACTTATGAAACTCTAACTGGAGAAGAAATCGAAAATATAATTAATAAAAACATATATCCAAAAGATAAAATTTTAGATAAACCAGAGAATAAGGATGACCAGAGTTCGGCTTTAGGTGCACTGGGTTTAAAACCTAAAATAGTTCATTAAAAAATTATGAGTAAATATTACACTAGAGTGTGTAATTTTTACTACGGCAAAATTTCTAAAGAAAAAGTAAAAAAAAAACTGTCAATCCCATTACATGGAAATAATCTTATTTCTTTTGATGAAATTGAAATTTTAACAAGAAAAAAGTGTAAAAGAATTAAAATTAAAAAAATCTCTGCACTAAAAAGATCATTAAAAAAAAAAATTTTAATTGACTTAGAAAAAATTTCAAAAAAAAAAACTTTAAAAGGACTCAAATTTTCTAATCTACCTATTTTAATGGGAATTTTGAACTTAACGCCTAATAGTTTTTCTGATGGAGGAAAGTATAACAAAAAAAATTTAGGTGAACATCATGCAAAGAAATTAATTAAAGATGGATGTGGTATTTTAGATATTGGAGGTGAGGCTACAAATCCAGGATCAAAAGAAGTTCCAATCAATGAGGAATGGAAAAGGGTTTACCCAACTTTATTGAAGTTAAAAAGATTAAAAACTTTCATATCTTTAGATACAAGAAAAAGTATTATTATGAAAAAGGGGATTAAAAACAAGATTAGTTTAATAAATGATATTTCAGGTTTAGAGCATGATGACGAAACAATTAAAGTTTTAAAAGAAAGCAAAATTCCATTTGTAATCCATCATATTCAAGGTAATCCAACAACAATGCAAAGAAATCCAAAATACAGCAATGTTATTTTTGATATCTATGACTTTTTTGAAGAAAAAATTTTGTTTTTAAGATCAAAAGGCATAAGACATAACAATATAATCTTAGATCCTGGTATTGGTTTTGGTAAAAACTTGAAACATAATATTACCCTACTAAGAAATATTTCTATTTTTCACTCACTCGGTTTTCCTGTAATGTTAGGCACTTCTAGAAAAAAATTCATAAAAGATTTATCTGGAGATAATGATAGTAAAGAAAGATTGGGAGGAACAATATCGTCTAGTTTGTGTGCAATTATGCAAGGAGTTCAAATTTTAAGAGTTCATGATGTAAATGAAATTAAACAGAGTATTAAGGTTTTTAATTCACTTAAATTTTAAATGTCGAAAAAATATTTTGGAACTGATGGAATTAGAGGTAAAGTTAATCAAAATAAGATAAATGGTCAGATGTTTTTTAAGTTTGGTTTGGCAGCAGGTACATATTTTAAAAATCAAAAAAAAATTAAACAAACAGCAATAATCGCAAAAGATACTAGATTATCAGGTTATACTTTAGAGCCTGCATTAGTATCTGGTTTAACTTCAGCAGGTATGCATGTTTATACACTTGGACCATTACCAACTAACGGTTTAGCTATGTTAACAAAAAAAATGAAAGCCAATTTGGGAATAATGATTACAGCATCTCATAATCCGTTTTATGATAATGGTTTGAAATTATTTGGGCCAGACGGTTTGAAACTATCAGATAAAATCGAAAAAAAGATTGAGAAATTAATAGATTCAAAAATTGTTAAAAATCTTTCAGAACCGAAGATATTGGGAAGAGTTAAAAGGCTTGAAAATGCAAATGAAAACTATATTCAAATTCTAAAGAATAATTTTCCAAAAAATTTTAATCTTAAAGGAATGAGAATAGCAATAGATTGTGCAAATGGAGCTGGATATAAATCTGGGCCTAAGCTTTTTAAGAGTTTAGGAGCAAAGGTCTATCAATTTGGTACTTCTCCAAATGGTTTTAACATAAATGACAAATGTGGCTCAACTTTTCCTAATAAAATAAAATTATTAGTTAAAAAACATAAAGCTCATATAGGTATATCTTTAGATGGAGATGCTGATCGAATAATTATATCTGATGAAAAAGGAAATATAATTGATGGAGACCAAATTATTGCAATGTTAGCAAAAAGATGGAAAAAAAAAAAGATATTAAAAGGTGGTGTTATCGGAACATTAATGTCAAATTACGGCTTACAGAATTATTTCAAGGATGAAAAAATAAAATTTATAAGAGCTAATGTAGGTGATAGATATGTAAAAGAAAAAATGCAAAAAAATGGTTTTAATTTGGGCGGAGAACAGTCAGGACATATTATACTTGGTAAATTTGCGACAACAGGTGATGGATTATTAGTTGGCCTAGAAATTTTGTTCTCGATGAGAAAAGGTAAAAAGGCTAGTGAATTATTTAATTTATTTAATGTAACCCCTCAAATTTTAGAAAGCATTAAAGTAAAGGATAAATCTATAATTAATTCAAAAAAATGTCGGAAAGCAATTAGAAAGTCTGAGAAATTGATAAAAGGTCAAGGAAGAATGTTAATAAGAAAATCTGGAACAGAACCTAAGATCAGAATTATGGGAGAGTCTAACAATATTTTATTATTAAAAAAATGCATAAATATTGTAAAAAGATCTATTAGTTAAATTGAAACCAAAGTCAAAAATTTTAATAATTGCAGGATCAGACTCTTCTGGAGGGGCTGGTATTCAAGCTGATATTAAAACTATTACAAGTTTAGGGTCATATGCCCTTACTGCTATCACTGCTGTAACAATACAAGATACTTTAGGAGTTAGGTCAGTTATTCCAATAAAACCAAATGATATTAAAGATCAAATTATCTACTCCTCTAAAGATATTAAACCAGATGCAATCAAAATTGGTATGCTACATTCAAAAAATGTAATTAAAAAAGTTTTAGAATCTTTAAAGATATTAAGAATTAAAAAAATAGTATTAGATCCTGTAATGGTGGCTAAAGGAGGTGCTAAATTGATAAATAAAGAAGCTATAAAAATTTTAAAATCAAGTCTTATTAAAAAAGTTGATTTGATAACACCAAATATACCAGAAGCTGAATTTTTGACTGGAATAAAGATCGATAATAAAGAGGACATGATTTTGGCAGCCAATCAACTGATTAAAGATGGCGCCAAAAATGTTTTGATAAAAGGTGGACATTTAAATACGAAAAAAATTGAAGATATTTTTTTGAACAAGACAGATATAAAAATTTTTGTTAGCAAAAAACACAATAGTAATAATACACATGGTACTGGATGCACATTATCAAGTGCAATTACAACTTTTTTTTCATGTGGAAAAAGTATTAAGAAAGCTTGTGAGCTGGGAATTAAATATGTAAATTCTGCAATATTAACTAATCCAAATTATGGTAAAGGACATGGGCCAATAAATCATTTAAATTCAATAAAAATTAAAAGCAAATTTAAATAATGAAAAATGTTGTTGTTGTAGGATCACAGTGGGGAGATGAAGGTAAAGGAAAAATTGTAGATTGGCTTTCAGAACAAGCTGATGTCATAATAAGATTTCAAGGAGGACATAATGCTGGACATACTCTTGTTATAAATGGTGAAACCTATAAACTTAGACTACTCCCATCTGGAATAGTAAGAAAAGAAAAAGTTTCTATTATTGGAAATGGCGTGGTAATTGATCCTTGGGCTCTATTAGACGAAATAAAAGAAATTGAATCTAAAAATATTAGTGTTGGTGTTGATAATTTAATAATTTCTGAGTCAGCAAATTTAATCTTACCTTTTCATAAAGAAATGGATGAAATTAGAGAGGATACCGCTGGCAAAAGTAAAATAGGTACAACAAGAAGAGGTATAGGACCCGCATATGAGGATAAAGTAGGTCGAAGATCTATCAGAGTAATGGATCTAAGATCGGAGAAAAATTTAGATCAAAGACTAGACTCAGTTTTAATTCATCATAATTCTATTCGAAAAGGTTTAGGAAAAAAAATTTTTGAAAAAGAAAAATTAAAAAAAGACTTGTTAAAAATTGCACCAGAAATTTTGAAATTTTCACAACCAGTTTGGTTAAAAATTGATCAATTTAAAAGACAAAAAAAGAAAATTTTATTTGAAGGTGCTCAGGGAATTCTATTAGATGTTGATCATGGAACATATCCTTATGTTACATCATCAAATACCGTTGCATCAAGTGCTGCAACAGGAACAGGATGCGGAGTTGACTCTATACAATATGTATTGGGTATAACCAAGGCTTACACAACAAGAGTTGGAGAAGGACCTTTTCCAACAGAACTTAAAAACAATATTGGTGAATTGTTAGGAATGAAAGGTAAAGAGTTTGGTACAGTAACTAGCCGTAAAAGAAGATGTGGTTGGTTCGATGGTGTTTTAGTAAGACAAACTATCAAGATCTCTGGCATAAATGGAATAGCTTTAACTAAATTAGATGTGTTGGATGATTTAGATGAAATTAATATGTGCGTCGAGTATAGACTTGATGGAAAAAAGATTGATTATTTACCCGCTTCTGTGGAAGATCAATTAAAAATAGAGCCAGTTTATAAATCTTTCCCTGGATGGAAAAAAAATACAAGTGGTATTAAAAATATCAAAGAACTACCTGATGAAGCAAAAAATTATATTTATGCGATTGAAGATTTTATTGGAGCTAAAATAGCTAGCATTTCCACAAGCCCTGAAAGGGAAGATACTATACTTATCGAAAACCCTTTTAAGACTTAATTTGCAGGAAGCAAATTTTTTGATTTTGCCAATAATAACATATGCTTTTGTAATTTTTCAAAAGCTTTATTTTCTATTTGTCTTACTCTTTCTCTACTAATATTGTATTTTTTACTCAATTCTTCAAGTGTTGAAGGATTATCATTAAGTCTTCTCGAATATAAAATTTCTTTTTCTCTTTCATTGAGAACGTTAATGGAATCTTTTAGTAAATCCTTTCTTTGTTCCATTTCTTCATGTTGAGCAAATTTTAAATCATGGTCTAATTCTTTATCCACCAACCAATCCTGCCATTCATCACCGTCCTCACCAACTTGAGTATTTAAAGAAAACTCTTTGCCAGATAATCTACGGTTCATTGATACAACCTCATCTTTGCTAACATCAAGTTTATTTGCAATTTTTTCAACATGTTCGTTTCTTAGGTCACCTTCAGATTGAGGTGCTATTTGGTTTTTTAATTTTTTTAGGTTAAAAAATAATTTTTTTTGAGCAGTTGTTGTTCCAATTTTTACTAAGCTCCAAGATCTCAAAATATATTCTTGAATTGATGCTTTTATCCACCACATTGCATAAGTTGCTAGTCTAAATCCTTTTTCAGGTTCAAATTTTTTAACAGCTTGCATTAAACCTATGTTGCCCTCTGAAATCATTTCATTCACAGGTAAACCATAACCTTTATATCCCATTGCGATTTTTGCTACTAATCTAAGATGACTAGTTACAAGTTTTTCTGCAGATTTAATGTTTCCTGTTGTTTTCCAGTTTTTTGCAAGCATGTACTCTTCCTCGGCGTCTAACATTGGAAATTTTTTTATCTGTTCTAAATATGCTGAAAGACTGCCTTCGTTATTTATTATTGGAAGGTTACTATTTAAAGTTGTATTCATAAGAGGTTATCTAATTAATTTTTATTTTTTTTCAATATTTTATTTTTTACGTATTTCTTAGTATTTTTAAAATTATATTAAGTTCTTGTGGCAAAATTGAGCTAAAAATCATTTCTTTATTTTTTCTTGGGTGAATAAATCCAATAGTTTTAGCATGTAAAAATTGCCTTTTTAAATTTATAATTTTTTCCTCAAGATTTACGTTAATATTTTTTATTTTTTTAAATTTTTTTTTATATTTATCATCTCCAACTATATTGTGCCCTAAATAATTCATATGAACTCTAATTTGATGAGTCCTGCCAGTCTCTAATTTACAATCTAGCAAACTCAAAGTAGGTGTATTTTTATTTTCAAAAATTTCTAGAGTTTTATAATTAGTTATTGCCTTTTTACCTTTCGTAATACTTACTTCCATCATTTGTCTATTTTTAGAACTTCGTGTTATTAAAGTTTCGACACGTCCTTTTGATGGTCTAATTTTTCCCCAAACTAATAATTGATAAATTCTAGTTATCGTGTGTCTACTAAATTGGTCAGATAGATTTTCATGGGCGTAATTGTTTTTTGCTATAACAATTAAACCAGAGGTATTTTTATCTATTCTATGAACAATTCCGGGTCTTAGTTCATCTCCTATATTTGATAAAGAATATTTATCGTGATTAATTAATGCATTGACAATGGTATTATCGTAATTGCCTGGACCAGGATGCATTGCAATACCAGAAGGTTTATTTATTACAATCACATCTTCATCTTCATAAATTATATCCAATTTATATTCATAAGGTTTAAGAGATGTCTTCTTTGGCTCAGGGATTATTAATTCAATATTATCTCCCAAAGAAATTTTTTTAGAGGGATCATTTATAGTTTTATTGTTGATTTTTAATTTTTTATCTAAAATTAAGTTTTTTACTCTGGTTCTACTAAGACTATTTTCTTTTTTGTTAATAAAAACATCTACCCTAATATTATTTTCAAAATCTTTAACAATCAAATTTATTTTTTTTTTCATAAAATGGTATATTAATATTATATGCGCTTGTAGCTCAACTGGATAGAGCGCCTGACTTCGGATCAGGAGGTTCTGGGTTCGACTCCTAGCAGGCGCACCAAACTATTCTCCCATGTTGATTAAAGTTCCTTTAACACGAGCCCTTAAAAAAGATAAATAAAATAAGCTGATTCCAATTACTAAATATAATAGATTTAATAAATAGGCTTTTTTTAAATTTTCATAATCTATTAAACCATTTGTTAAAATATTTCTGGTTTCATCAAAAATATAAACTAGTGGTAATCCTTTTGCTAAAATCTGAAAAAAATTGGGAAGAATTTCAATTGGATAATATATACATCCTAATGGCGCAAGCAAAAATAAAGATGACCAAGCAATATTTTCAAATGATGGCCCATATCTAATGAGCCCAGCACTAACAAACAAACCAAGTGTTATGCCAAAAACATATAAACTAAGAAATAATAGAAAAAGAGGAAAACCTAACTCTAAAATTGATACTCCAAATAATGGAGATGTTAAAAGAATTGCGGGTACTAATCCAATCAATGTTCTTATCAAAGCCGTAAAAATTAAAGATACAATTATTTCTTCAAGTTTGAGAGGAGCAATAAATAGATTGGTAAAATTTCTACTCCAAATTTCCTCTAAGAATAGCATATTAAAACTTATACTAGATCTAAATAGAATGTCATAAAGAATTGCACATGTTAAAATTACTCCAAGTGTATTGTTATAATAATCACTATATATGGAAAAAAATTTTGAAATAAATCCCCAAAGAATTATTTGTATTGTTGGCCAATAAATTAAATCAAGTATTCTCGGTAGGGAACTTTTAATGAGATAGAAATGTCTTAGAAAAAGACCAAACATTTTATTTAAATTCATATTTTTCTTTCGTAAGTTTTAAAAAAACTTCTTCCATATTTTTTTTATTATGTTTTTTGATTAATTCCTGAGGTTTCCCTTGGTCAATTATAGTTCCTTTATTCATCATTATTACAAAAGAACACAGCCTTTCTACTTCAACCATATTATGCGATGCTAGTAGAATAGAATTTTTTTTTTCCTCTTGATAATTTTCTAAAAAAACTCTAACAAAATCTCCAGTCTCTGGATCAAGAGATGCTGTCGGTTCATCTAAAAGCAGAATCATTGGATCATTAATTATAGATTTTGCAAGACTTACTCTATTTTTTTGACCAGAAGAAAGTTCACCTGTAATTTTATCAATAATTTCATTAAGTCTTAGTTTTTCTGAAATATTTTCAATTTTTGTTTTAAGATTTTTTATATCATAAAGTCTGCCATAAATTTCAAGATTTTGTCTAACAGTTAGTTTTTTTGGTAACTCGATATAAGGAGAAATAAAATTTAAATTATTTAATACTTTTATTCTTTGATTTTCAATTTCTTTTCCATTAATTAATATTTTACCTTTTGATGGTTTTAACAAGCCCAAAATCATTCCTATTGTCGTAGTTTTTCCGCAACCATTTGGCCCAAGAATCCCAATAATTTCATTTTTATTTAGATTAAAAGATATGTTTTTGACAGCTTCTCTGCCATCATAGCTTTTCGATAAATTAATTACTTGAAGCGGAATCATTATTAAAACTTTGATGCTCTTATTAGTCTATCATTAATAGTTTTACCTAGCCCTTTATTTGGGATTTTACAAACAGCAATAGAACTATATTTATTTTTTTTTATCATTCTTAAAGTACTGTATAAATTTTTAGCAGCTTCCTTTAAATCACCTTTTTTAGATAAAAAAAAATAATTTGGCTTACTTATTTTTTTTCTTTTAAAAAGAATATATGCCTCATTATTTTTAATTTTTTTTGCATTCATTCTTATTGGAATGCCTGGGGAATAATGAAGTTTAAATTGACCAGGAACTGTAATTTTTGATTGATTATTTCTTATTTTTATTTTTTTATTTAATACGCTTTGAATGGTAGAGATATCCAAACCTCCCAATCTTAAAATTTGAGGTTTTTTTCTAAGATCTATTATTGTTGACTCTATGCCAATAGATGATTTACCTCCCTCTAATATATATTTAATTTTTTTCCCGAAATCTTCATGGACGTCAGATGAACACACAGCACTTACTCTTTTTGAGAGATTGGCACTAGGAGCTGCCAAAGGAAAACTTAATTTTTTTAATAAATTTCTAGTTACAGGATGCTTTGGAAATCTTACTGCTAAAGTCATTTTTTTGTTAGTTACAAATTTAGAAATTTTAGAATTTTTTTTTAAGTCTAAAATAAATGTAATTGGTCCTGGGCTAAATTTTTTATAAAGTTTAAGAAAAGTATTATTAAAATTACAATCTTTTTTAAGATCATGATAATTATGATAGTGAACTATAAGAGGGTTATATTTAGGTCTTTTTTTTAGCTTAAATATTTTCTTACAGGCTTTATTTGAATAAGCATTCCCAGCTAAACCATAAACAGTTTCAGTAGGTATTGCTATACACTCATTATTATTCAGAAGGTTTTTAGCTTTTTTAATATTTGCAAGATTAATTTTCATGTATTATCTGAAAGTAATATATGAAAGATAAAAATTTACCAAATGATTATAACTCTTTATCACTCAAAGATTTGACTGATAAAGTTAATAAGATCATCGAGGAACTTGAAAGTTGTAGTAATTTAGAGAATTCTTCAGAAAAATATCAAGATCTTTTGAGACTTAATAATATTATTGAAAAAGAATTCAAAAAAAATGTTAGAATTATAAGTGAAAAAACAAAAAAAAATATATTAGAAATTACATCAAAAATAAATGCAAAAAAAAATAAATAAGATTGCTAAAGATACAAATATTTTTTTAAAAAAATTCATAAATAGGCAAAAAAAATCAGAATTAATAATTCCCATGCAATATGGTTTATTTTCCGGAGGTAAAAAGATTAGATCTAAAATTTTAATAGACATTGGGTCATTATTTAAAATAAATTATAAATCATTGATAGTTATAGGTTCAGCAGTAGAATGCATACATGCGTATTCATTAATTCATGATGATTTACCATGTATGGATAACGACTCATTAAGAAGAGGTAAACCGTCAACACATATTAAATTTGGTGAGTCAACTGCAGTTTTAGCGGGAAATTCACTTTTAATTATGGCTTATGAAATTCTAAGTCATCAAAAGTTAGATATTTCAGAAAGAATAAAAAATAATTTGATTAATAAAATTTCTGAATGCTCAGGACATTTAGGTATAGCAGGAGGTCAATATCTAGATCTTGACTATGAGAATAAAAAAGTATCTCAAAAAAAAATTACTGAAATGGAAATAAAAAAAACAGGTAAACTTTTTAGTTTTTGCTGTGCAGCACCATTAATTTTAAAGAATAAAAATAAAAGAGAGATTAAAAAATTTGAGGATATAGGAGCAGATATTGGTTTATTATTTCAAGTTGCTGATGATTTAATAGACCACAGAGGAAGTTCTTTAATTGCAGGTAAGAAAACTGGAAAAGATAAAAAAAGAGGAAAAGCAACTTTAATTAGTTTAATTGGATATAAAAACACTGTTAAATATGCTAATAAACTTATAAGAAAAATTAATAATGAATTAATTAAATATGGTCCAAGAGCAAAAAATTTGTCTAAGACATTAAATTATATTTTGAATAGAGATAGATGAAAAAAAATTATGAATTTTTAAATCAGATAAATTTTCCCTCAGACTTAAAAAAAATACCTGAGTCAAAATTACAATTAGTATCTAATGAATTAAGAGAAGAATTAATCGATGCAGTTTCAGTGACTGGCGGACATTTGGGTGCAAGTCTCGGTGTTGTAGAATTAAGTGTTGCTCTCCATTATATTTTCAATACACCTAATGATAAATTAATTTGGGATGTAGGTCATCAATGTTATCCGCATAAAATTTTGACTGGCAGAAAAGATAAAATTAGAACATTAAGGCAAGGCGGAGGTCTTTCTGGTTTTACAAAAAGATCAGAGAGTGAATACGATCCATTTGGTGCCGCCCATAGTTCTACTTCAATATCTTCTGCCCTAGGTATTGCAGAAGCGAATAAACTAGCTAACAAATCAGATAATGTAGTTGCTGTTATTGGTGATGGAGCTATCAGTGCAGGTATGGCTTACGAAGCTATGAATAATGCTGGTGCTTCAAAAACTAAAATGATTGTTATTTTAAATGATAATGATATGTCAATTGCTCGACCAGTAGGTGCTATGAGTACTTATTTAGCAAAAATTTTTTCTGGTAAAATTTATTTCAGTTTAAGAGAAACGATAAAATTAATAACCTCAGCTTTTTCGAAAAGATTTAGTATAAAAGCTGGCAAGGCTGAAGATTTATTACGTTCAGCTGTAACTGGTGGAACTTTATTTAGTTCGCTGGGTTTTTATTATATTGGCCCAATTGATGGACATGATTTGAGTTCTTTAATACCAATTTTAAAAAATGCGAGAGACTCAAAACACGAAGGACCAATTTTAATTCATATAAAAACAAAAAAAGGGAAGGGCTACACTTTTGCAGAAGAAGCAAAAGATAATTATCATGGAGTATCAAAATTTAATATTAAGACTGGTGAACAATTTAAAAAATCAAGTAAAACACCATCTTACACTAAAGTTTTTGCCAATACTTTAATTCAACATGCTAAAAAAGATAGTAAAATTGTAGCTATTACGGCAGCTATGCCTGATGGAACTGGCCTTGATGCTTTTCGTAAAGAATTTCCAGATAGAACTTTTGATGTTGGTATCGCTGAACAACATGCTGTCACATTTGCAGCTGGATTGGCTACTGAAAACTTCAAACCATATGCAGCTATTTATTCTACGTTTCTTCAAAGAGCTTATGATCAAGTAGTGCATGATGTGGCAATACAAAGCTTACCAGTAAGATTCGCAATAGACAGAGCAGGACTAGTTGGTGCTGATGGACCAACACATGCTGGAAGTTTTGATACAACATATTTATCAACATTGCCAAATTTTGTTGTAATGGCTGCTAGTGATGAAGCTGAACTAGTCAGAATGATCAATACTTCAACAGAAATAAATGACCGACCTTGTGCATTTAGATATCCTAGAGGCTCAGGATTAGGATCAGTTCTGCCAAATTTAAATGAAAAAATTGAAATAGGTAAGTCAAAAGTCATTAAAGAGGGAAATAAATTAGCTATTCTTAATTTTGGTGCAAGGCTTAACGAAGTATTTAAAGCATATGAAAACTTAAAAAAAAAAGGAATTAACATAACAATTGTAGATGCAAGATTTGCGAAGCCACTAGATGAAAATCTAATTTGGCAATTAGCAACTACTCATGAGGCAATTGTAACTATCGAGGAGGGCTCTATAGGAGGTTTTGGTTCTCATGTTATCAATTTTTTATCTAAAAAGGGTCTGATTGACTCAAATTTAAAATTTAGATCAATGATACTTCCTGATATTTTTTTAGATCAAGACACACCAGATAATATGTATAAAAATGCTAATTTAGACTCTAGTTCAATTGAGGAAAAAGTTTTGGATGTTTTAAATTCAAATATTGTTTTACAAAAACAAAAATAGATAACTAACTACACTGAGCCTTATTCATTAAATAATGATCTAATAAAACACACGAAAGCATTGCTTCGCCAACTGGAACTGCTCTAATACCTACACATGGATCGTGTCTGCCAGTTACAGATATTGTAGTATTTTTTCCAAATTTATTTATTGTTTTTCTACTTTTTAAAATTGAAGAAGTGGGTTTTACTGCAAAAGAAACAATTATTTCTTGACCAGAAGATATACCGCCAAGTATTCCACCTGCATTATTTGAGCTAAATTTCATCTTCTTATCATTTTGGGAAATTTCATCAGAATTTTCTTCACCAGATAATTGAGCAGAATTCATGCCTGATCCAATGTTCACTCCCTTGACCGCGTTTATACTCATCATTGCAGATGCAATATCAGAGTCCAGCTTTGAGTAAATTGGTGCACCTAAGCCTGGAGGAACACCATTGGCCCTTATTTCAATTATTGCTCCACAGGAAGATCCTGCTTTACGAATACTTAATAGATATTTTTCCCAAATTTTTAACATAGATTTGTCTGGACAAAAAAATGGATTTTTGTAAATTATTTTATCATCCCACTTTGTAGTATCACATCCAAGTATACCAAGCTGGGTAACTGCAGCAGAAATTTTAAATTTTTTACCTAGTTTTTTTTCTAAAACTTTTTTTGCGACAGCTCCTGCTGCGACTCTTGCAGCCGTTTCTCTTGCAGAAGATCGTCCACCACCTCTATAATCTCTAATTCCATATTTTTTGAAATAAGTAAAATCAGCATGCCCAGGTCTAAATTTATCTTTAATATCATTATAATCTTTTGATCTCATATCCTCGTTATAGATTATTAATGATATTGGTGTGCCAGTCGTTTTACCCTCGAAGACTCCAGATAAAATTTGAACTTTATCACTTTCTTTTCTTTGAGTTGTAAATTTTGATTGGCCTGGCTTTCTTTTGTTTAATTCGATTTGAATATCTTGCTCTTTAAGCTGAATTAATGGGGGGCAACCATCAATTATGCAGCCAATAGCAGGCCCATGGGACTCTCCCCACGTGGTAAAACGAAAAAACTTTCCAAAAGTATTAAATGACATTATTTATATTGTATAAATTATTTTGTTTAAATTATGAATCAAAAAAACTCATTAGGCCTTAATAAATGCTTTTTAGATCTTGATGATCCATTTAAATTATTTGAAAAATGGTTTGATGAGGCTAAAAAGAAAGAAATTAATGATCCTAATGCTTTAGCGTTAGGAACTTCTAGCAAGACTGGAATTCCATCTGTAAGAATGGTTCTTCTAAAAGGTTTTGATAATAATGGATTTGTTTTTTATACAAATTTAAATAGCCAAAAAGGAAATGAATTAAAAGATAACCCAAATGCAACAATGTGTTTTCATTGGAAAAGTTTATTACGACAAATAAGAATTGTTGGCACTTTAAAGTTGGTTGATGATAAAACAGCAGATGATTATTTTAATACAAGGGCATATGAGAGTAGAATAGGTGCATGGGCATCCAAGCAAAGTAGTGTCTTGAAAAATAGAGAAGAACTTTTAGATTCTTTAAAAACTTTTAAAAAAAAATATAGTGATAAGAATAATGTACCACGACCTAATCACTGGTCGGGCTGGAATTTAAAACCATCAAGTATTGAATTTTGGTTAGATGGAAATAACAGAATACATGAAAGATTAAGGTATTTTTTAGATGAAAAAAACAATTGGGCAAAAGAACTTCTAAGTCCTTAAAAATTTCTTGATAAACTGAATGAGGTTAAATTTTCAAGGATATTTTTTTCTTCACAATCGTTAAAAACTGACAGCGAGTTAGAAGCCAAGTTTATATAATGTTGAGCCTTCTGATAACATGCATTTATTATATTGTATTTTTTTATTAATGATAAAGAATAATCTAGATCTTTTTCATCTCTAGCATATTTTGAAAAAATATCTTTTAATTTTTTTTTTTCTTCAACATTAGCTTTTTGAAACAATAAGATTATTGGAAGTGTAACTTTACCTTCATAAAAATCTTTACCTATTTTTTTTCCAAATATTTTTAATTCCGAATTATAATCTAAAGTATCATCGGCAATTTGAAATGTTAAACCTAGGTTTCTTCCATAAAATTCCAACGCTACTTTCTCTTTATTGTTTTTGTCAGATAAAATTGCTCCAACTTTTGTCGATGCTGCAAATAATTCTGCAGTTTTAGCAGATATAATTTTAAGGTATGTTTCCTCTAACATATCAACTTCACCTTGATGTTGAAGTTGTAATATTTCTCCTTGGGCAATCTTTGAAGATGTAGAAGATAATAATTTTAAAACTTCTAAGTTTCCGTCCTCTACCATCATTTCAAAACATCTACTAAGCAAATAATCTCCCACTAATACGGAAGATTGATTATCCCAAATTTTGTTTAAAGTTTTTTTTCCTCTCCTTATGGAGCCATTATCTATAACATCATCGTGCATTAAAGTTGCAGAGTGAATTAATTCGACACAAGCTGCTAAATTTATATCTCTAGTACCCTTTGAATAATCACATAATTTTGCAGAACCTAAAGTGAGTAATGCTCTTAATCTTTTGCCACCAGTGTCAAGATGGTAGTCAGTCATTTTTTTAACCAATTCAACATCACTAAATAATTTTAGTTTAATTTTTTCTTCAACTAATAATAATCTGTTTTCAACTGAATTTTTTAATTGAAAATAGGAATTATTAATTTGATTTTTGAGCTGAATTACAGTTCCCATATATGTTAACAAACTAATATAATAAGTTTATATTTATTACTTATCAATTGACGCACCTGAATCTTCAATTATAAGGTGTCTTTATATTCAATTAAAAATTCTATAAAGATTAAAAATGTTATCTTTTTTTAAAAAGAAAAAAGTTATTCCACATATTAAATTAAGTGGAGTTATTGGAAATGTAGGAAAGTTCAAACAGGGAATAGATTTTTCAGGTCAAGAAGAGATTATCTCTAAAGCTTTTGCTTTAAAAAAAGCTCTATGTGTTGCGATTACAATTAATTCTCCAGGAGGGTCTCCGGTCCAATCGCATTTGATTTATAATTTTATCAGGCAACAGGCCAAAAAAAATAAAAAAAAAGTGATAGTTTTTGCTGAGGATGTTGCGGCTTCAGGTGGTTACTTAATTGCTTGTGCTGGAGACGAGATATATGCAAATTCAAGTTCTATTATTGGTTCTATAGGTGTAATTTATTCATCATTTGGATTTACCGAGTTAATAAAAAAAATTGGTGTTGAAAGAAGAGTCCATACTGCCGGTAAAAATAAAAGTACATTAGATCCTTTTCAAGAAGAAAAAAAAGAAGATATAGAGAGGCTGAAGAATATTCAATTAGACTTGCACAAAGATTTTATCGAAGTTGTTGAGAGCAGCAGAGGTTCTAAATTAAAAAAAACTGAAGTAGAATTGTTTTCGGGGGAATTTTGGTCAGGTAGAAAAGCAAGAGATCTTGGTTTAATCGATGATGTAGGAGATGCATACCAAATATTAAAAAAAAAATATGGAGAAGATGTAGTAATCAAAAAATTTGAAAAATCAAAAAGCTGGCTAAGTAAAAAATTATCATCATCAAATGATCATGTTGATCAACTAGCAAATATATTGGATGAAAAATCTGTCTGGCAAAGATATGGCCTCTAAAGAAAATAAAAAACCACCAAAGTTTCAAACTTTTCAAGAAACAATTTTTAACTTACAAAAATTTTGGAGCAAACTTGGTTGTATAATTTTACAACCTTATGATATTGAAGTTGGAGCTGGAACATTTCATCCAGCAACTACATTAAGATCCCTTGGACCTAAACCATGGAAGGCTGCTTATGTACAACCTTCAAGAAGACCAACTGATGGTAGGTATGGAAAAAATCCAAATAGACTTCAACACTATTATCAATTTCAAGTGATAATAAAACCATCTCCCTCAAATATTAAAAAACTTTATTTAAATAGTTTGTCAGTCATAGGTATTAATCACAAAGATCATGACATTAGGTTTGTGGAAGATGATTGGGAAAGCCCAACTCTTGGAGCTGCAGGACTAGGATGGGAAGTTTGGTGCGATGGAATGGAAATTACTCAGTTTACTTATTTTCAACAAATGGCGGGTTTTGAATGTAAACCTGTTTCAGTTGAAATAACTTATGGTTTAGAAAGAATTTGTATGTTTACTCAACAGAAAAAAAATGTTTATGACTTAATTTGGAACAGTGAGGGTGTGGAGTATAAAGAGGTTTTTCATCAAGCCGAAAAAGAGTTTTCTGCATATAATTTTGAACATGCAAATACAGAAAATCTTTTTAAGATTTTTGATATGCTTGAAAATGAAGCAAAGTCATTAGTTGAAAAAAAGATATCCTTGCCAGCATATGATCAATGTTTAAAAGCAAGCCATGTTTTTAATATATTAGATGCTCGAGGTGCAATTAGTGTCGCGCAAAGAGCTGAATATATAAGTAAAATAAGAGAAATAACAAAATCAGTGGCAACAATTTGGATTGATACACAAATATAAGATGTCAGAATTTTTTTTAGAGCTTTTTAGTGAGGAAATTCCTGCTGGACTTCAAAAAGATTTAAGGGAAAAAATTTTAAATGATTTTAAAAATTTGTTTGATGAAAAGTTAATTAAATCAAAAAAAAGCTTTTCATTATCATCTCCCAATAGAGTAGTTATAGTTTTCGAAAGCTTGGATAAATTGATTGAAACTAAACCAAAAGAAATTAGAGGACCAAAAACTGAAGCTCCAGATCATGCAATCGAAGGTTTTATTAAATCTAATCAAATAAAAAAAGAAAATTTATACAAAAAAAAAACAGAGAAAGGTGAGTTCTATTTCTATAAAACTAAAGCAGGATCAATAAAAACACATGATATTTTAATCGATTTTATTCCAAAAATTTTGTCAAATTATCAATGGAAAAAATCAATGAAGTGGGGTGAATATGATCTGAATTGGGGACGACCATTAAAATCAATTTTGTCAGTATTTGATAAAAAAACAATAAATTTCAACTTTCACCATCTAATCTCATCTAACTCAACTTTTATAGATAAAGACCTTGAGGAAAAGAAAAAAACTTTTGAAGATTTTAAAACATACGAGAAGTTTTTTGAAAAACTAGGAATTTTTGTTGATCAAAATAAAAGATTAAAAATAATAAACAGAAATTTTTCAAAAATTTTGAACAAAAAAAAATTAAAGATTAGTGATAATCCAAAACTGATTGAAGAGGTTGTAAATTTAGTAGATAGCCCTAATATTTTATTGTGTAATTTTGATAAGAAATTTTTGTCTATTCCAAAAGAAATTTTAATTTTAACTATGGAGTCTCATCAGAAATATTTTCCAACTTTTAATGATAAAGGCGAAATCACCAATGAATTTTTGATTGTTACAAATAAAAAAGATCAAAAAGGCCTTATTAGAATTGGAAATGAAAGAGTAGTTGAAGCAAGATTGAATGATGCTGAATTTTTTTGGAATAAAGACAAAACACAAAACTTAGTAAAAAAAGTATCAGAATTAAGATCAAAAAACTTTTTTAAAGGTCTTGGAACTTATTTTGATAAAGTCCAAAGAATGAGAAAACTTGGTGGAATGATGTCAGATGAGTTATTGATAAGCAAAGAAAAAGTAGAGTTATCGGCATCAATTTGTAAAACAGATTTAACCTCAGAATTAGTTGGTGAGTTTCCAGAGCTTCAAGGTTTAATGGGAGGATATTTTTCAGCATATCAAGGGTTCGATAAAGATATTTCATTAGCACTAACTGAACAATATTTGCCAATCGGATTAAATTCTAAAATCCCAAAAAAACCATTTAGTATTGCTTTATCGATTACTGATAAAATAGACACTATAGTTGGATTTTTTGGCATTAATGAAAAACCAACAAGTTCAAAAGATCCCTTAGCGCTTAGAAGAATTGCTCTTGGTATAATAAGAACTCTTATAGAAAATAAGAAAAACTTAAAATTTAATGATTTATTGAACTACTCTAGAAGTTTGTACGAAGATCAAGGTTTTAATCTTTTGAACAAAGACCTCCAAAAAGAGTTATCTGATTTTTTTAAAGATAGATTTAGATATTATTTAAAAGAAAAAGAAATACGGCATGATATAATTGATGCTTCTATCTCATCATTTTCATTTAATAAAATATATTCATCATATGAAAAAGCACGTTGTCTAAATAAATTCATCAATAATCAAATTGGAATAGACATTACTTCTAGTTTTAAAAGAGCATCAAATATTCTTGAAAGTGAAATAAGAAATAATAAGATAGAAATAGATAATTCAACTGACCCTGGTATTTTCAAAAGTGACTTTGAAAAAAACTTATATAAAAAGATAAATGAAATAAAAAAGTATTATTCAACTATAAATAACGATGAAAATTATGAACAATCATTGTTTATTTTAGCTGCGGCTAAAAAAGAAGTTTTTGAGTTTTTTGACAATGTAAAAGTAAATGAAGAAAATGAAAATTTAAGAAAAAATCGATTGGAACTAATTAATTTGTTATGTAAAACATTTCAAAATTTTACAAATTTTCAATTATTAAAAGCAAATAATGAATAAGCTAATTTTAAATTTTAAATCCAAAGATACAAAGAAAATAAAAAATCCCAAGAATTTCTTAGGTGGTAAAGGTGCAAATTTATCAGAGATGGGCAAAATGGGTTTACCCGTACCTCCTGGTTTTACGATCTCAACAAAAGTTTGTGAGATATTTTATAAAAATAAAAAAAGATTGAGTTTTAAATTGGTTGATCAAATTAAGAGAGAACTTAAAGTAATAGAAAAAGATGTTTCAAAAAAATTTGGTGATTTAAAAAATCCACTTCTTTTGTCGGTAAGGTCTGGTGCTAGAGTTTCAATGCCAGGTATGATGGATACAATTTTAAATCTTGGTCTAAATGATAAAACTGTAATTGCACTCGCCAAAAAAACCTCAAATGGAAGATTCGCTAAAGATAGTTATAGAAGATTTATTCAAATGTATGGAAATGTAGTTATGGGTGTTGAAAGCTACCACTTTGAAGAATTGATTGAAAATTATAAATTAACTAAAGGTGTACTTTTGGACACTGATTTAAATGAAGAAGATTGGGATGGATTGATCAAAGACTTCAAAAATACTGTTAGAGAAAAATCTAAAAAAGATTTTCCTCAAGATGTTTATCACCAACTATTTGGCGCAATTAGTGCTGTGTTCTTATCATGGGAAAGTAATCGTGCAAAAGTTTACAGAAAATTGAACCAGATTCCCTCTGAATGGGGAACAGCAGTAAACGTTCAATCTATGGTTTTTGGAAATATGGGTAATGATTGTGCAACTGGTGTTGTCTTTACTAGAAATCCATCAGATGGATCAAAGGATATTTATGGAGAATATCTAATAAATGCTCAAGGAGAAGATGTTGTCGCTGGCACTAGAACACCACAATACATAACAAAAAAAGCAAAAAAAAATGCAAAAGCTAAAGAGGCATCGATGGAGGAGTCCATGCCTGAGGCTTATAAAGAATTATTTAAAATTTTAAATAAATTAGAAAAACATTATAAAGATATGCAAGACGTAGAGTTCACTGTTGAAAACAATAAACTTTGGATATTACAAACTCGATCTGGTAAAAGGACATCAAAATCAGCTGTTAAGATAGCAGTGGATATGGTCAAAGAAAAGTTGATTTCAAAAAATGATGCCATTTTAAGAATTGATCCTAACTCTCTAGACACATTATTACACCCAACTTTAGACGAGCAAAGTAAAATAGAGGTAATTGCAAATGGACTTCCTGCATCTCCAGGCGCGGCAAGTGGAAAAGTAGTTTTTACATCTGAGGAGGCAGAAAGATTGAATGATATGATGCAAGATACAATTTTAGTTAGAGTTGAAACATCTCCTGAAGATATTCAAGGTATGCATGCTGCAAAAGGAATTTTAACATCCAGAGGTGGAATGACAAGTCATGCAGCTGTAGTCGCAAGAGGAATGGGAAGACCATGCGTTTCTGGGTCAAGTGAAATTGATATTAATTATGATCAAAAAATCTTTAAAACTTCATCAGTTGAAATTAAAGAGGGAGATATTATTACTATTGATGGATCTACTGGAAGAGTAATTTTAGGCGAAGTACCAACTGTAAAACCAGAAATATCAGGTGATTTTTCAAAATTAATGAGTTGGGCAGATAATATCAGAAAATTAAATGTTAGAACAAATTCTGAAACTCCTTTAGACACAAAAATAGCAAGAGATTTTGGTGCAGAGGGAATAGGTCTTTGTAGAACAGAACATATGTTTTTTGATGAAGAGAGAATTCTATCAGTTAGAGAAATGATTTTGTCAAAAACTCAAAATGATAGAGATAAAGCGCTCAAAAAACTTTTGCCACATCAAAAAAAAGATTTTGTAGAAATATTTAAGATTATGCACGGTATGCCAGTGACTGTAAGATTATTAGATCCTCCTTTACACGAGTTTTTACCAAAATCTGATAAAGAAATTTCTGAAGTTGCAGATGTTCTAGGGGTAGAAAAAAAAGAGTTAGAGTCCAGAATAGATGAACTTCATGAGCAAAACCCAATGCTTGGCCATAGGGGTTGTAGACTAGGTATTTCTTTTCCAGAAATTTATGAAATGCAGTGTAAAGCAATTTTTGAAGCTTTATCCCATCTAAAAAAGAGTAAACAAAAATCAGCTTTTCCTGAAATAATGATACCACTTGTTTCTACTGAAGCTGAGATTAAAATTATGAAAGATTTAGTTATTAATACTGCAAGTAAAGTTCAGAAAGAAAATAAAATAAAAATAGAATTTTTAGTTGGCACAATGATAGAATTACCGAGGGCAGCAATTAAAGCAAAAGATATAGCTAAACATGCTGAATTTTTTAGCTTTGGAACGAATGATTTAACCCAAACAACTTTTGGAATTAGTCGTGATGACAGTGGTAAGTTTTTAAACGATTATATAGATAATAAGATATTTTCTATAGATCCATTTGTTTCTATTGATGAAGGAGTTGAAGATTTAATTGAAATAGCAGTAGCTAAAGGAAAAAAACAAAATCCAAAAATAAAATTAGGAATTTGTGGTGAACATGGAGGTGATCCTAAAAGTATTTATTTTTGTTCTAAAGCTGGCTTAAATTATGTTTCGTGTTCTCCTTATAGAGTTCCGATTGCAAGATTAGCAGCAGCTCAGGCAGAATTAAAAAAATGATTATGAAGGAAAAGATCAATTCTAAAAAATAGTTTAAAAGAGGCGTTCTGTTGCCCGGCATTAGATTAAAAGTAGCATATTTGCTTACTTAATCAAATTACTTCTTTGAAAACTTCATTGACAGTTTTAATTGTTTTGTCCACGAAATGCTTTTTAACTTCGTTGAAAATTGTATACTTATTAAATGATTGATCAATTTTTTTGGTGGTGTGTTGGAGTCCTTCAATATATCGGAACAATTACTGGTATGGGTTACAATTTGGCAAATATTGTTATTTTCGTAATTTTACAACCAGGATTAATTCTTTTATTTTTTATTCTATGGAGAAAAGAGAAGAAAAAAAATAGAAATAGATTTTAAAGGGGCGTTCTGTTTCGCCCTCAATTTTAATTATTAACAGAAAATAAGACTTTTTGTAACGACTTCATTGAGGACTTCATTGAGAGTTCTGCATAATTGGCACAAACCTTGTTTTGAAACTTCATTGAACTTTGGGTATTATCTGGACAATTATATGTCTAAAATAGTTTACATCCTTACCAACCAATCTATGCCAGATACTATTAAGATTGGTATTACAGATAATTTAGAAAGAAGAATGAGAGAATTAGACAATACTTCAACACCACTTCCTTTTGAATGCTATTATGCAGTTGAGGTTCAAGATGCAAAAGTGATTGAAAAGAAAATACACGAAGGTCTAGACGATAGCAGAATAAGACAAAGTAGAGAATTCTTTAATACCTCGCCAGAACAAGCAAAAGCAATTTTAGAAATTGCTGAGGTTATGGGTGGTAAAAATGTTACACCAACAGAAGATGTTGTTGAAACGCCACAAGATAAACAAGCGTTAGATAGTGCAAGAAAAAAAAGAAGTAAGTTTAACTTTGGAATGATTAATATAGAACCTGGTACAATTTTAGAATTTGCTAAAGATACATCAATTACTTGTGAGGTAGTTGACGATACTAAAGTTAAGTTTAGAGGGGAAATAACCTCACTTTCTGCGTCTGCGAATACTGTTCTTCATGAAATGGGATATGATTGGGAACAAGCGCATGGTCCTAGATTTTGGATGCATCAAGGTAAATCATTAAGAGATTTAAGATACGAAAGAGAATAAATTTTTTGTTAATGAAAAAAATAACAAAAAATCCAAATAATAAAAATGCCAGAGGAAGTTCTGCACAATTTTTTGTTGCAGGAGAACTTTGCAGAAGAGATTTAGTGGCAGTTGTTACGATGGGTAATACTCCTAATACAGATGTATTATGTAGTAATGTTGAAGGAACAAAATTTGTTCATATACAAGTTAAAACTTTTCCTCCAGGTAATAGAAAAGTAACGGTTGGAATGAAAGCAGAAAAAGATTTTGGTAAAAATTTTATTTGGGTTTTAGCAGGAATACCTCCAAAGGGGGACAAAAGTGAATTTGTTTATTATATAGTTCCATCAAGCGAAGTATCAAAAAATGTTAAAAGAATGCATTTAGAATATATCTCTCAACCAGGCAAAAGAGGGCAACAAAGAAAAGATTCAAGTATGAGAGTTATTTTTATACCACCTTTCAAAGATCCATCCGGTTGGACGATAGAAAAATATAAAAATAGATGGGATATAATTGAAGAACTACTTAAATAAGTAAAATTTTATTACTATTGTAATATACACATTTGCAAGTGTAATCTGAATTCATTAAATTAATAGCAATGAAAAACCTTTTTTCACCAACAATGTTAAAGAAGTACTTAGGTTGTAAGTACATAATTTTTAACGAAATTAATGAAAAAAAATTAAATCTTAAAAAAATTGAACTTAATATTAATGACAAATTAAGATTTGAAAAAGGTAATCAACATGAAAAGAATTATTTAAAAGAACTTAAAAAAAAATACAAGAAAGTATTGGATTTAAAAAAACCTGACTTAACACGAGAGGAAAAAATCTCAAAAACAATTCAAGCAATGAAAGAAGGTTGGGAAATTATTCATGGTGGTTGGTTAAAGAAAGATAAATGGACTGGAGAGTTTGATTTTTTAATAATTAATAAAGAAATTAAATCAAAACTTGGTGATTATAGTTATGAAGTAATTGATACAAAGTACTCAAATAAACCTAAACCTGATCACATTATTCAATTAGGAATGTACACTTATATGTTGGAGAATACTCAGGGCGTTCTTCCAAAAAGATTTACTATTGTTTTAAAGAATATGGTTAGGGAAGATGTTCAAGTAAATCAAGTTAATGAGTTTTTTAAAATTCATAGAGAAAATTACGAGAAGTTTGTCGGTAATGGTGTAGATAAACAAAGACCAGAAAAGTGTAGTTTTTGTAGTACTTGCGAATGGCAAGAAGAATGCGAAAAAATCTGGATTAAAGAAGATAATCTTAATCAAATTGGTGGATTAACTAAAGTACATTTAAAAAAACTACTAGAACTTAAAATTGATACAGCAACTAAACTCTCAAAGCAAAATCCAGATAAAATTCTCAAAGGTTTTAGAAAAGAAATATCACATAAGTTAATTACTCAAGCAAAACTTCAAAAAGAATACGAGAAAACTAATGTTCCTATACACAAACCAAAAGAAATTAATTTAAATAATTTAAAAGGTTTTAATTTATTGCCTCAACCTTCCGAATGTGATTTGTACTTTGATATAGAGAGTGTTGAAGATCATATCTATCCAGGAGGTCTGGAGTATTTATTGGGAATTTATTACATAGAAAACGGTAAGGAGAAATTCAAGGCATTATGGTCCCATAGTAAAGAAGAAGAAAAAAAAAATTTAATTAAATTTTTTGATTTTACAAAATCTCATTTTAAAAAGTATCCAAATTCTAAAATTTACCATTATGGTTCATACGAAATTACAGCATTACTTAAGTTAACTTCTTTACATAAAATTAAGGGTATTGAGTATGATCACTATTTAAATTTAGATAAATTTGTAAATTTATTAGAAGTAAATAGACAAGGATTATTTATTTCGGAAAATAGTTATTCACTTAAAAATGTTGAGAAATTTTATGAATTCAAAAGAGAGGGCGACGTACAAAAAGGTGACGTATCTCAAGAATATTACATAGAATGGTTGGAAACACAGGATCAAAACTTTTTAGATGAGATAGAAAGTTATAATAAACAAGATTGCAATTCTACTTATCAACTACATAAATGGTTATTAGACATTAAACCTTCAGAAACATCTTGGTTTGTATCTCAAAGAAAAGAAGATGAAATGGAACTCAGAGATTGGGAAAAAGATATGATTGCATACCAAGAAAAGGTTGAAAAATCTAAAATCAAAAATAAAGAAATTAAACAATTGATGTCAGACATCATTGGTTTTTATAATCGTGAGGATAAACCAGATTGGCGTGAATTTTTTGATAGAAGAACAAAATCTGATGAGGAATTGATAGATGATCCTGAATGTATAGGAAATATGAAATCGAACGGAGAACCTACACCAGATAAAAAATCATTACTCTATTCTTATAAATTTGAGGAACAAGATTTTAAATTAAGAAAAAGTAAAAAAACTGTAATAGCAAATAATCAGGATATTGAACAAAAAGATTATGCAGGCACTATAATTGATATTGATTACAAAAAGAAAGAGGTTCTTTTAAAAAGAGGTACATCTCAGGGAATATTACCTAAAATTTTATCGATTGGACCTAATAAACCAACCCCTAATACAAAACTAATTTCAAACACTTATAAATTTATCGATACATTATTAAAAAATGAAAAAAAATATGAAGCATTAAATGATTTTTTAGAAAAGAAACATCCAAATATTGAAGGTATTAAAACAGGTGAAAAAATTATTAAATCTAATGAATTTAATAAGGAAATTCCCTCAATTATTTCAAATTTAAATAATAGTTATATTTATATTCAAGGACCACCTGGAACAGGAAAAACATTTCAAGCGTCTAATGCTATTATTGAATTGCTTAAACAAAATAAGAAAATTGCAATTACTGGTCTTTCTCACAAAGTAATTCACAACCTATTGCAAAGAGTTGAGGATATGGCGGCAGAGAAACAATTTAAATTTAATGGTTTTAAGAAAGGAAATCTTGAGGACGATGACACAATATTTAATGGAGAAAATATTAAAACATACGAAAAAGATCCTCCTTTTATGGATGCTTTAAAAGAAAAGAATGTTGGTAATATTTTTGCAGGCACGAAATATCATTTGGCAAATTCATATTATGATGAAAAGATTGATTATCTTTTTATAGACGAAGCAGGTCAATTAAGTTTAGCAGACTTAATAAGTATAGGAAATATTGCAAAGAATATTGTCTTGATTGGTGACCAAAATCAATTAGGGCAACCAATTAGAGGGACACACCCAAATAATTCTGGTCAATCTATTTTAGAATATCTCCTAGAGGGAAAAGACACAATTCCAGAAGATAAAGGGATTTTTTTAAATAAAACTTACAGATTAAATTCAAAAATAAACAATTTCATTTCATCTAACTTTTATGAAGAAAGACTTATTTGTGATGATCGGACTGATAAAAGAATAATAAAATTTAACAATAAATCGATTATTAAGAGAGAAGGGATTCATTATATTGAAATGAAACATAAAAACAATGTTCAAACAAGTATTGAAGAGTTTGAAGTTGTGAAGAGTTTGATGAAGCAATTAATTGGAGTTGAATTTGATGATAATGGTAAAAAAAGAAAATTAACTGCAAATGATTTTTTAATTATTAGTCCTTATAATACACAAGTAAATTTACTTATCTCAAAGTTAGAAGAAGAAAAAATTAAAAATCCAAGAGTAGGAACTATTGATAAATTTCAAGGACAAGAAGCACCAATTGCCATTATCTCTATGACGTCCTCAGATAGCGATTCTTTGCCAAGAAATAAAGAATTCTTTTTTAATAGAAATAGGTTAAATGTTGCAATTTCTAGAGCACAAGTTGTCTCTATAATTTTATTTAATCCTAATTTACTAGATAGTTCACCCAAAAATCTTGAGCAAATAAAATTGATGAATAATTTCTTTAAGTTTTTGAATTTTAAGATTAAGCATTAATCTTAAAAGAAATTCAATAAAACAAATGAAAAATAAAAAAATAATAGAATTTAAGAAAAAAAATTATGCTATTTTTAATCAAGATGCTATTACGTTATTAAAAAATATTCCTGACAGTTCAATTGATATTATAGTTACCGATCCTGCATACTCAGGAATGAATAATCATCTTAAACTTGGCAAAGGACGAATAGTTGGAAAATACAAAGATAAAGGTGAAAGAGGTAAATGGTTTAAAGAATTTATAGATACAGAGGAAAATTATTCAATTTTTTTAAGTGAGTGTTTTAGAGTTTTAAAAGAGAAATCACATATTTATATAATGTTTGATTCCTACTCTCTTCTTTCTTTAGGTTCTGTTGTTAGAAAATATTTTCCTGTTAAAAATATTATTGTCTGGGATAAAGCGATTATTGGCATGGGTCATTACTTTAGAAGACAATCTGAGTTTATTCTTTTTTCATCAAAAGGAAAAAAACCAATTTCAAATAGGTCAACCAATGATGTGTGGTCAATAAAAAGAATAGTTAGATCTAAATACCCCACCCAAAAACCAGTAGAATTATTTTATAAAATGATATTTGCAAGCAAACTTAAAGATGAAAAAAATTTAATAGTTTGTGATCCCTTTTTAGGTTCAGGAAGCGCTGCAATTGCTGCTTTAAAATCAAATTGTAATTTTATAGGTGGCGATATATCAAAAAAAGCAATATCAATTTCAAATAAAAGAATTCAAACGTTTATAAAAAAAAAGATAGATATATTAGAGGAAAAAAAAATTAAAAAATGAAATCACCATGGAGTTTTCCAACATCTCCTAGATCACCATATAAAGTTATAGAAAGATTAAAGTTAATCAGTTCTTTGGATGGCAAAGATTATGATAAAGATTTGCAAATAGAAATTGGAAAAAGAATAAGAGAAGAAAGTGAGAACCTTAAAGTAGGATTAAGTTCAAATTCATCTACATTAGATTTTGTAGGAAGAGATTACATCACCCGTGCTCCAAAAAAACTTGGAATTGTCTATGTGCCCGGAGTAGACAAGGGAAAATTTGAATTAACTGAACAGGGTAGAAATTTAATAAATTCTAAAAATATGGAATTTGTAATGCAAAGACAAATTGCAAAAATACAATATCCGTCGCCAATCAAAGTAAGGGGAACTGAAAAAATTAAATTAATTCCATTAACTGCAACTATAAAAATTTTAAAAAGTGTTAAGGATCTTTCCAGATCTGAAGTTATGATGTTTGTGATAACAATTGAAAATTTCAGTACAATTGATCAATCTATAAGTGAAATATTAAAATTTAGGGAAAATTTAAAAAAAATTAAAGGTAATCTTAAAAGAAGAAAATTTAGAGATGAAGTTGGAATAAAAAAACTTAATTTATTTTATAAAAATGAAGACTTTAGTATTAGAGAAAAAAAAGGGAAAAAAGTTGATAAAAGTGAATTTTTAAGAACAAAATTAAGAAACCATAAAGATTATGCTGACTCAATTTTTAGATATTTTATCTCCACAGGATTATTTAAATTAAATAAAAAATCCAGATTAGAAATTTCAAAAATAAATGAAAAAGATGCTGATTACCTACTAGAAACAATAGGTTTAGAACCTAAAAAATTTGAAAATGATGAAAAAACTTTTGTTAAAGACTATATGGGAAAAGAAAATTCCATTTCATTATACACTGATAAACCAGATAACTTATTAAACAAATTTGATTACCTTAAGAAATTATCTTCTACCCTAGATTTAAAGATTAATACCAAAGAAATTGATAAAAGATTTAAAAACGAAAAATCGTTGGACATTAAGAAGGATATAATTGTAGAGTTACAAAAAAAATTTATCTATTTAAAAATGGAAAAATTTATAAAAAAACTCTCTGAAAGAAAGAAAAATGATTTTGATGAAATCATTGGTCATTTTGAAGAGATTAGTGATAGAAATTCAGAAATCTTAGATAAACCTCTTCAATACGAGTATAATTTTTTTAGAGCATTTTCATTTATAGGCGATGCAGAAAAAATCATACCAAGTTTAAATTTTGATGAGGATATTAACCCATTAAATACAACATCTAATAAACCTGATTTAATAATTGAATATAAAGATTTTATTTTGGTAGTAGAAGTTACATTGAGCGCTGGACAAAGACAATATGAATCTGAGGGTGCACCAGTTTTTCGTCACGTTGGAAAGTGTCAAAATGAAAATGATAAACCTGTATTTGGTTTATTTATATGTGAAAAGATGGATGTGAATATGCCTATTGAATTTTTAAGTAGAGCAATGGTTAAAACAAAAATTTATAATGGGCGTGTAAGAATTTTACCTATTGAGAGATCAGATTTTAATTTGTTATTCAAAAAAATTTATAATGAAGAATTAAAAAGTGATTACTTATTTGGAATGTTTAACAGTCTTCTTGATGATAATGCTTTAAATAAATATCAAGAACAAGGTGAAGAAGACTGGATCAATGCTTTTAAAGCAAATCTATCTTAATTAAACGTTACTTACATAATATGTGCACTATAAGGTTGTATTTTGAGTACAGTTATGAATCAAAAGTGAATCAAAACGAGAACATTTTTTTTACTAATTATTAATTGTGAATAAACCAATTTAGATTTTTTTTGTTACTAGACGCACATGCGCGTATAACGGCAACCTTGTTTTAAAACTTCATTGAAACTTCATTGAGGACTTCATTGAACTTTTTAAAAAAAAGATGAGTAAGGACAACGGAAACCTTTGGAAAGGGGCGTTCTGTTGCCCGGCATTAGATTAGAAATTAACATATTTGCTCACTTTATTAAATCACTTCATTGCAAACTTCATTGTCAGAATGACTTATTTTCTTTTTACTTGATTTTTTTGAGTATAGCACTTCATTGTAAATTACAATATATTAAGAATATGATAAAATTACTCTTACTTGTTTTATCTTTAAATCTTCTTTTTATTAACGAGAGTAATGCATTTAGACCAAAAAAGTTTATCTCCAATTGTGAATTAAAATCAGGTTTATTTGGAAGTTCATTTACTAATTTTCATGCAAAAGATATAAAAAAATTTCAAAACAAAAATTTATCACTTAAAATAGATACAACTTCAAAAATCATTATGTTTAATGGTGATAATTTAGAAATATTACATGGAATTTCAGATAGCAAAAAACTAATAAATTACAAGGAACTAATAGTTAACAACTTTGGAAAAGAAAGTTGGGAAAATACATTTAAGAAATATGAAAATTTGCATATTAATGATTTATACTGGGTAAGTGAGTTGTTAATACAGGAAGATCCTAAAATAAAATATAAATATGAGGGTAAAATATGTTTAATTTGTAGAAATGAGGATTTCTTAAAAATTAAGATAGTTGAATGGAAAGAAGTGAAATTGTTTGAAAAAGAAATTTTATCCCCAAAAAATTCTGATAGTCCTTATACATTAACTCCAAAGTGTGGTTGGAAACCATTCGAATAAATTAATTATTGTTAAGGGGGCGTTCTGTTGCCAGGTGCCCCAGACCCCGTTTACTTAATTAACAAAGTTAATTAAGCAGCAAGTGCGTAACTTTCGTTAGCAATTATAAATTAGCCCTTTACGGAGGAACAATTCCGAACGAAAGAATAGCCTTTAGTCACCCGTCGAGTCTAGTTCACCCCCATAAGTTGTAAATGGTGGAGGTGGTGGGTACTGCCCCCACGTCCGCAATGGTTATTACGAAATTCGTTTATCGTCATAGTTGGAAATCCAACATTATTAATATAAAAGGAATTACTAGAGATTCAATAACAATCATGAAATTAACTAAAGAACAACAAGAAGAGATAAAAAATCAGCAATCACAAAGCAACAATACTAAAAGAGTAACCGTAGCAGAGTTAGAAAAAATCTTATATGAGGCATTACCAGCCCTAGATCATGGTTTTGTTAGGGTGGTTGATTATATGGGTGATGATACTTCAATAGTTCAATCAGCTAGAGTTTCATACGGGAAAGGAACCAAACAAGTATCAACTGATGCTGCCTTAATTAAATATTTAATGCGCCATTGGCATAGCACTCCTTTTGAGATGTGTGAAATTAAATACCATATAAAACTTCCAATTTTTATTGCACGTCAATGGATTAGACATAGAACAGCAAATGTAAATGAATATTCAGCTAGGTACTCAATTTTAGATAAAGAATTTTATCTTCCAACATCTGAAAATCTAGCTGCTCAATCAACAAGTAATAGACAAGGTAGAGGTGATGTGTTGGAAGGTGAGCAAGCTAAAGAAGTTTTGGAACTTTTAAAAAATGATGCAGAAAGAACTTATGCAAATTATGAGACAATGCTTAACGAAAAATATGATGGATCTACCATTGATGAAAATAAAAAAGGATTAGCTAGAGAACTTGCACGAATGAATTTAACTTTAAATACTTATACCCAGTGGTATTGGAAAACAGATTTGTTGAATTTGATGAACTTCTTAAGACTTAGAGCGGATCATCACGCTCAATACGAAATAAGAGTGTATGCTGATATAATGCTGGATACTTTAAAAAGATGGGTTCCAATTACTTATGAAGCATTTATGGATTATAGAGTTGGTGGAACTGAAGTATCTGCTAAAGGGAAAATAATACTTCAAAAATTAATCAAAGGTGAAAATCCCTCAATGGAAGAGTCTGGATTATCTAAGAGAGAATGGAATGAATTAATGGAGGCGTTTAATCTTAAAGATAAGTCGATTTGATTTTTTTTGCAAAATCTAAATAAATCTTTGAAATTTCATTTTCTGGGTTTTCTTCAACAATTGGCTTTCCGTTATCTCCTGATTTTCCTACATCAGGGTTAATTGGTATTTCACCTAAAAATTCTTTATTAAATTCCTCAGCTGTCTTTTTAACCCCACCTTCACCAAAAAGATGATATTTCTTTCCATCATTAGCTTTAAAAAAACTCATGTTATCCACTAAACCTAAAATTTTTACTCCTAGTTTATCAAACATCTTAATTCCTCTTTTAACATCTAGTAAAGCAACTTCTTGAGGAGTAGAAACAATTATTGCTCCATCCATTTTAATTTCTTGTGAAAAAGTAAGTTGGGTATCCCCTGTGCCTGGTGGCATATCAACAATTATAAAATCTAAATCTTTCCAGTTCACTTTCTGTGTGAATGTTTTTATTGCACTTGTTACCATAGGCCCTCGCCAAATCATTGGTGTTTGTTGGTCAGCTAGAAAGCCTATTGACATACATTGAATATCATATTTGATTATGGGATTTAATTTTTGGCCATCACTTTTTGGTTTCTCATTTATTCCAAACATTTTAGGAATTGATGGGCCATATATATCTGCATCTAATAACCCGACACGGCATCCAATTTGCTTAAGTGCAAGAGCGAGATTTGTGGCAAATGTAGATTTGCCCACACCACCCTTTGCACTTGAAATTGCTATAGTAAACTTTGTTCCGATAATTGGATTTTTTCTAAAAACCTTTGGTTCTCCCTTATTTTTCATTGCGGCACTTAGTTCAGGCTTTTTATCACTCATAATTTTATCTTAACTTGTTTTTAATGAATTAAACACTATATAGATAGTGTATGTCTGATGATTTTCAACAAAGAGGCGGAAGTCCCTGGGGAACGCCTCCGGGAGGAGGTGGCGGTAATGGTTCAGGTAGAGGCCCAACACCCCCAGATGTCGATAAAATTATTAGAGAATTTCAAGAAAAAATAAAAAGATTTTTACCTGGAAGTGGATCAGGCGGTAAACAAGCAATCCTAGTTTTAATTATTTTAGGATTTGTTTGGTTAGCAAGTGGACTTTATAGAGTTTTACCTGATGAACAGGGTGTAGTATTAAGATTTGGAAAATTTGTTAAAACAACTCAGCCTGGATTAAATTACCACATACCTTTTCCAGTTGAGTCTGTGCTTACACCCAAGGTAACGAAAGTAAATAGAATTGATATTGGTTTTAGATCTGAAAGAGATAGTGGATTTAGTTCATCTGGAGGAGTAGCAGATGTTCCTCAAGAAAGTTTAATGCTAACAGGCGATGAAAATATAGTTAATATAGATTTTTCAGTATTTTGGGTAATTAAAGATGCAGGAAATTTTTTATTTAAAATTCAAGATCCAGAAGGAACAGTAAAAGCAGCTGCTGAAACTGCAATGAGAGAAGTAATTGCAAGATCAGATATCCAGCCAATTTTAACAGAAGGTAGATCAATTATTGAGACAGATACTCAAGAAATTATACAAAAGATTTTAGATGAATACACAAGTGGTATTCAAATTACTCAAGTACAAACTCAAAAAGCTGATCCACCTGATCAAGTTATTGATGCGTTTAGAGATGTACAGGCAGCAAGAGCTGACATGGAAAGATCTAAAAATGAAGCAGAGGCTTATGCTAATGATGTTATCCCAAGAGCTCGGGGTGAAGCCGCAAAAATATTACAAGCTGCCGAAGCATATAAAAAAGAAGTTGTTGCAAAAGCGGAAGGTGAAGCAAGTAGGTTTTTAGCAATCTACAATGAGTACAAAAAAGCTAAATCTGTTACTCAAGAAAGAATGTATTTAGAAACAATGGAAAAAGTTTTAGCTGATATAGATAAAGTAATTATTGAAAAAAATGCAGGTTCAGGAGTAGTACCGTATTTACCTCTGCCTGAATTACAAAAAAAGAAAGCGACTAATTAAAATGAAAATTGGAAAAATAATAGCAGGTATAATTGTTGCACTAGCTGCAACAGCGTTCTTTTCAATATTTATTGTTAAAGAAGTTAATCAAGCAATTGTTCTGCAATTTGGTGATCCAAAAAGAATTATTTTAAAACCAGGTCTAAATTTTAAAATTCCTTTTATTCAGAACGTCGTTTACTTAGATAAAAGAATTTTAAATTTAGATACTCCACCTGAAGAAGTAATTGCCTCAGACCAAAAAAGATTAATTGTTGATGCATTCGCTAGATTTCAAATTGTTGATCCACTGAAATTTTATATTTCAGTTGGAAATGAGAGAGTTGCTAGATCAAGATTAGCAACAATTATTAATTCAAGAATTAGAAACGTATTAGGTCAACAAGAATTACAAACTCTTCTTTCAGAAGACAGAACTAAACAAATGGCTTTAATTCAAGAAGGTGTAAATGCTGAAGCTGAAAATTTTGGAATTAAAATAGTTGATGTAAGAATTAAAAGAGCTGATCTTCCTCAAGCAAACAGTGATGCTATTTTTAGAAGAATGCAAACCGAAAGGGAGAGAGAGGCCAAAGAATTTAGAGCTAGAGGAGCAGAGATGGCTGTTACAATTACATCTACTGCAGATAAAGAGGTTACAGTAATTTTAGCTGATGCTCAAAAAAAATCAGAGATTATGAAAGGTGAGGGGGATGGCCAAAGAAATAAAATATTTGCCAATGCCTTTGGACAAGACCCAGAGTTTTTTGCATTTTATAGAGCAATGCAAGCTTACGAAAAAGCTCTCATTGGTGGTGAAACATCATTAATATTATCACCTGATAGCGAATTCTTTAAATTTTTTGGGAACATAAAACCTAAAACTGAATAATCTTTCTATGAAAGAGTTGATCATAGCTTTTGGTCTATTTTTATTCATAGAGGGCATTTTGTACGCCATATTTCCATCAAAAATGAAAAGTATGCTTAAAAAACTTGAATTACTATCTATTAATCAATTAAGAATTGGTGGACTAATTTTTGCAATAGTGGGATTTATTATTATTTATTTATTTAAGAATTGAGATGAAAAAATTTAAAGCTTTTATCATAATATTCATATTATTTTTTAGCTCAATCAAACAATCATATTCTCAAACTATACCTTCTTCTTTTGCGGATTTAGCTGAAAGATTAATGCCATCAGTAGTTAATATTTCCACTACCCAAACAGTTGTAACTAGAGATAATCCATTTCCAGGCTTTGAATTCCCACCCGGATCTCCCTTTGGAGACATGTTTAAAGAGTTTGGAGTTCCGCAAGAAAGACAATCTTCAGCACTAGGCTCGGGGTTTATTATCGATGAGAGTGGAATAGTGATAACCAATAATCACGTAATTCAAGGAGCTGATGATATTATTGTACGTGTTAATGGAGATAAAGAATTTAAAGCAAAAGTAGTTGGTGCAGATCCATTATCAGATATAGCTGTTCTTAAATTAGATACAAAAGAAAAATTTAAGCCTGTTAAATTTGGTGACTCAGACAAAGCAAGGATTGGTGATTGGGTAATAGCCATTGGTAACCCTTTTGGACTAGGCGGAACTGTAACATCAGGAATTATCTCAGCAAGGAATAGAACAATAGGTTTAACAAGATATGAGGACTACATTCAAACGGATGCATCAATTAACCAGGGAAATTCTGGTGGACCATTATTTAATATGAATGGTGATGTGATAGGAATTAATACTGCTATTTTAGGTAGAAGTGGGTCGATAGGGATTGGTTTTTCAATACCATCAAATAGTGCAAAATTAGTTATAGATCAATTATTAGAATTCGGTGAGACAAAAAGAGGATGGCTTGGTGTAAGAATTCAAGATGTAACAAAAGAAATTGCTGAGATTGAAAAACTAGACAAGCCAAGAGGAGCACTTGTTGCAAGTGTTGCTAAAAATAGTCCCTCAGAAAAAGCCGGAGTTAAAGCTGGAGATATAATTCTCGAATTTAATGGAGAGATAATAAATGAAATGAAAGAGTTGCCAATTATAGTTGCGCGAACTGCTGTTGGAAAAAAAGTTCAAGTAAAAATATGGAGAAATAAAAAAGAGATTACAAAAATAATTACTCTTGGAAGATTAGAGACATCTGAAGATTTTAAAGTATCAGAAAAAGAACCACAGGTTGAAGAAACTAAAATTGATGATTTAAAAATTACAGTTAGAAAGTTAACAAAAGAGGATATCAAATCTAGAAACTTACCAAATCAATCATCAGGTCTTTTAGTTACTAGTATTGAAAAAGATAGTCCATTAATTAATTCAATAGAAGAGAATAGTATAATTGTGGAAGCACAAAAGAAAAAAATTAGAACTTTTGATGATTTAGATAAAGTTGTTAAAGAAGTTTTAAAAAGCAATCAGAGAACTATTCTTTTAGTTATTTTAAACAGTCAAAATCAGAGAAGATACATTGGCGTCAAATTGAATTAAATAATGGAAATTAGATCCAAAATTATTTTAATTTATGGACCAACGGCATCAGGAAAATCAGATTTTGCAATAAAGCTAGCAAAAAAAGTTGATGGTGAAATAGTAAATGCTGATAGCATGCAAGTTTATAAGGAATTAAAGATAATTTCTGCAAGACCTCATAAAAAGGAATATAAAAAAATTAAACATCACTTATATGGATTTTGGAGTGTTAAAAAAAAATTTTCTACAGGTGATTGGTTGAGATTAGCAAAATTAAAAATTACAGATATTAAGAAAAGAAAGAAAATACCAATACTTGTTGGAGGCACAGGTTTATATTTTAAAGCTTTGACAGATGGTCTGGTAAAAATTCCAAATATTCCATTAAAATTAAGAAAAAAAGTAAGAAACTTACATAAAGATCTGGGTCCTAAGAAATTTTTTTTAAGATTAAAAAAGTTAGACCCTATCTCTATAAACTTCATTAATCCTTTAGACTCACAAAGAGTAATCCGAGCTTATGAAATAAAATTGTATACAAAAAAATCCATGTATGAGTGGTTCAAAAATACAAAATCAGATTTTGAAAAAGGAGATTTTTTTAGAATTTATATAGATTGTTCTAGAGAGAATTTGATTAAACGAATAAATGTTAGAGCAAAAAATATGATTGAAAATGGAGCAATTTTGGAGATTAAAAAGTTTATAAAATTAAAAGTTTCGAAGTCAAAAACTGCTTCTAAGGCCATAGGTGTCAGAGAAATCCAAGATTTTCTCAATAAAAACATTGATAAAAGCGAACTTACCCAAAAAATATCAATAAAGACAAGACAATATGCTAAAAGGCAGACCACTTGGGCTCGAGGTCATATGTTAAATTGGAACAGAATTAAGTCAGAGAGATTAAATAACTTTTTAAAGAAAATTTAGATATTACGTAGTTAGTCTTGACCAATAAGCACAACTTCAGCTAGATTGCATTAATGTCTAAATTATATACAGGAGCAGAAATTGTATTCAAATGTCTTGAAGATCAAGAAGTTGAATTTATTTTTGGTTACCCTGGTGGTGCAGTCTTACCAATTTATGACGAATTAAAAAATCATTCTTCAATTAAGCATATCTTGGTGAGACATGAACAAGGTGCCGGACATGCAGCAGAGGGATATGCAAGATCTTCAGGAAAGCCTGGAGTTGTTTTGGTAACCTCAGGACCTGGTGCAACTAATGTTGTCACAGCTTTAACAGATGCATATATGGATTCTGTTCCATTAGTTTGTATTTCTGGACAAGTACCAACTCATCTTATAGGAACTGATGCATTTCAAGAATGTGATACAACTGGTATTACAAGACCTTGTACAAAACATAACTGGTTAGTAAAAGATATCAAAGATTTATCAAAAACTCTTCATGAAGCTTTTAAAGTTGCAACAACTGGAAGGCCAGGACCTGTCCTGGTTGATATTCCAAAAGATATTCAATTTGCAAAAATAAATTATTTAAAACCAAAATTTCAAAAGAAATTAAATGGTAAATCATCAAGTGCTGTCTCACAAAAAGATATTGATGAATTAATTCAGGTCCAGAGGCAAGTGAGGTTTTGAGAGAATTAGTTCAAATTACTGGTTTTCCAATTACATCAACTTTACAAGGATTAGGCGCATACCCTGGTGATGATAATCAATTTTTAGGAATGTTAGGAATGCATGGAACTTATGAAGCCAATAATGCGATGCATGATTGTGACTTACTTATAAATATTGGAGCAAGGTTTGATGATAGAATTACAGGAAAGATTGATGAGTTTTCTCCTAATTCAAAAAAAGTTCATATTGATATCGATCCTTCATCAATAAATAAAATTATAAAAGTTGATTTAGCTTTAGTTGGAGATGTAAAAGATATTTTAAAAGGTATTAATAAAACTATAAAAAAGAAAAATATCGATTTAAAAAAATCTAATAAACAGAAGATCTCTAAATGGTGGGAACAAATTCAAAAATGGAGAAATAAAAATTCATTACACTTTCAAAATAGCAATGAAACAATAAAACCTCAACATGCAGTTAAAAGACTTTATGAGCTTACTAAAGATAAAGATACTTTTATAACAACCGAAGTTGGTCAACATCAGATGTGGGCAGCACAACATTATAAATTTAATAAACCAAATCGATGGATGACATCCGGCGGTTTAGGAACGATGGGATATGGATTACCAGCAGCAGTAGGAGTACAAATTGCACATCCAAATAAATTAGTTATTGATATTGCTGGAGAAGCGTCTGTTTTGATGACTATGCAAGAAATGTCAACTGCAGTTCAGTATAATTTACCCATTAAGATTTTTATTTTAAATAATCAATACATGGGGATGGTTAGGCAATGGCAAGAATTATTACATGAAAAAAATTATTCTGAGAGTTACTCAGAAGCTTTGCCTGATTTTATTAAAATGGCAGAGGCTTATGGTTGTAAAGGTATTAAGGCAGAAAAACCAAGTGAGCTAGATGAAAAAATTAAAGAAATGGTCGAATTCAAGGGCCCTGTGATTTTTGATTGTCGTGTTGACCCAAATGAAAATTGTTTTCCAATGATACCATCTGGCAAGCCTCATAATCAAATGATTTTAGGTCCAAGCGAAAAACAAGAAAATAAAATTACTGGCAAAGGAAAAGCATTAGTTTAATTATGGTAAATCCTAAATCAGCTTATAGCGTTTCGACTAAAAAAGAAAAATCTGATACGCATATAATCGTTGTGTGGGTTGACAATGAAGCGGGAGTATTAGCCAGAGTAGTAGGGCTTTTTTCTGGAAGAGGATATAATATTGAGTCTTTAGCAGTAGCAGAAGTAGATGCAAAAAAGAATATATCAAGAATTACAATTGTTACCACTGGAACACCTCAGGTAATAGATCAGATTAAACTTCAGCTTAAAAAATTAGTGCCTGTTCACAAAGTTGCTGATTTTAAAAGAGATGATAAGGGAGTGATTTTTAAGGAAATGGCTTTATTTAAAATAGTTGGAAATTCAAATAAAATAAAAAAAGCTATTAATGCTTGTAAAAAATATAATGCTGTAATATTGGATAGAACAAAAAAATCAAATGTTATTCAAATAACTGCATTAAGAAGAGAAATAGATAAAATGGCAAAAAATCTAAAAAAATTTGGATTGGTGAGTGTTTCACGAACAGGAGCTGTTGCTATGACAAGAGGGAACAAAATATTTAATTAATTTTAAGGAGAAAATATGAAAATGTTTTATGAAAAAGATACAGATGTTGATCTGATTAAAGACAAAAAAATTGCTATTTTTGGTTATGGAAGTCAAGGGCATGCTCATGCTCTGAATTTGAAAGATAGTGGAGTAAAAGAAGTAGTTGTTGCTTTGAGAGAAGGATCTTCAAGTAAACCCAAGGCAGAGTCTAAAGGATTAAAAGTAATGAATTTGTCAGATGCAGCTGAGTGGGCAGACGTAGTGATGATTTTGACACCAGATGAACTACAAGCATCTATATATAAAAATCATATTGAGCAAAGAGTTAGAAAAGGAACATCACTTGCATTTGCTCATGGACTAAATGTTCATTATGATTTGATTAAAGCAAGAGAAGATTTAGATGTTTTTATGGTTGCTCCAAAAGGACCTGGTCATTTAGTTCGAAGTGAGTATATAAAAGGAGGGGGCGTTCCTTGTTTATTTGCTGTACACCAAAATGGCTCAGGTAAAGCCAGAGATCTTGCTATGTCTTATGCCTCTGCAGTGGGTGGAGGAAGGTCAGGCATTATTGAGACAACTTTTAAAGATGAAGTTGAAACAGATTTATTTGGAGAACAAACTGTTCTATGTGGAGGATTAGTTGAATTAATTAAAAATGGATATGAAACATTAGTTGAAGCTGGTTATGAACCTGAAATGGCCTATTTTGAAACTGTTCATGAAGTAAAATTAATAGTAGATTTAATTTATGAAGGCGGAATAGCCAACATGAATTATTCTATTTCCAATACAGCTGAATATGGAGAATATGAATCTGGCCCAAGAGTTGTCAATAAAGAGGAAACAAAAAAAAGAATGAAAGAAGTTTTAGCTGATATCCAGTCAGGAAAGTTTACAAAACAATGGATGGATGAATGTAAAAATGGTCAAAAAAACTTTCTTGCAACCCGAGCAAAACTCGCTGAACATCCAGTGGAAAAGGTTGGCGCTAATTTAAGAGCAATGATGCCTTGGATTGGAAAAAAGAAACTTGTTGATAGCGATAAAGGCTAATAGGTGTTTAAAAATTTATAAATATTTTGCAATTTCTAATTGAGATTGTATTATAAGGAAACTAAATTATATAGTTATGGCAGATAAAGAAAGAGTGTTTATATTTGATACAACGATGCGAGATGGTGAGCAATCACCAGGGGCTTCCATGAGCCTTGAAGAAAAAATTCAAATTTCAAGAGTATTTGATGAACTAGGAATTGATATTATCGAAGCAGGTTTTCCTATTGCATCTCCTGGAGATTTTGAGGCAGTGTTAGCAATAAGTAAAGTTTTAAAAAAATCAATTCCGTGTGGACTAGCTAGACATTCAAAAAAGGATATTGATAGATGTTATGAGGCTTTAAAAAATGCCCCAAGATTTAGAATTCATACTTTTATCTCAACGAGTCCTCTTCACATGAAACATAAGCTTAACAAAACTCCAGAACAAGTTTATGAGTCCATCAAAGAGCATGTTACATATGCGAGAAATTTGACTGATGATGTTGAGTGGTCATGTGAGGATGGAACAAGAACGGACATGGATTATATGTGTAAAACAGTTGAACTCGCAATAAAATCAGGAGCTAAAACAATAAATATACCTGATACTGTTGGTTACACAGTACCATCTGAATTTACGAAAATTATACAAACTTTATTAAATAAAGTTCCAAATATTGATAAAGCAATTTTATCCACACATTGTCATAATGATTTAGGTTTAGCAGTTGCAAATTCTTTGGCCGGTGTTCAGGCTGGAGCAAGACAAATAGAGTGTACTATTAATGGAATTGGTGAAAGAGCTGGTAACGCTGCTTTGGAAGAAGTTGTAATGGCTATTAGAACAAGAAATGATTTAATGCCCTATGAGACTGGAATTAACACAACTTTATTAAGTAAAGCTTCAAAATTAGTTTCTAATGTAACTGGTTTTCCTGTCCAATATAATAAAGCAATAGTCGGAAAAAATGCTTTCGCTCATGAGTCAGGCATACATCAAGATGGTATGTTAAAAAATAGAAATACTTATGAAATAATGACCCCAGAAAGTGTAGGTGTAAAGCAAACTTCACTTGTAATGGGAAAACATTCAGGAAGACACGCTTTTAAGGATAAACTGGTAAGTCTTGGTTATGCTGATTTAACAGATGATGTAATAGAAAATGCATTTGGAAAATTTAAGGTTTTAGCTGATAAGAAAAAACATATTTACGATGAGGATATAATTGCTTTAGTTGATGATAGCTTAGTAATTGATAATAAAGCTAATACCATTGTATTAAAATCCTTAAAAGTTTTTGCTGGAACGGGTGAACCTCAAAGAGCGGAAATGACATTAGATGTTCATGGACAAATAAAATCAGCGACAGAAACTGGTGATGGTCCTGTGGATGCTATATTTAAATGTATAAAAAATTTATATCCTCATGATGTTAAACTTCAATTGTATCAAGTGCATGCAGTCACAGAAGGTACAGATGCTCAAGCAACGGTAAGTGTTCGTATTGAGGAAAATGGCAAAACTACTGTTGGTCAAGCAGCAGATACAGATACATTAGTAGCTTCAGCTAACGCATATATAGGTGCATTAAATAAAATGATAATTAAAAGAGAAAAAACTGCTCCTGAAATGGAGCATCAAGAAGAGAAGATGAGAGGTATTTAGATGGGTATATTTGATAAAATTAAAAAAGTTTGGAGTCAGGATATGGCTATTGATTTAGGAACTGCCAATACCTTGGTTGTTGTTAAAGGACAAGGTGTAGTTCTCAATGAACCTTCAGTAGTAGCTATAGTTGAACAAGGAGGAAAAAAACAAGTTTTAGCAGTTGGCGATGAAGCAAAGACAATGTTAGGTAGAACGCCTGGCAATATACAAGCAATAAGACCTTTAAGAGATGGTGTTATTGCAGATTTCATAGTTACCGAGGAAATGATTAAGCATTTTATAAAAAAAGTTCATAAAGGAAGATCTTTCGCTAATCCAAGAATTCTTATTTGTGTTCCAACAGGATCAACACCAGTCGAAAGAAAAGCTATTCAAGATAGTGCATTAGCTGCTGGAGCTAGAAGAGTTCAGTTAATTGAGGAGCCAATTGCAGCTGCAATAGGTGCCAATCTGCCAATTTCAGAGGCGACTGGATCGATGGTTGTTGATATTGGTGGAGGAACAAGTGAAATTGCCGTTATGTCTTTAGGTGGTCTAGTTTATTCAAAATCACTCAGGGTTGCAGGTGACGCAATGGATGGTGCAATGGTAAATTACATGAGAAAAGAATACAATTTAATGATTGGGGATAGTACAGCAGAAAAAATAAAAAAAGAAATTGGTACTGCCATCCCAACAAATAATAACACCTATGCTGTAAAAGGTAGAGATTTAAGATCTGGAACACCAAAAGAAGTAAATATTACTGAGGAGGACACAGCAGAAGCTTTGAATGATATTTTAAAACAAATGGTTAATGGAATCAAAGATGCATTAGAAAGTACACCGCCAGAACTCTCGGCTGATTTAGTTGATATGGGCTTAGTTTTAACTGGAGGTGGAGCTTTGTTAAAGAATATCGATAAACGTTTTTCTAAAGAGACAGGTTTACCTGTTCACATAGCTGATGATCCATTATCGTGTGTTGCAGTTGGAACTGGAAAAGCTTTAGATCAAGAGCAAACATTCTCGACCATGTTGACTGAATATTAAGAGTAATGGCCTCAAGCAGAGATGATTTTATCATAGCTATTCGTTCTGCTTTTTTAAAAAAAAGCACTCAACAGAAGTTTTCTTTACTTACATTAGTTTTTATTTCTATATTGGTAATAATTTTATCAAACTTGGATTTAAGAGTTATAAAATATATAAAAATTGGAATTAATGAGTTAGTTTATAGATCTTCTTTTGTTGTATCTATACCTGAAAATTTAGCAAAAAATACATTTACTGAAGTGAGTGATTACACAACTTTTTTTAAAGATTATAAAAAAACAAAAGATGAATTAAATATATTAAAATCAAAAGATATATCTAGTGAAATAACACAATACGAAAATAAAGAGTTAAAAGAGTTGATTAATGATTATATTTCTAGCTCAGACAAAATATTAGCAAAAATAATTGTAGATCATGATAGTCCTTTTTTAAAAAGTATAATCATAAATAAAGGAAGTAAAGATAATATTAAAATAGGAACAAATGTTTATGATCAGTCGTATTTAGTTGGTAGAGTAATCGAAGTTAATTTTAAAACCGCAAGGGTATTATTACTATCAGATTTAAATTCAAATGTTCCTGTAACAATAGCCCCACAAAATGTTCAAGCTATAATAACTGGGCGGGGTGATGATTTTGCTGAAATTAAATATATAAAACAAGGTTTAGACAATGAGTTTGATGAAAAAAGTATTGTGTACACATCTGGTACAGGTGCAATTTTCAAAAGTGGAATTCCAATTGGAAAAGTTAGAATTGAAGAATCAGATAAATCGAAAAAATTTAATGTTGAATTTTATAGTGATTTTTCACAACTTAAATATGTTTTTGTTGAAGTAGTTACTACTTCTGAAATAAATTTGGAAACTGAAAAAGAAAATGAGGATATCCAAACCCCAATAAATGCTAAATTGAAAATACTAGAAGATGAATTAAAAATAATTGAGCAGAGTAATATTAAATTTAAAGATGAAAATGAAAATTTAAAAACTCAAATAAATGAACTCAATAATATGATTACTAAATTTCAAGGTGAAATTTTAGATCAGAAACAAATTATTAATCAATTTGATTTAGACAAAAATGAGTTAGAATTTTTAAGGTTGAATTTAGATTATGGACATAAATGCAGAAAATCTTTTTTTAATAATAAAGGCTACATCGTTGGTACAACAGAATATAAATCATGTGTATTAAATAGAGGGAGAATAAATGAGTAGTTTAAAAACACGTGGTTTTTATTACAAAATTTACAGTTTATTACCAATAATTATTTTGTTTATATCAGTCTTAAATGAATTTGATTTTAATTATTTAAATCTTGATTATTTTTCTTTTAATTTTCCATTTATATTAATTTTTTTCTTTACAATTAAAGAATTTAAACATTTTGATTATTTATTGGTATTTTTTGCTGGATTAATTAACGATACTGTAGTTGGAATGCCCTTAGGAGTAAGTAGTTTATCTTATATATTAATTTGTATTGCTACATCTTATTTTAGAAACATAACAATTAGACCAAATCCTATTAAAGATTGGTTTTATTTCTTATTTATTATCAGTTTACTTAATTCGGTTAATTTTTCAATTTTGACTTTATTCTTTTCATACAAACTAATTTTAATGGATTATCTTGTTAACACTTTTTTTACTTTTTTATTTTATATAGTCTTTGTTAGTTTATTTAAATATTATTTAAAAGGTTTAGATGATTAATTCTTCAAGTGATAACGTAAAAAAACTAAATTCTATTAATAGAAGAATGTTTATTACAGGATCTTTAAAGTTATTTATAATGGTCGGTATAGTTAGTAGATTGTTTTTTTTACAGGTTAAAGAAAATAAGAAATATCTAACTCTCTCAGATAAGAATCGAATTAGAGAGTGGAAACTAGCTCCGGTCAGAGGAGAATTTCATGATTATTTTGGAAATGTAATCGCTGGAAATTTTGAAGCTTATCAGCTTCATGTGATACCTGAGCAAGTTGAGAACTTTAGATATGTGATTTACCGATTAAAAGATTTACTTGAATTATCTGAAAGAGAATTCAAAAAAATTTTAAAAAAAAAAAATGAAATTAAATCTTGGGAAACCTTAATTGTTTCTGACAATCTAAGCTGGCAAAAGTTCTCAAAAATAAACAATCATTTATATGATTTAAATGGAGTAAAACCGGTAATATCTATTTCAAGAAATTACCCTTACAAAGAAAACTTCACACATTTAATTGGTTATGTAAGTCAAGCAAATGAGGAAGATATTGAAAACAAAGAAATAATTAAAAAGAATTTTGTGCCTGGTCTTAAAGTTGGAAAAGTTGGTTTAGAAAAATCTTTTGAAGAAAAATTAATTGGCAGTAATGACATTGAAAGATATGAAGTAAATGCTTATGGTAGAAGAATTAGCCAATTAGAGTTTCAAAAAGGAGAAAAAGGAGAAACTTTACGTCTTACAATTGATACTGAAGTACAAAAATTAGCTAATGAATTACTTAAAGAACAGGCTGGTTCCATATGTGTAATGGATATTTACTCAGGCGATTTAATTGCAATGCACTCATCTCCATCATTTGACCCAAATTTATTTGTATTTGGTATTAGTAAAGATGATTGGGAATTAATCCGTAATGATCCAATGAAACCTTTAGTAAATAAGACTTTACAAGGAAACTATTCTCCAGGATCAACAATTAAACCGATCGTTGCTTTATCAGCTTTGGAAAATGGAATTATTAATACAAATTTTACTGTTCAATGTAGAGGACATAAACATCCATTGGAATTATATGGGCAAACCTATCATTGCTGGAAAAAAGAGGGGCATGGATTTATGAACCTAAGAAATGCAATGAAACAATCTTGTGATATATATTTTTATGAAATCGCTCGTAAATTAGGCGTAGATAAATTAAGTGAAACAGCTAAAAAATTTGGACTTGGAAGAGAAGTTTTCGGAAATCTATTTAGTATTGAAAAAAAAGGTTTAATTCCAAATACACAATGGAAAAAAAATGCCCTAGGCGAAGGATGGTTGTTAGGAGAAACAATAATAACCGGAATTGGTCAAGGTTATATTCAAACAACCCCAATTCAACTTTGTTTAATGGCCGCTCAAATTGGTAATGGAGGTTATAAGATTTATCCAAAAATAGTTGTTGACGATAAGAATGAAAATCAAATAGATAAATTTAGTCCTTTATTTACTAATTCAAAAAATATCAAAATTATTCAAGATGCAATGTTCGCCTCAACAAATGAGCCAAGAGGAACTTCTTATAAATCAAGAATAGATGATCTTAAATACCGATTTGCTGGAAAAACTGGAACAGCACAAGTCAAAAAAATTACTGAAAAAGATCGTGAGTTAGATTTAAAAACTTTTGAAATTCCATATGAGGAGAGAGATCATGCTCTTTACATTGCATACGGCCCTTACAAAAGTCCCAGATATGCTCTCAGTGTAGTCGTTGAACACGGAGGAAGTGGAGGTTCTACAGCAGCACCAATGGCAAAAAGATTGTTTAAAATGACTATTGATAGACATAAAGAGAGAGAAAAAGTAAATGAAAAAAAATATTTGGAGATTTAGATGTATCAGCATAGAAGATTAACAACAAGTAGTTTTAATTTTTTTCAAAAATTCAAAAATTTTGACTATATATTGTTAATATGCATTTTATTATTAGGTTTTATCAGTCTTACAACTATGTATTCGACAGATGGTGGAAAAGTTTTATTCCACACAAAAAGCCATTTCATTAAATTAGTAATATTTATAATTATGATGTTGATTATTTCTTTTATTAACATCAAGTACTGGTTTGCAATAGGATATATATCTTACTTAGTTGTAATCGGCCTATTGATTTGGACCTTTTTATTCGGGATAACTTCCTCAGGATCACAAAGATGGATAAATCTTTATTTTATCAATTTACAACCATCAGAATTAATGAAAATTTTTATAATTCTTTGTTTAGCAAAATATTTTCATAGAATGAAATTAGAAAACGTTAATTCTCTTTATACAATTTTAACCTCTTTAATAATCATATTATTACCAATGGGACTTGTGATTGTTCAGCCAGATTTAGGGACCTCTCTTCTTATTGCAATAAGTGGAATAGCTGTATTATGGTTTGCTGGTATAAATCACAAATATTTCATATATACTATGATTGGTTTTGTAATTTCATTACCTTTTATTATAGCTTTCTTGAAACCATACCAAAAATTAAGAGTTCTGACCTTTTTAAATCCAGATAAAGATCCATTAGGTGCTGGTTATCAGATTATACAATCAAAAATAGCTGTAGGCTCAGGTGGAATTTTTGGAAAAGGTTTTTTTAAAAGGAACTCAAAGTTATCTAGAATTTTTACCAGAAAAACATACAGATTTTATTTTTACACTTTTTTCTGAAGAATTTGGTTTTGTAGGCTCTGCTCTTTTATTGATTATTTATGCAATAATTATATATAGGATTGTTGTAATTGGAGCCGCTTCAAGAAGTTATTTTGCAAAAATTTTTTGTTATAGTTTTGGTGCTGCAATATTTGTTTTTATAACTATCAATATGAGTATGGTGCTTGGTTTACTACCTATAGTTGGTTCTCCACTGCCAATAATGTCTTACGGAGGTTCCTCAATGTTGGCTACAATGATTGGCTTTGGAATAGTAATGAGCGCAAAAGTTCACAGTCAACAATTAATTGCTTAAGTACTATTTGTCACCTAAATTATCTTTAGTTTAAATTGTATAAAGATTTATGGCAAAAAACTTAAAAATTGGTGTTATTGGAGCTGGAATCCAAGGAGTTTCAAATGCATTATTTCTTCAAAAAAAAGGTTTTGAAGTTACAATTTTTGATAGAGAAGAGCCTGGAAGCCCAGTGGCATCTTACGGAAATGCAGGTCATTTCTCCCCATATGCGTCCTTATCTTTGAATAGAACAGATGTATTAGCAGATGTTCCTGCTATGTTATTAAGTTCAACAGGACCTTTGGCATTAAAATGGAACTATGTGCCTAGAATGATTCCTTGGTTCATAAAATTTATTTTAAATACTTCTAAAAATAAAATGATGCATACTGCAAGAAATATGCACCAAATTTTAGATTTAGCATTACCAGCATATGATGAACTTTTTGATGAAATTAATTTGGATGGATTGGTAGAAAATAAAGGAATTCTTTATATCTGGAATGATAAGGATTTAAAAAGTAGAGATCTAGAAATTAAAGTTAGAGATGAACTTGGTGTGAAACAACAACTTGTAAATAAAGCTGAAATTCATGATTTAGAACCAAATATAAAACCTTTTTATCACGCTGGTGTATATTACCCGTATGCTAGACATGCAAGAAACCCTAAAAAAATTTTATTAAAATTCTTTGAACTATTTTTAAAAAAAGGTGGAAAATTTGAAAAAAAAGATATTAAAGATATCCAATTTAATACTCAAAAACCAATTATTGTATCAGATGATAAAAGATACAATTTTGATAAAGTTGTAATTGCTTGCGGAGCTTTTTCAAAAAGATTGACTGATAATTTAGGTGAAAGAATACCTCTAGATACTGAAAGAGGTTATCACGTCCATTTTAAAAATTGTGACCATTTGTTAAGTAGACCAGTTATTTTTTCAAATAGAGGTTTTGGAATAACCCCAATGGAACAGGGTTTGAGAGTTGTAGGCACTGTAGAATTTGGTGGATTGAATAATCCGTTATCAAAATCAAGAATTAAAAATTTGATTAATAATGCTAAATACATGTTAGGAGATCTTCCAGAACATGAAGATGAATGGTTAGGTTTTAGACCAACACTTCCAGATTTTCTTCCAGTAATGGGACCATCTAAAAATCATAAAAATGTATTTTATTGCTTTGGCCATCATCATTTAGGATGGACTTTAGGACCAATATCTGGAAAGATCGTTTCCGGAATGATAGCTAAAGAAAACACCAATTTAAATTTAAATCCTTATAGCTCAAAAAGATTTAATTAATAAAATGCAAAATACTAAGGCATACATAATGCTAGTATGTGCAACACTATTTTGGGCAGGAAACTTTACATTAGCAAAGCTTGCTTACTTGGAAAATATACCTCCAAACTCACTCGCATTTTTAAGGTGGTGCCTTGTATGGATAATATTACTTCCCTTCACTTATAAAGAGATATTAAAATTAATAAATCAGATTAAATTAAATTTATCGTTATTTCTTATTCTAGGTTCTACTAGTGTATGTATATTTACTTCTTTTACCTATAATGCTTTAAATTATACTCAAGTAATAAATGCATCGCTCTTTAATACCGCAATACCTGTAACAATAATTTTAGTTTGTTTTTTATTAAAAATTGAAAAAACAAATATTTTTCAAATATCTGGATTACTTATTTCAGTTTTAGGAATTTTAGCTATTATTACTAAACTTGATCTAAATATTTTACTTACCTTAAATTTTAATAAAGGAGACTTATTTATGGTTGGTGCAATTATTGCTTGGGGAATATATTCTGCGTATTTGAGAAAAAGAACCTTCGAAGTATCTTTGCTTGCTCTTGTCCATATAATTTGCACATTTGGATTAATTTTTCTTTTGCCTCTATTTATTTTAGATATGATACAAGGCAAAATTATTGAGATGAGTAGTAATTTTTTTTATATTTTAGCTTATGTCGCAATATTTCCAAGTATTGGATCTTATTATTGTTGGGCAGGAGCAGTTTCTATCATTGGAGCAAATAGAGCAGGAATATTTTTATCTTTAATTCCATTATTTAGCACCTTAATGGCTATATTTTTTTATAGTGAAAAATTTCAATTTTTTCACTTGATTGGAGCAATTTTAATTATATTAGGTTTATTTTTATCAAATAAGGAAATTAAAAATGCTTAAAGTTGCAATATTGGATGATTATCAAAATGTTTCACAACAATTCGTTGATTTAAAAAAACTTTCAGGAAAATATGAGTTTAAAATCTTTAGCGAACCATTTGAAGATGAGGCTGATACTCTTGAACAATTAGCTGACTTTGAAGCATTGTTAATAATGCGTGAGAGAACGCCAATGACTAAAAATATAATTGATAATTTACCAAAATTGAAATTTATAATTACAAGTGGGTCAAGAAATAAATCAATCGACTTAGAGGCTGCAAAAAAAAGAAATGTTATTGTTTGTGGTACAGAAATTAATATTCATCCAACACCTGAATTAACTTGGGCCTTGATTTTAGGACTTGCAAGAAATTTAAAAGAAGAAATTGATAATATGTATCAAGGTTATTGGCAAACTACCATAGGTGTAGAACTTAAAGGAAAAATTTTAGGATTAATTGGTCTTGGTCGAGTAGGTTCCGAGGTTGCAAAAATAGGAAAAGCTTTTGGAATGCAGGTAATGGCTTGGAGTGAAAATTTAGATTTAAGTAAATGTAAAGAACTTGATGTCTTGCCATGCAGCAAAGAAGATTTAATTTCAAATTCGGACTTTCTGTCAGTTCATGTTCAGGGAGGAGAAAGGTACAAGGATTGTATAACTATAAAAGAATTAGATAAAATGAAAAAAACATCTTTTCTAATTAATACTTCAAGAGGTCCTATTGTAAATGAAGATGATTTAATCATAGCTTTGTCTACAAATGAAATAGCTGGGGCTGGAATTGATGTTTATGAAAAGGAACCATTGCCCGAAAATAATAAATTAAGATTTTTGCCTAATGCTCTACTCACTCCACACATTGGTTATGTAACAGCAGAAAATTATACAATTTTTTATAATCAAATGATTGAAGCTTTAGAGGCATGTGTGGATGGTAAGCCTATTCGTGTAATTCAATAAAAATGGATCTACCAGTTGTAAATCATAAAGATTATTTTGCAAAAATTGGCGACGATCATAAATTTCCAATTAAAAAATTTGGTGAACTTGCAAATTATTTGATAAAAAAAAAGATAGTAAAAAAATTTCATAATCCATATCCATGTTCTGAAGAAACTTTAAAAAGAGCACATTCAGAAAAGTACATTAAAGATATTAAAGATAAAACTTTAGATCAAAACTCAATTAAAAAGATTGGTTTTCCGTTAGTCGATAGTGTAGTTCAAAGATCTTTAATAGCAACAGGTGGAACCGTTTTAGCATCCAAACTCGCAATTAACTATGGCTTAGCTTGCAATACTGCGGGAGGAAGTCATCATGCAAATTTTGAGGGAGGAGCAGGCTATTGTGTATTTAATGATGTTGCAGTTGCGGCACAATATTTATTAGATAGAGGATTAGCCGGAAAGATATTAATTGTTGATCTAGATGTACATCAAGGAAACGGTAATGCAGATATATTTAAAGATAACAGAAATGTTTTTACTTTTAGCATGCATTCAAAAACAAATTATCCAGCTAAAAAATCTATTAGTGATCTAGATATTGAGCTTGATGACAATATGGAGGATGCACAATATATCAAGATACTTAAATTTTATTTAGATCAACTTAATCAAGAAAACTTTGATTACGTTTTTTATATAGCTGGTGTTGATGTACATTTTAATGATCGTTTAGGTAAATTAAATATTTCAGACGAGGGAATAAGAAAAAGAGATGAAATTGTAACAGAAAATTTTTTTTCTAAAGGCATTCCTCTTTGTGGTGTTTTAGGTGGCGGATACAATAAAGATTTTGAAAAACTTGTTGAATTACACTCTATTTTACACCAATCATGTGCTAGATTAATATAATCAATGAACAAAAAAAATCCAAACCTTTCGGCTGAACAAAAGTTAATAATGTTTGAAGATGGAACTGAACCACCAGGCACAAGTGAATTGAATAATGAAAAACGTGAGGGAAGTTATCATTGTGCAAACTGTGGAGTAAAATTATTTGAGTCTAAATCAAAATATGAAAGTGGATCAGGCTGGCCATCATTTTTTCAAGCATTACCAGAAGTTTTTGAAACTAAAACAGATCATTTATTAGGATATGCGCGCACAGAATATCATTGCAAAAACTGTAATGCTCATCACGGTCATATTTTTGATGATGGCCCACAACCAACTGGTAAAAGATATTGTAATAATGGTGTTTGTTTAACTTTTAAACCTAAATAATTTTATTTAAGTAAATCTTGAAGCTTATTTTCTTTCTCTAAAGCTCTTATTTCATCGTAACCACCAATATGTTCATCATCAAAAAATATTTGTGGTATTGTTCTTTTTCCATTTGCTTTTTTAATCATCTCTTCCATTGCTCCATCTACTGTTGCAATATTAATTTCATTGTACGAAGCATTGTTTCTACTTAATAATCTTTTTGCTGCATCACAATAGTTACAAAGTGGACCTGTATAGATTGTAATATTTTTCATAAATTATAGATAATCATTTTTTTTAATTTTACTAGATATTTGTTTTCTAGAGTATTCAAATTTTTTTCTGTGTTTAATACTTTTTTCGTGAACTCTTTTTCTCCATAATCTAAATGAGGATGGTTTAAGAGACCTCCTCATTAATTTAATAACATCTGACTCTGACTTCCCTGTCCTTTTTTCAATTTCCTCAAAAGTGATCCTGTCAGCCCAGGCTGCCCAGATGACCCAATCTGGATCCTCTAATTTTGGCTCAGGATTTTTGACCCTGGTTACAGGCCTGTGACCTTTTTTTTTCATAATTCCTTTATATTTGAAAAAAATCTATAATGCATTTTTTTTTGGATCTGATATATTCAGATTTGATAGTCCTTCTTAGCCATCTTTAGCTCCCGGTTTTTAAGGACTATCTTTTTTTTTATGCTTCCTTTAGATTTTGTCCTTTTTTTACAAATTATTATTTTTCTGTTTATTACTCCTGGTACTCCAAGAATAGTAATTGTTTCTTATTCGATGAATTATGGAATTCGAAATTGTGTTTGGACTGCATTTGGAGATATTACTGCAAATTTTATTCAAGCAACTTTAGTTATTTTTGTTTTAGGAACTTTTCTTTCTGAAAGTCCAACTTTTTTAAATTTTTTTAAATGGATTGGAGTAATTTATTTACTTTATTTAGCTTATGATGTTTATAAATCTGCACCAAAAGATATCAATTCAAAAATAATTTCATCAAAAAGTGTATTTTCTTTTTTTAAAGATGGCTTTTTAGTTGCAGGAACAAGTCCTAAGGCTTGGCTATTTTTTCCTTTAATATTTCCACAGTTTATTGATTTTAATTCCAATTATGTTGTTCAATTTTTTATTTTGATCACAACCTATGTAGTATTAGATTTTTTATCTTTAATTGGTTATGCAATCCTTGCACAAAAATTAATTATTTGGATAAAAGCTAATCCAAAAACAATTAATACAATCTCAGCGAGTGTTTTAGTTGTTATTGCTTTAATAATTATTGTTACACAACAATATTAAAATAACCTCTGATGATGTTTTGTCACTTGAAAATCACTTAATTTCTTTATTAAATCAGCATTTAATTAATTAATTAACCAAAGGAAATAAAATGAAACTAAATAAATTAATTTTAAGTTTTATTTCTGCGATAGCAATTTTATTTTCAACTTCTGTTGTTTCATTTGCAAAAGTGGTAGGTGATAAAATTGTACTTGGTGCTGCAATTTCTCTAACAGGAAAATACTCATCTAACGGTGTTCATACTCAAAATGGCTATAACATGGCTGTTGATAGAATAAATGACATGGGTGGTGTAAAAGTTGGTGGAAAAACTTATAAGTTTGAAATCATTTATTACGATGATGAATCAAACCCAAAAAGAGCAGCTCAATTAGCAGAAAGATTAATATCTCAGGATGGTGTTGAGTTTATGCTTGGACCATATAGTTCAGGATTAACAAAAGCGATTGCACCAGTAACAGAAAAATACGGTGTTCCAATGGTTGAAGCAAATGGTGCTTCTAGATCTTTGTTTACTAAAGGTTACAAATATCTATTCGCAGTTTTAGCTCCAGCAAACTTGTATCTTGATGTTGCTATAGATTTAGCAGTTGAAAAGAACAATGGAAAACCAGTAACAGTTGCTATGGCGTTTGAACAAGATGCATTTTCTCAGGATGTAAGATTGGGAGTTTTAGATGCAATTAAAAGAACAGGTTCTAAAAAAGTAATAGACGATAAATTACCGAAAGAACTAAATGATATGGCTGCGACATTAGTAAAAGTCAAACAAATGAAGCCAGATGTTCTTGTTGTTTCAGGTCATACAAAAGGTGCTTTAACAGCAATTAGACAAATTGCTGAAATGAAAGTAGACGTACCGATGCTAGCAATGACACACTGTGATGCTGCGAAACTATCAAAACAACACGGTAAAAACTCTCAGTATGCATTATGTGCTTCTCAATGGCATAAAACATTAACTTATAAAGATGATTTCTTTAAAGATGGAATGAAATATGCGGCAGACTTTGAAAAAGAGTTTGGATATGATCCGCCATACCAGTCAGCAGAGTCTTCAGCAGCATTGTTAGTCTTCAAAGATGCTTTTGAAAGAGCTAATTCTTTTGATAAGAAAAAAGTGAGAGATGCTCTTGCAGCAACTAATATGCAAACATTCTATGGAAATATTAAGTTCGCAGAAGGTGGTCAAAATGTCGACAAACCAATGGTTCTTTTCCAAGTAATGTGTGATGGCTCAGGAAAATGTGAAAATAAAGTTGTAGCTCCAACTAAATGGGCTTCGGCTAAGTTAATTCATCCAATTCCTAAGTGGTCTGAAAGATAAAACAAATCTATAAATACCCCCTAAATCCTAGGGGGTATTTTTTTTAAGGGCTGATTATGGATTTCATGGTTTTTCAATATCCAATGATTACTGTTCAAGCTTGCTTGGATGGATTACTTCTAGGTATTTTATTTGCTTTGATTGCTTATGGCATGGCTTTGCAATGGGGAGTTATGAATATCATAAATATAGCTCAAGGTGATTTAGTAATCCTTGGAGGCTACATTGCATACTTTATGTATCTTTATGGAATACACCCTGCATGGGGTGTAATCGTATCCCCATTCATAATGTATTTTATTGGAGTTGGGATTTATAAATTAGTGATTAACAAAGTAGTTGATAGAGATTTATTTATCTCAATTCTTGCTACGTTTGGAATAAGTATTTTATTTATGCAATTAATGAACTTTGCATTTGGTGCGGATGTAGTTTTAGCTAATTCTGGATACGGCACAACCATGTTGTTTGATAACAATGTTACATTACCAAATTCAAAAATATTCTCAGCATTTGTAAGTATAGTATTTGCAATTTGTTTAGTGATTTATATGAAAAAATCTAAGCTAGGTCGCGCTATTAGAGCTACTGCTCAAAACGCAAGAGCTGCAAAGATTTTAGGTGTTGATACTGAAAAAGTTTATGCTGCTACTTTTGGCATAAATGCAGCTTTATGTGGCGTTGCAGGTGCATTAATTTCAATAACTTTTACAATACATCCTTATATGGGATTACCTTATACAATTCGATCATTTATGATTGTAATTGTTGCTGGTTTAGGAAATTTACCTGGTGTTGCAATGTCAGGTATGGGTCTTGGTGTATTTGAGGAGTTTGCTGACTACATATTAGGAACAGAATTTAGAATTGGTTCAGTATTTTTATTATTAGTCTTAATCCTAGTTTACAGAAGATTTAAACTTTCTAGAAAAAGAGAGTATTTAAAATAATGAACAAAAACGTATTATTGTACGCAGCAATTTTAATATTTGGTTTAGCTGCTCCTTTTCTTTTTCCAGCATTTAAAGTTCAATTATCAATCCTTTGTGTATTAATTGTTTTAGCAACCACTTGGAATATTCAAGGTGGCGAGATGGGATACAACACTTTTGGAAACATTCTTTTTTATGGATTAGGAATGTATTTATGTGCATCTGTTCAAGTTGGAATGTTTTTTCCATTAGCAGAGTGGACAGAAAGTGGTGGAGAAAAAACTTTTGTCCATACACCATCTCAATTCTTTCAAGGAATGGCAGCAGGACTAGTTGTTGCTGCAATAATTCCAACTATTATTGCAGGACTAATTGGTTACGCAATTTTAGGCTTAAGAGGACATTATTTTGCAATTTGTACTTTAGGTTTAGGAGTTGCAGCTGGAGAAATTTCTGGAGGCATAGAAATTATTGGAGCTGGTCAAGGATTTACAACACCACCTTTTCCTAATGTTGGTGGTTTAGAAGCTAGAGGAGAATTCTTTTATTTTTTGAGTTTTGGAGCACTTGTATTAACGTTCTTAGCTGTCAGAGCAATTTACTCAACAAGATTTAAATTAATTCTTAATGCGATTAGAGATAACGAAGATAAAGCTGAAGCTATGGGAATAGAAACGATGAAATATAAAATAATTGGTTGGATGGTATCAGCTTTCTTTTGTGGTTTAGCTGGAGGAATAATGGGAGGATTAGTTGGATATATAGACTCAACTGATGTGGCATTTGATGGAAGAGAAATGGGAGTGTTCATGGTTTTAATGGCGATCCTGGGCGGTAAAGGAACTTTGTGGGGACCTATAATTGGAGCAACAGTTTTTCACATTTTTAAAGAGGGCTTCTGGACATTTTTTTTAGGATGGCAGTATGTTGCTTTAGGAGTTTTAATTGTAATAATTGTAATTTATTTCCCAGAAGGAATTATGGGTTGGTTGAGAGAAAAATACCCTGAAAGATTTGGTGAAGTTGTCGATGAAGCAGATCGAAAAGCACAGGTGGAATTGAAATGAGTATTTTAGAAGTAAATAATGTAAGTAAATCTTTTGGAGGTGTGAAAGCTAATGTAGATATCTCCATGTCAGTAGAAAAAGGAAAAATATTTGGATTAATTGGTCCAAATGGCTCAGGAAAAACAACTTTATTTAATTCGATTGTTGGAACTTATCCTATAGACAATGGTTCAATTAAATTTAATGGTAAAGAAGTATCTGAATTACCTGTTCCAGTAATTGCTAAACTTGGATTATTAAGAACTTTTCAACAAACTAGAATTTACGGAAAATTAAACTGTATAGATAATATGCTAATCAGCCATAAGGGAAGTGACGAAAGTGTATTAAAGATATTTTCGAAGATACCAAAAGATTTAACTGAAAAAGCAGAGAATCTTTTAAATTTTGTTGGACTTTATCAAAAAAGAAAACTCAGAGCTGGTGATTTATCATTTGGTCAACAAAAATTATTAGAGCTTGCGATGGCTTTAATGAATGAACCAGAAATGCTTCTTTTAGATGAGCCTACAGCAGGTATTAATCCGACATTGATTAATGGAATTATTGATAGATTAATAAAAGTAAACCAAGATTTTGGAATAACTCTTTTAGTAATTGAACATAATATGAGAGTAATTATGCAATTAGCAGAAAGCATTTATTGTTTAGCTCACGGAAAGATGCTTGCAAATGGAACACCCGATGAAATAAAAAATGACAGACGTGTTATCGACGCGTACTTGGGGGCACAATAATGTCTAATCAATACGAAGTCTTAGGAAAAGCACCAGGTGCTGAAGATTTAAAAAAGCTTTCTCCAAACAATGTTCATCTTACAATTAAAAATATGAATGCTGGATATGGAAAAATGGAAATTTTACATAATTTCGATCTTTTTGTTAGTAAAGCACAATCACTTTGTTTAATTGGTCCAAATGGTGCGGGTAAATCAACAATACTTCATTCTATTTATGGCTTTACAAATATATTTTCTGGTCAAATAGAAATCGATGGAAAAGAGATTACAAACCTAACACCTGCTGAAAAATTAAAATCTGTTGGAATAGCTTACATACTTCAAGACAACTCAGTCTTTCCAGATATGACTGTCGAGGAAAATTTACTAATGGGTGGATTTATAAAAGAAAAAACAGAGGACTCATATCAGGAAGCAGAAAGAATTTTTGAAAAATACGAAAGATTAAGAAATAGAAGATACCAACCAGCAAAAGTTTTATCCGGTGGAGAAAGAAGATTATTAGAAATTTCTAGAGCATTAGTTATGAAACCCTCTGTATTGTTGGTAGATGAACCCTCAATTGGATTAGAACCAAGATATATTGATATGGTATTTGAAATTTTAAGAGATCTTCAACAAAATGAAAAAAAAACAATCATCTTAGTAGAGCAAAATGCAAAGAAAGGTTTAGAGTTTGCAGATATAGGTTACGTTTTGGTTTCAGGTCAAACTGCAATTGCTGGAAAAGGAGATGATTTGTTAAATAATCCAGATGTTGGTCGCCTTTTCTTAGGTGGTTAATGATAGATATCAAATATTTTTTAAAAGGATTTAAATCTATAAGAGGTGTTGGAAGTCCTGCAATTGCATTAGGGGCAAGTTTTGTTGCGATAGGTGCCTTGCTAAAAAATTTAGGTTTCACAATTCAAGAAAGTATTTTTTCTACTTTTTTAACTTACGCATTACCTGGCTCTTTAGTAATGGCAGAGTCAATGTTAATAGGGGCATCTTTAATAAATATTTTTATAGCTGTGTGGTTGGTCAACGCAAGATTGTATCCAATGACTGTAGCATTGATGCCGTTATTGATGCATAAAAATCAACCAAGATGGAAATATTATCTATCCTGTCATTTTATAGCAGTCTCATCATGGCTTATTATGAAAGATAATTATGAGAATATTAAAAAAGAAGATAGAATAGATTTTTGGATAGGAATAGGTACAGCCACTTGGTCCGTTGCAATTTTTGCAACAATTATAGGTTTCGTAGCTTCTGATTTTCTAAATAAAGATATGCTCATTGGACTAGCGATAGTTAATCCAATTTATTTTATATGCATGATGATTGGTGCAATGAAAACAATTCAAATAAGTATTTCAGTTATTTTAGGGACAATTCTTGGACCAGCTTTTTATTTTGTTTCACCTGAATGGTGTATTTTATTTGGTGGATTTATTGCAGGGACTATCGCTTATTTAGTTGGAGAAAAAAATGGCAACTAATATAATTATTGTAATTATTGTTACATCTTTTGCAACATATCTATCTAGATTTTTAGGTGTTGTAAGTGCTGAGAAGATTAAAGAAACCTCGAAGATGTTTAGATGGTTCAATTGTCTTGCTTATTCTACTCTTGCGGCACTGATTGCAAGAATAGTTATTTTTCCTTCAGGAAGTTTGTCTGAAGTAGATTATTCAATTAGATTTATTGTAGTTATATTGTCTGTTGCTATTTTTTACTTAACTAAAAAAAATTTAGTTTACCCAACACTTTTCTCTGCTATCATATTATCACTTTTTAGTAGTTATTTATGATTGAAAAAATTAAGGGATTTGAAATTTATTCAAATAAAATATCTAAAAGAATAATTAATATCGATATTGATGATGAAATACTGAATAAACTTATTTTTCCATTTAAAAAATTTGATATTACTGCGCTTGAATATAAACCATTTACAAGATTTACTATTGCTAAAAGTTTAGATGATCTAAGTGATAACTATTTGTCAAAATTTTTAAATAAAGTAATTAGAGATAGAAATACTGGCTGCTTTATTATTAAGCCAAAAAAATTAACTCCTAAAATTGATGAGATTTTTTTAGTAAAATTATCAACTGCAATTGCACATCTAGTAGGTATTCCAAATCATGATGCTATGGCAGGAAAATATTATGCAAGATTTCATGTTAAGCATGAGGATAAAAGTGACTCTTATCTAAGAAAAGCTTACACAAATATGGATCTTCATACCGATGGAACATATGTTAAAGAAAAAACAGACTGGTTATTAATGTCAAAATTAGAAGAAAAAAATGTTGAGGGTGGTGAAACAGCAATGCTTCATTTAGATGATTGGGAACATTGCGACGAATTATTTAACGATCCTGTTGCTAAAGAAGATTTTGTTTGGGGTTCACCAAAAAGCAAAAATATTGATTATAAGGTTGAACATCCTGTTTTTTCTTCTGATAAAAATGGCAAAGCACAGATCTCATATATAGATCAATTTCCTGAACCAAAAAATATGAAGCAGGGCGTATTCTTACAAAAATTATCTGATAGTTTAGAAGAAAGCCAAAATAAGGTTATTACTAAACTTCCAGTTGGTTCATCGGTTGTTGCTAATAATTATTTCTGGCTCCATGGAAGAAAACCATTTAAAGAAAATAAAGATTTAAGTAGAGAGTTATTAAGAATTAGAGGTTCTTTTTTTATTAATTAATATAAATTATCCTTTATAAAGTATTAGTTATGAAATTAGGTTTTATAGGAACAGGAAAAATATCATCTTCAGTTATAACTGGAATATGTGGTTCATCTATAAAGTATAGTAAAATATATGTATCTTCTCGAAATAGTAAAATTGCGAAAGGGTTAAAAAAAAAATTTAAAAGAATTTCAATTGAAAAAGATAACCAAAAAATAGTTGATAATTCTAATTGGATCTTTCTTGCAGTGACACCTACGGTAGGTGAAAAAATAATTAAAAATTTAAAATTTAGATCAAATCAAACAATAGTGAGTTTTATTTCAACTATTACAATTCTAGAATTAAAAAAGATGATCAAAACTAAAGTTGATATTGTTAGAGCTATTCCATTACCACCAATATCTCTAAAAAAAGGACCTGTACCAATTTGTCCTCCAAATAAAAAGGTAAAAAATTTTTTTGATAAAATTGGTTCTACTGTTGAAATTAAAAATGAAAAACTTTCTATTAATTTTTGGTCAACATCAGGAATGATGGCATCTTATTATGAAATATTGAAAGTTATGAGTGAATGGTTAGTTAAAAGAGGTATTAAAAGATCAGATGCTCAAAAATATATAACAACATTATTTTTAGCTCTATCTGAAGATGCAGTAGTAAATTCAAAAAAAGAATTAAAATATTTAGTAAAAGAATCACAAACACCCAAGGGATTAAATGAACAAGGTTTAAAAGAAATGACCAAAGAAGGAGTTTATAAATCTTTAATAAACACTTTAGACAGAATTCATAAAAGACTAAACAAGTAATTAATGTCTGAAAATATTTTAGAAATTAACAATTTATCAAAATATTTTGGAGGACTAGCAGCAGTATCAGAATGTTCTCTTAAAGTTAAAAAAGGAACTATCACAGGTATTATTGGACCTAATGGCTCAGGTAAAACTACTTTATTTAACTTAATTGCAGGAAATTTAAAATCTTCTACTGGAAAAGTTTTATTTAATAATGAAGATATTACTGACGTTCCATCATATGAATTATTTTCAAAAGGATTACTTAGAACTTTCCAAATAGCTCATGAATTTACAAATTTATCTGTTTTAGAAAACTTAATGATGGTTCCAGGAAATCAATCAGGAGAAAAATTAATAAATGCTTTGTTAAAACCTTCACTTGTTGCAAAAGAGGAGAGTCAAATTAAAGAAAAGGCAATGGAGGTTGTTAATTTTCTTAATCTTAGTCATTTAAAAAATGAATTAGCAGGAAATTTATCTGGCGGACAAAAAAAATTGTTAGAACTTGGTCGAACAATGATGGTTGATGCAAAATTAGTTTTGTTAGACGAGGTAGGCGCGGGTGTTAATAGAACTTTACTGAAGGATCTTGGAACAGCCATTGAGAAGCTTAATAAAGAAAAAGGTTACACTTTTTGTATGATTGAACATGATATGGATTTTATAGGAAGATTATGTGATCCAGTAATTGTAATGGCAGAAGGCTCAGTTCTTTTCGAAGGCTCAGTTGAGGATGCAAAAAAAGATGAAAAAGTTATTGAGAGTTATTTAGGTAGAGGTTCGAAATTAAAGGATAATTAAAATGGCATTTTTTGAAGGTAATAACATGACTGGTGGGTATGGTAATGGACCAGATATAATTAATTCATGCTCTGTAAATGTTGAGAGAGGAGAAATAGTATCAATCCTCGGACCTAATGGAGCTGGAAAATCTACAGTAATGAGAGCAATGTTAGGTTTGTTAAATCTAAAATCAGGCTCAGTAATTATTAATGGAAAAGATATTTCAAAACTTTCTCCACAAGACAGAGTAAAAGAAGGTATTTCATTTGTTCCACAAACAAAAAATGTTTTTGCAGGTATGACAGTACAAGAAAACTTAGAGATGGGTGCATTCCTAATTAATACTGAATTTAAAGAAACAATAGATGAAATTTTTAATTTGTTTCCAATTCTCAAAGAAAAAAACAATCAAATGGTTGGTGAGTTATCCGGTGGGCAAAGACAACAGGTAGCATTAGGTAGGGCACTCATGATCAAGCCTTCAGTATTAATGTTGGATGAACCAACTGCAGGTGTATCACCTATTGTGATGGATGAACTATTTGATCATATTGTAAAAGTGAAAAGAACTAATGTAGCGATTTTAATGGTTGAGCAAAATGCAAAACAAGCATTAAGTATTTCTGATAGAGGATATGTTTTGGTAACTGGTGAGAACCGGCACTCTGGTACTGGAAAAGAATTATTAGAAGATCCAAGAGTAAGAAGCTCTTTTTTAGGTGGTTAGTATGGATTTTGTAAATGCAATTATACTTTTATTAAATTATATTTTTGTTCCAGCTTTAGCATATGGATCTCAATTGGCACTTGGTGCAATTTTTGTAACTTTAATCTATGGAATTTTACGATTTGCAAACTTTGCTACAGGAGACATGATGTCATTCGGAACAATGTTTGTAATCCTATTCACTTGGTATTTTCAATCTGTTGGAATTAGTCTTGGAGTTTTTCCCACAGCTCTTTTAGCCATTCCTTTTGCTGTTATTTTTATGGTTGGTTACATGTTAATAATTGATAAATTTGTATTTAAATATTACCGAGCAAAAAAAAGCCCCCCTGTACAATTAGCAATGGTAAGTATTGGAGTAATGTTTGTTACTCAAGCAGTGGTCCGTATAATTATTGGACCCTCTGATAGAAGATTTTTTGATGGAGAAAAATTTTTGATTAAAGCAGGTGAATTTAAAGAAATGACAGGACTTAACGAGGGTCTAGCGATAAAATCTACTCAAGTAATTACAATTATTATTACATTGATTTTAGTTTCAACTTTGTTTTGGTTTTTAAACAAAACTAAGACAGGAAAAAGTATGAGAGCGTATTCTGATAACGAAGATTTGGCATTATTATCAGGTATTGATCCAAAAAAAATTGTTATGACAACTTGGGTTATAGCAGGTATTCTCGCTACTATTGGTGGTGCTTTATATGGTTTAGATAAAAGTTTCAAACCATTTACCTACTTTAATAATATGCTGCCAATATTTGCAGCAGCTATAGTGGGAGGCATTGGCAATCCATTTGGTGCCTTTCTAGGAGGATATGTAATTGCTTTCTCTGAAATATTATTAACTTACGCTTATAGAAAATTTTTCATGTATGTCTTACCTGAAAGTATGGAGCCAGATGGTTTAGTTCAATTGCTTTCTACAGATTACAAATTTGCAGTATCTTTTTCAATACTAGTAATTGTATTACTCTATCGACCATCAGGAATATTTAAAGGAAAAGTATTGTGAGAAAAAATTTAGATGTAATTGCTGCATACAGTATAATGATGGGGTTAATTATACTTGTTGGTATATTCCAGTCTTGGAACATTGCTCTTTCAATATTTAATCTTTGTCTTATTTCAGCAGTGATGACAATGGGTGCTAATATTCAATGGGGTTATGCTGGTCTTATTAACTTTGGGATAATGGGTTTTACAGCTTTAGGTGGTTTGGCAGTTGTCTTAATTTCAGTAGATCCAGTTCAAGAAGCTTGGAGTGCAGGTGGATCTAATATTCTATTTAGTCTTGTTCTAATAATAGCAATGGTATTGGCTGTAAGATACATATTAAAAAATTATAAGAAATCGAATAATAGAACTTACATTGTAGCTGCCATTATAATTTTAGGAATAATTATCATAAGATTTATTTCAGAGCCCGGAATTGAGGCAATTGAAGATGTAGAGCCAGCAAAAACTGGTTTTCTTGGTGGATTAGGTCTTCCAATTATTTTTTCTTGGGTTGTTGGAGCCTTTTTTGCAGGTGGATTAGCTTTTGTTATAGGAAAAGTAGCCTTAGGATTAAGAGCTGATTATTTAGCTATAGCAACTTTGCTGATATCAGAGATTGTTATCGCAATTATAAAACATGAGGATTGGTTAACAAGAGGTGTAAAAAATGTAATTGGACTTAAAAGACCTGCGCCCTATGAGGTGAATTTACAACAAACAGATTGGTTTATAAATTTAGTTGAAATATTTAACTCTGGTAAATTGAGTTTAATTTCTGATTTAGCTGAAAGACAAGCGGCTTTAAATCAACTTGTAATCGAGGGATCATCAGTTTTTGTAAAACTTTGTTACTCTGGATTATTTTTAGTTGTAGTAATTATTTTATTAATCTTAACTCAAAAGGCTCTTTACTCTCCTTGGGGAAGAATGATGAGAGCAATTAGGGATAATGAAGAAGCAGCTAATGCAATGGGTAAAAATGTAGTTAAACAACACTTATTAATTTTTGTTTTAGGTTCAGCCATTGTTGGTATTGCAGGCGCAATGTTAGTTACACAAGATGGGTTATTTACACCAGGGAGTTATAGACCTTTGAGATATACTTTTTTGATTTGGGTAATGGTTATTATCGGTGGAAGCGGAAATAACTTCGGTGCAATTCTTGGAGGTTTTGTTGTTTGGTTCTTATGGATTGAGGCGGCACCGATTGGTCTTTACTTGATCAATTTAACTACTGCCGGACTAGATGATACACACTTTTTAAAAGTACACTTAATCGAAAGTGTTCCATATTTTAGATTTTTAATGATGGGAGTAGGTCTTTTGATAATAATGAGATATAGACCAAAAGGTATACTTCCTGAAAAAATAGAAATAAAATAAAATTATGAAATATATTATTACAGGTGCTGCTATTGCTTGGGCCTTATATATGGCAGATAAATATTTATTCTTTTAAAAAAAACCCCCAACAAATTAATGCCGGGGGTTTGAATTTTAAGAAAAAAATTATCTTTGTTTCTTAGTTTTGAATTTTCCACCTTTAACTTCTTGTTCTAAGAAAGAACCTTCAGCTTCACCAACGCTAGTAAAAGTAACTCCAGTTGCACCTTCGTAGTCAACTTTTTTACCTTTAGCTAATAAATCTAAACCTTTTTTAAGCTCACCTGGATAAATTTTTGTTCCAGGTCCATTAGCAACATCCATTACATTTTTTGCAATTGATGCTCTATCAGCTGAATTACCTGCTTGGATTGCTAAAACAATTAAAGCGGCCGCATCATAAGATTCACCTGTGTAAGGACCAGAGCTATCTATACCAGCAGCACTTGCTACTTTACCAAATACACCAGCACCTTTACCAGTTGAACCTGGCATTGAACCAAAAGATTTTTTCAAGTCTTTTCCAAATGTATCCACTAAAGACTGACCGATCATACCATCAGATAAAATAAATTTATCAAATGCACCAGAATCTAAAGAAGCTTGGATAATTCCTTTACCACCTTGGTCTAGGTATCCAATAACAGCTACTGCATCACCACCTGCTGAAGCAAGAGTTGCTACCTCAGAAGAATAGTCTGCTTTTCCATCTTCGTGGGCAGTTACTGTAGTAACTTTAATACCATGAGCCTCAACAGCTGCTTTGTAAACATCTGCTAAACCTTTTCCATAGTCATTGTTTGTATAAGTGATTGCAACACTTTTAACTTTTCTATCTTTAGTAATATCAGCTAAAATTTGACCACCTCTAGCATCAGAAGGAGCAGTCCTAAAGAAATATCCCTTATCATCTAAAGTAGTTAATCCTGGTGATGTTGCTGATGGCGATATCATTACTACACCATTTGGTACAGCAACATTCGAAGCTATTGCACCAGTTACACCTGAACAATCAGCACCCATAATTGCTACTACACCTTGTGAAATAACACCTTCAGCAGCTGCTGTTGCTGCTGCAGAGTCAACACATGTTGAGTCTGCTCTTATTACTGAAATTTTTTCTCCACCTAATAACGAACCGGAGTCAGAAGCTTCTTTAAACGCAAGCTCAGCTGAAGCAGCCATTGCAGGTGTAAGAGATTCAATAGGTCCAGTAAAACCTAAAATTATACCCATTTTAATTTCTGCAAAAACATTTGTTGTAAAAGTCGAAACAATAATAAATGCAGCTACTAGTAATCTTTTCATCATTTTCCTCTATTTGTTAACAATTTATAAAAGAATAAATTAAATATAATTTGCAAAGATTTTCAACAAGCAAATTATATCATTTTGTAGTAACTTTGATTAATAAATAATGAAATCAAATAAAATAGAGCCAAAATTTGTCACAAAATTTAATCCTAGAATTGGTTTGATTGCTTTAGCGACTGATTTCATGATTGAAAAAGATTTTATTAAAATAATTAAAGATAAAGAGATAGATTTTTTTGTTAACAGAATTGAATGCTACAATCCATTAACTAAAGAAAATTTAATAAAAATGTCAGAAGAGGTAACTAAGGTTACAAGTGATATTTTACCAAATGAGGAAATCGACTGTGTAGTTTATGGATGTACCTCAGGAACAATAGCTGCTGGATTTGAGTTAATTGAAAAAAAAGTTAAAGCGGCAAAACCAAAAGCTGAATTAATAACACCTAGTTCAGCAACAATTAAAGCATTAAAAAAATTAAATGTAAAAAAATTAGCCATCTTTACTCCTTATAGTAAAACATTAAATCAGGAGATTATGGATTTTTTTAGAAATGAAAAATTTGATGTCGTATCTAATTCATATTTAGATATTTCAGCTGACTATGATATTGGAAAAGTAGACCAGGATTTTTTATTTGAAACTCTATCTAAAATGGAAATTATTGATGCCGATGCTTTATTCATTTCATGTACGGCTTTACCTGTCCTTGATATATTAGAAAAATTAGAAAAAAAACTAAATAAACCTGTTTTATCAAGTAATCAAGCTTTGATATGGGACACTTTAGAAAAGATAGGCAAAAATAAAAATATTAAAGGTTTTGGAAAATTATTCTCAAATACTTGATCATGTTTTTTAAAAAAGAAGAATATAAACAAAGACTCTTAAAAGTTCAAAAAATGATGCAAGAAAAAAGTATAGAACTTTTAATATCTCATGACACTAATAATATAAATTATTTAACTGGTTATGACGCATGGTCTTTTTATTATGCACAATGTGCTATCGTTCATGTTGATGCAGATGAGCCAATATGTTTTATTAGAAAACAAGATGCTGGAGGTGCTTACATAAAATCATATGTTAAGAAAGAAAATATTATTGTTTATGATGAGCATTACATACATACTTGGCCGAAACATCCATACGACTATTTGGTAAAGATAATCAAAGATAAAAAGTGGGACAAACTTTCAATAGGTTTAGAAATGGATGCTCATTATTTTACGGCATTTTGTTATGAAAAAATTAAACAAGGTTTACCTAATGCAAAGATAAAAGACTCAGATAGGTTAGTTAATTGGGCAAGGTTAGTAAAATCTGATGCAGAAATAGCCTATATGAAATCTGCTGCAAAAATTTCTGAAATTGGAATGAAAATAGCTTACGATGTAATTAAACCAGGTGTCCGACAATGTGATGCTGTAGGTGAAATACAAAAAGCACTATTTTATGGAACTCCAGAATTCGGAGGTGAATATGCAAGTATTACAACATTATTACCAACTGGAAAAGGAACTTCTGCCTCACATCTAACAGCAACCGATAATAAATTTGTAGAAGGTGAAGCAACAATTATTGAACTTTCAGGAGTTTATAAAAGATACCATGCACCAATGGCTCGAACTGTTTTATTGGGAAAACCTGACCAATTAAAAATTGATACGATGAAAAAAACAATTGAAGCCTTACAGGCTGGTATTGATGCAACAAAACCTGGAAACACGGTTGATGATGTAGCACAAGCTTTTTGGAAAATTTTAGATAGATACGGAATAGAGAAAACATCTAGAACAGGTTATTCGATTGGGATTGGATATCCTCCTGATTGGGGTGAGCATACTTTGAATATTTATAAGGGGGACATGACACTTTTAGAACCCAACATTTGTTTTCATATGATTGCAGTAATGCAATTCGGTGACTGGGGTGTAGAGGCCTCAGAAGCAGTTAGAGTAACTGATAAAGGAGCTGAATTATTTTGCAATATGTCTAAAGAACTTCACGTTAAAAGCTAATTATTAAAGGTTGATATTTATTCTCACAAATGTTTTAAATTCATTTAATTTATGCCAGTAAATAAAGAATTCGTTAAATTTGATAAAGTTGATAAAAGCTATGATGGTAAAGTTTTAGTCGTCAAAGATCTTCAACTAAATATTGCAGAAGGTGAATTTATAACAATGTTAGGACCCTCTGGCTCTGGTAAAACAACTTGTTTAATGATGTTAGCTGGATTTGAAACTCCTACCAACGGTGAAATTTATTTAGATGGAAATGCTATTTCGAGTATTCCTCCTCATAAAAGAGGAATTGGAATGGTTTTTCAAAACTATGCTTTATTTCCACATATGACTGTTTATGAAAATTTAGCATTCCCATTAAGAGTAAGAAAAATTCCAAAGGATGAAGCTGATAAAAAAATTGATAAAGCATTATCAATGGTATCACTTCAAGGTTTTGCAGCAAGGATGCCAGGACAATTGTCTGGAGGACAACAACAAAGGGTAGCGGTAGCAAGATCTTTGGTGTTTGACCCACAACTAGTTTTAATGGATGAGCCTTTAGGAGCTTTAGATAAAAATTTAAGGGAGAGTATGCAATACGAAATTAAACATATTCATGAAAGTATTGGAGTAACTGTAGTTTATGTAACTCATGACCAAAGTGAAGCTTTAACAATGTCAAATCGTATTGCAGTATTTAATGATGGTAAAGTTCAACAACTTTCAAGTCCAGATGAATTATATGAGAAACCAGTTAATTCATTTGTTGCAGAATTTATCGGAGAGAACAATACATTTAATGGTGAAGTTTCAGATATTTCAGGTGAAAAATGTAAAGTTAAACTTGCAAATGCTGAAATAATTGCAAATCCAATATCTGTTAAGTCTAAAGGGGATAGAACTAAAGTTTCATTAAGACCAGAAAGAGCGTTAATCAATCCAAAAGATAAAATGGATAATATTCATAATGGTAAAATTGAAGAAGTTATTTATCATGGAGATCATACTAGGGTACGAATAAATTTATTAGGCAATCCAGAATTTATATTAAAAGTTCCAAATAGCTCTGCCAACTTAGATATTAAGCTCGGCAATGAAATTAAAATTGGGTGGAACAGTCAAGACGCGAGAGCTTTAGACCCAAAATAAACATCCTAAAATCACTATAGAATAAGATAAAAACGCCTGTTGACTCTCACAGCTGAAGTTGTTTTAATTAGTTTTTTAAACGTTTAAACGGAGGAAAAATGAAAAAACTAAGTAAAATATTACTAGCTATTTCTTTTGTACTTTCACTAACTACTTCAGCATTTGCAACAACAGTAACTGCAGTGTCTTGGGGTGGGGCTTATACTGAGTCTCAAAAGTTAGGTTATGGTGATCCTACTGCTAAAAAACTAGGCATTAACATTGCTTGGGTTGATTATTCAGGTGGTTTATCAGAAATTAAAGCACAAAAAGAAGCTGGAAAAATCACGTGGGATATAATCGACGTGTTTGCAATGGATACTATTACTGGATGTGATGAAGGATTATTTGTTGAATTTGATTTCGACAAAGATTTCCCACCAGCTCCAGATGGAACTCCAGCAAGTAAAGATTTCTTTACTGCCATGCCAAGTAAATGTGCTGTAGGAAATATTTTATATTCTTGGAACTATGCTTATAACACTGAAAACGTTAAAGGTACTCCAAAGACTATCAAAGATTTCTTTAACACAAAGAAATTCCCTGGAAAAAGAGCTATCTACAAAAGCGCTTTAACTAATTTAGAGATCGCTTTAGCTGCAGATGGTATCAAGCCAGGTAAAGGCGGAGCAAAAATCTACAAAGCTTTAGAAACAGAAAAAGGTGTTGAAAGAGCAATGAATAAGATCAAAGAACTTTGCACAGACCCTAACGGTGGATGTGTATTTTGGTCTGCAGGTGCTCAACCACCAGAACTGTTAGTATCAGGTGAAGTAGTAATGGCTACTGGTTGGAATGGTAGATTCTTCAATGCAGAAATTGGAGAAGGTGCACCAATCAAACAAGTTTGGGATGGCCAAGGTCTTGACTACGAATATTTTGTACAAGTTAAAGGCGGACCAAACGATGCTAATGGTATGGCTAAAAAAGCTTTAGCTATGATGACTAGCACAGAGATGTTAGCAGGAAGTGCGAAATACATCGCTTACGCTCCTTGGAGAAAATCTTCTATAGGAATTATGGAAGCAGGGGAGCCTTGGTATAAAGATGGTAAGACTAACATGGTACCACAAATGCCAACTGCACCAGCTAACACTAAAAACTACTTCCTAGTAGATCCAATTTTTTGGGCTGATAACGGAACAGAGCTTGGTGAAAAATGGGAAGCTATGAAAGCTGGTCTATAATTTAAGTTTTATTAAACTTAATTATATATTATAATTTAAGGGCGGTTATTTATAACCGCCCTTTTTATTTATGAGCTCAGAAACAAAACAGATTTTAACTACAGACGGAATACCTTTAGAGGTAAGTCTTAAAAAAGCAGAGAGAAAAAATAAGATTAAAGCCTTCCTATTAGTCGCTCCTTTATTATTTTTTTTAATCATTACTTATGTATTTCCAATAGGTGACATGTTGTTCAGAAGTATTGATGATAAAATGGTTACACAAATGCTTCCAAAAACTTTTAAAGCAATGGAAAACTGGGACGGTCAAGAATTACCTGAAGAAGAAGTTTTTGCTGCTTTTCATGAAGATTTTATAAAATTAGTTGAAGATAAACGAGAAGGAAAATTATCTACTCAATTAAATTACACTAAAAATGGATTTAAAAGTATTATCAAAAAGTTAAGAAGAAAATCAAAATCATTTGAAGAAGGAAATTACAAAGAACAAATAATGTCAGTACATAAAAGATGGGCTGATGTTGAGTACTGGAGGGCAATTAAAAGAAGAGCCCCTGAATTTACAAGTCAAAAATATCTAAAAGGTATGGATATGTATGTAAATGAGGAGGGGAAAATAGTAAGCGTTGAAGAAGATAGACGAATTCATAGAGTGTTATGGCTAAGAACTTTAGAGATTGCATTTTTTGTAACAGTCTTTTGTTTCTTAATGGCTTACCCAATAGCTCATCTGTTAGCGACTTTACCTATGAAGTATAGTAATTTATTAATGATCTGCGTACTGTTACCCTTTTGGACTTCATTACTTGTTAGAACTGCTAGTTGGATGATTTTGTTGCAACAGCAAGGGATTGTAAATGATTTTTTCGTTGGAATAGGTTTAGTAGCAGACGACAATAGACCTGAGATGATGTACAACAAGACTGGAAGTTATGTTGCAATGACTCAAATATTGCTACCATTTATGGTCTTACCTCTGTACAGCGTGATGAAGACAATATCTCCTAGTTTAATGAGAGCTGGAAAATCATTAGGTGGCACGCCATTTGTAGCATTTTGGAAAGTTTATTTTCCATTAACAATACCTGGAATAGGTGCAGGTTGTTTATTAGTATTTATTTTAGCAATTGGTTATTACATTACCCCAGCTCTAGTTGGTGGTGCATCAGGTACTTTAATTAGTAATCAGATTGCTTTCCACATGAAAAGCACATTAGATTGGAGTTTTGCATCAGCAATGGGATTAATGTTGTTGAGTGGAGTGTTAGTCATTTATTGGCTTTATAACAAAATAGTTGGAATAGATAATATTAAATTAGGATAATTAAGATGGCTTTACCAAAATATACTGAACCACATTACAGAATTTGGCATTATATTTACTTAACAATTTGTGGAGCAGTTTTCTTTTTTCTTATAGCACCTTTGTTCGTGATCTTTCCATTATCGTTTAATGCAGAGGAATTTTTAAGTTTTTCTGATGGAATGAAGAGTCTAGACCCAGACGCTTTTTCATTAAGATGGTATAAAGACATGATTTATGGAACTAAAAATCCATGGGGATTGGCTGCTAAGAATAGTTTTATAATAGCTATATTTGCAACAATAGGGTCAGTGATACTTGGTACAGTTGCCGCTTTAGGATTAAGCAGTAGACATATGCCTTACAAAGGTTTGATTATGGCTGTTTTAATTTCTCCAATGATTGTACCTTTAATTATTTCTGGTGTTGCAATATTTTTCTTTATGGCAAAGGCTGGTCTTGCAGCTACTCATACAGGTATTGTTTTAGCACATATAATATTAGGAACACCTTTTGTAGTAATTACTGTTACTGCTACTTTATCAGGTTTTGATCATAGTGTTACAAGAGCTGCTGCAAGTTTAGGCAGTGACCCAGTAAATACTTTTATGAAAATTACATTACCATTAATCTTACCTGGAGTTATTTCGGGTGGCTTATTTGCATTTGTAACTTCATTTGATGAAGTTGTTGTTGTTTTATTTTTAGCAGGGTTAGAAAATACAACCATACCTATTCAAATGTGGACAGGTCTAAGAGAACAATTGAGTCCAACAATTCTAGCTGTTGCGACTTGTTTAATAATATTATCGACACTAATATTAGTAACCGCTGAGCTTCTAAGAAGACGATCAGAGAGGCTTAGAGGAATTAATCGATAGTAAAATAATCAAATGAAAATTAAGAATGTAGTAGTTATTGGATCAGGTACAATGGGCAGTGGTATAGCTGCTCATCTATGTAATGCTAATATCCCTGTCACACTTTTAGATTTAAAAACCGAGATAAGTCAAAATGCCAGAGAAAGAATTCATAAATCAAGGCCGCCTTTATTAATAGATAAAACAAAAATTGATAATATTAAAGTTGGAAACATATCTGATGATTTTGATGTAGTTAAAAATGCTGATTGGATTGTTGAAGCAGTGGTTGAGAGAATTGATATAAAACATCAAATTTATGATAAAATTTTTGAAAGTAGGAAAGATGGAGCAATAGTTTCATCAAACACTTCCTCAATCCCAATTAAAGTTTTATCTCAAAATTTAAATAAAGATCAAAAAAAAGATTTTTGCATTACTCATTTCTTTAATCCTGTTAGATACATGGGTCTTCTTGAAATTGTTAAGAATGAGAACAATGATTTAGATAAAATAAATCAATTAAAAGAATTTTGTGAAGTTGAGTTAGGTAAGGGAGCGATTGTTTGCAATGATACCCCAGGTTTTTTAGGAAATAGAGTGGGTGTTTATGCAATGCAAATTGCAATGACAGAAGCATTTAAGATGAAACTTTCTGTTGAGGAAGCAGATGCAATCTTTGGAAGACCTATGGGCATACCTAAAACAGGAGTTTTTGGATTATATGATTTGATTGGAATAGATTTAATGGCAGATGTTTTAAAAAGTTTTATCAAAGAACTTCCAAAATCTGATGAGTTCCATGAAGTTGCTAAAGAAATTCCTTTAGTAAAAAAATTAATTGAAACTGGATATACAGGGAGAAAAGGTAAAGGCGGCTTCTATAGAATGAAGAAGACTGATAGTGGAAAAATTATGGAAGCTATTAATCTTGAAACTGGCGAGTATTCAACAAGTCAAAAAATAGATATTAAGTCTGATAAGGTAGATTTAAAGGCTCTAATTAATAGAAATGATAAGTATGGAGACTATGCTTGGTCAGTATTATCCAAGATAATAAAATATGCTTCATCACTAGTTCCAGGAATTACCAAAGAATTTAATGACATAGATGAGGCAATGAGACTTGGATTTAACTGGGCAAAAGGACCTTTTGAGATGTTAGAAGAAATTGGTGTTAAAAATTTTTTCGATAAAATTGATGAATATAAAGGTAATAACTTTTTAGAAAATTTGTCGAATTCTAAAGATGAAAATTTTTATGGTCAAAGGCAAAAATATACATCAATTGAAACTTTAGGGAAGATCAAGAAAACTGCCTTAAGTATTGATGGCAATAGCTCAGCAGCAATTTATAGATTTAACGATTTTAATATTGTCGAGTTTACGACTAAAGCTAATGCACTCGATTATGACTCGATGGACGCACTTAAGAAAGCAACGGATAAACCTTTAATAATAATTAATGAGAGTATGCAATTTTCTGCTGGTGTTAACCTAACTTATACAATGGAATTTGCTAGTAAAAATGATTTTAAATCGATAGAAAAATTTATTAAATATTTTCAAGAAACTTGCAAACATCTTAAGTACTCTAAATACCCGGTTATATCTGCTCCATCAGGTTTAACTTTGGGAGGAGGTTTTGAAGTTTTAGTACAAAGTAATTTCGTAGCATCACATACAAATATTGTAATCGGATTAGTAGAAACTATTGTTGGATTAATTCCAGCCGGAGGTGGATGTAAAGAAATGCTGGCTAGATGGTTAAATACTGAAGAGGCTAAGAAAGATCCAAAATATGCACCCTTAAAAGTATTTGATATAATTGGCTATGGTAGAACAGCTACGTCTCCAGTTGAGGCAGAACCTTTGAAATACTTATTACCTGAAAATAAAAGAATTATGAATAGAAATAGTTTGCTTGAAGTATCGAAAAAAATCTTAAATGAAAACAAGGACTTTAAAGCACCAAATGAGCTTACATTTAATTTACCTGGTAGAGAAGTTATTGATGATATGAACAAAATTTTAGAAAAACTTTATAATGATAAAGTTATATTGGATCATGGTTTGACTGTAGCAAAAGAATTAGCCCATGTATTGAGTGGTGGTGAGACTACAAGTGATAAGACTCTCACAGAGGATCATTTGTTTAAATTAGAACTTGATGCTTTTATGAGATTAATTGAAACAAAACAAACTCAAGATAGAATTAAACATACTCTTGCTACTGGAAAACCTTTGGTTAATTAAACAATCTAAGAGTATTAATAAAGTCAGGTCTTAAAACATATTCAGATTTATCTAAGTATTTAATTTTTTCTAAAGCTTTTAAACCAAATATTACTTTTCCAATGGGTGTGTATTCACCCTCATATAAAGGTTCATCCTGTAAAATTATAAAAAATTGACTATCTTCAGTATCATATTTTAAAGATCGAGCTAATCCTACACTTCCTTTAGTGAAGTTAAAATCTTTATCAACTTCAGATTTGATTGTGCCTAAACCAGATTTTCCAGTTCCAATTTTTCCATAATCAATGTTTCCTTTCTTTCCAAATTCTAAATCTCCAGCTTGTACGAGTTTATCTTTAATGACTCTATGAAATGCCACATCATCATAGGCATTCGATTTGACTAACGTTTTAAATCTTTCTACTCCATTAGGAGAAATGTCTGGATATAATTCAATAATTACATTTCCACAGTCAACGTTTAGAATTGCTATGTTATTTGGATCTTTAAAATTAATTTCATTTGGGTTATGATTCTTAACAAATAAACATTTATCTTTAAGTAAAAAAAAAGAGGTAATTGAAAATAAACCTAAAATTACAACAAATATAAATATTATTTTTTCAGATTTTGACGCTTTTATCTTTTCAATCATAAAATAAAATCTTCATCAATTTTTAGGATTCCTTTTTTGATGAATTCTATCTTTTTTTTAAGAATAGGATCAACCTTTTCAGGTAAATTTCCATACATTAAATGAGAAAATACTTCAGCCATATCTTCAGATGCTGTCGACTGCGAATATTCAGTAATAAATCCTTCTGGTTTAGAATATGTATCTAAACCTATTTTTTTTGTGCAGGTTGAACATTTGACGTAATCAAACTCTTTGGGATTAAAATTGGACCAAATTTTTTCATTAAATATATCTTTGTAGCTATCATTTATTATGTGGAACACTTCGTGATGTAATACTCTTTCAAAATATTTGTCATTAAATTTTATATCTACAATCAAAGTTTTCATTACATTGTCAGGTATTCCTGCAGTTTTGATACCTGAGATTGATAAGTCCTCACACATAACAATATATTTCAAATTTATTTTTTTTAAAAAATCTTGAGAATATCTATTAAGATTTTTTTCAATAATCTTATATTTTTTATCTAGGTCCTGTTTTGACGATTTAAAACAGTTGATATTATTATCATTACCTATTGTAAATGGCTGTTTAGCATTCAGATATCTTAATTTATTCTTAGTTTTAATATTATAGATCTCCAGATTTGGAATCTTTATTAATTCATAAATCGTATCCGCTTTTGCTGGAGAAATTAAAAATAAACACAATAAAACGAACTTAAATAATTTCATAATTAGTATTATTGAAGATATTCCAATTTGTTAGAATGTGATAGGGTTTTGTGATGAAAAAAAAAAGAAGCAAAGAACCCATTCAACCGGTAAGTGGTACAAAGGTTCCAAGATTTGCAGGTCCATCAACTTTTGCTAGATTACCAGAATTACGAGATGTTGAGTACTGTGATGTTGCGATAGTTGGAATACCATTCGATGCAGGTACAAGTTATAGACCTGGGGCAAGATTTGGTCCACAAAGTATTAGGCAAGCTTCAAGACATTTAAGAACAAATTATCATCCAAGTTACGATGTTGAGCCCTTTAAAGTTCAACAGGTTGCTGATGCAGGTGATATTGCTTGCAATCCATTCAATATAGATGAAGCGATTAAGCAAATAGAGGAAGGAGCTTTGGATCTACTTAAAAAAACTGGTGGCATAATAAGTTTAGGAGGAGATCATACGATTGCATTTCCTTTACTAAAAGCAGTAAATAAAATTAACAATGGTCCAGTGGCTCTAGTTCATTTCGATGCACATTTGGATACTTGGGACACTTATTTTGGTGCACCTTACACACATGGGACTCCTTTTAGAAGAGCACGAGAGGAAAATCTATTTATGGATGATGCTTCAATGCATGTTGGTATTAGAGGTCCACTGTATAGTAGAAATGATATCAAAAATGATGAGAGTTTTGGATTTAAGATAATTCATTGTGACGAGTTTCAAACTGAAGGTACTGATAAAATTGCAGAAAGGATAAAAAAAAGAGTAGGAGATAATCCATTATACTTATCAATTGATATTGATGTTTTAGATCCCGCTTTTGCACCTGGGACTGGTACACCTGAAATAGCTGGTATGACTACGAGAGAAATGGTTAATGTCATTAGAGGTTTATCAGGTATGAATTTAATTTCGGCAGATGTAGTTGAAGTGTCACCTGCTTATGATCATGCCGAGGTAACATCACTTGCGGCTGCTACTATAGTTTATGAATTAACAAATTTATTTGCAAAAAAATAGAGAAAGGTTAGGAGTCTTGAATGGAAAATAAAAAAAATTTTTATATTAATGGCAAATGGGTTACCCCAAAAAGCAAAGAAGAAATCAAAGTAATAGATCCAGCGACTGAAGAAAATTGTGCTGTTATATCATTGGGTAATAAAGATGATGTAAACGATGCTGTTAATGCAGCCAAAAATGCTTACAGCTCTTGGGCATTTTCACCAAAAGATGAAAGGATAAGATTACTAGAAAAACTTTACGAAAATTATAAAAAAAGATGGGCTGATATTGCAACTGCAATCACTACAGAAATGGGAGCACCAAAAGATTTTGCAACGAAACTTCAAGCTGGAACAGGTGCTGCCCATTTAAAATCATTTATAAGATATTTAAAAAATTTCGAATTTGAAAAACCACTAGGAGAACATGCGCCTAATCAAAGACTTATTTATGAGCCCAAAGGTGTATGTGCACTAATCACCCCATGGAATTGGCCAATGAACCAGGTTTGTTTAAAAGTAATGCCTGCAATAGCATCTGGTTGTACTATGGTTTTAAAACCATCCGAACTAGCGCCATTATCATCAATGATACTTGCTGAACTTATTGATGAGACCAAAATACCAGCAGGTGTATTTAATTTAGTTAATGGTGACGGGGCAACAACAGGTGATGCATTAACAAGTCATCCTGATGTAAATATGATTTCATTTACTGGATCAACTAGAGCAGGGGCATTAATTTCTCAAAATGCTGCCAAAGATTTTAAAAGGGTCAGTTTAGAATTAGGTGGTAAAGGTGCAAATATAATATTTAAAGATGCTGATCCAAATGCAATAGAAAGAGGTGCTTTAAGATGTTTTAGAAATTCAGGTCAGTCATGTAATGCGCCCACAAGAATGTTAGTTGAAAAATCAATGTATAATGATGCAATTGAAAGGCTAAAGAAGTACACAGAAAAATTTGAGGTTGGTGATCCAAAAAAAGAGGGAGAACATATAGGTCCAGTTATTTCTGAAACTCAATACAACAAGATACAAACCTTAATAAATAAAGGTATCGATGAAGGAGCTAAACTAGTAGCTGGTGGCCCAGGTAAACCTGATGGATTTGAAAAAGGTTATTTTGTAAAACCTACTGTATTTGCCGATGTAAATAATAAAATGGAAATAGCAAGAACAGAGATATTTGGCCCAGTTTTATCTGTAATGCCTTTTGAAACAGAGGAAGAAGCTATTGAGATTGCAAATGATACTCCATACGGATTAACAAATTATATTCAAACTACAGATAAAGAAAAAGTGAAAAGAGTTGCTAGAAAACTTAGATCAGGAATGGTGGATGTTAATGGAGCTGGTATTGCTGTTGATGCACCGTTCGGTGGTTTCAAACATTCTGGTATTGGGAGAGAGGCCGGGGAACACGGTCTTGAAGAGTTTTTAGAGGTGAAATCTGTTGGTGGATGGAGTTAATTTAGAGTAGAATTTTTCTTAATTCCTTCAAGAAATTTTAAACATTTTTTTAGCTCATTGAGCTCGATGAACTCATCAACTTTGTGAGCTTGTTCAATAGAACCTGGGCCACAAACAACTGTGCTGATACCAATTTCTTGAAATAATCCTGCTTCAGTTCCAAAGGATACGACTTCTCTGGAATTATCACCGGTTAAACTTGAGACTAATTCACATGCTTCTGAATTGTCTACACGATCAAAACCTGTAACTTCACCTATTATTTCCTTTGTTATCTTTGAATTAGGAAAAACTTTCTTCATCTCTGGTAATAAAACTTCATTGGCATATTTATCTATTTGTTGATTTAGAAAAATACCATCTTCTTTGATAACTGGTCTTGTCTCCCACTCAACACGACATTTGTCAGCTATTACATTATGAGCAATACCACCAAATATACCTCCAACTTGTAATGTTGAAAAAGGAGGATCAAATATTGAGTCTTTGGGTGCTCTTTTTTTTAATTCTTCTCTAAGCTCTACTAATTTATTTGCATATTTTGATGCAAATTCAACAGCACTCACACCTTTGTGTGGCATTGAGCTGTGTCCAGCTAATCCCTCAAAATAAGTAGTATATTCATAACATCCTTTGTGTGCATCTATGATTTTCATTTTTGTAGGTTCTCCCACAATACAAATTCCATCTTGAATTTTTCTTTTTTTAAGTTCTTTAATTAAGATTGGTGCACCCAAGCATGCAGTCTCCTCATCAAAAGTGAAAGAAAAATGAATATCTCTATTAAGATCAACTTTAGAAAAAACTGGAGCAAACGCTAATGTGCATGCAATAAATCCTTTCATATCACAGGAACCTCTTCCGTAGAGTTTGTCTTCTTTGATTGTTGCTTTAAAAGGGTCTGTACTCCAACTTTTGGAAACAGGGACAGTGTCAGTATGACCAGATAAAATTATTGGTTTAACACCATTTGATTTTTTTGCTTTGATTGTTGCAAAAAGATTTACTCTTTTTTTTTCATCATCATAAGTTTTAAATGAGGTAGCACCTAAATCATTGAGATATTTTTCACAATAATTAATTAAATCATTGTTATCTTCTCCTGAAATAGTTTTAAATCCAATTAAATCAGATAAAATTTTGATAGAATTCTCGTATAATTTTTCTAAATTTACTTCTGTACTCATTACTAATAATTAATATAAATATCACATTTATGAAAGAACAAATTACATACGACATATTTGAAAAAGTAGACATTAGACTTGGAACAGTACTTTCGGTCAAAAAAAATGAAAAAGCTAGAAAACCATCTTTAGTTGTTGAGGTAGATTTTGGAAATAAGATAGGTGTTAAAACATCATCAGCACAAATTACTCATTTTTATAATGAGGAAAATTTGGTTGGCAAACAAGTGATTGGTGTTTGTAATTTTCCAGAAAAAAATATTGCAGGTGTAAAATCTCAATTTTTACTTTTAGGTTCAATAGACTCTGAAGGAAAAGTTATATTGATACATCCCTCACAAAAAGTAGAAAATGGATTACCTATAGCATAGATATGCATCCAGAATTTTTATCTATGGCACTTTTTTGGATTGTAGCGGCTTATACACCAGGACCAAATAACGTTGTTGCTTCTTATTCTGGTTTTAATTTTGGAATAAAAAAAACAATCCCACACATTTTTGGAGTCACTTTTGGATTTACAGCAGTTGTATTTGCTTTAACAATTGGACTAGTAAATGTTTTTAAATTATTTCCGATTATACAAACTATTTTGAAATATTTAGGAAGTTTATTCTTAATATACCTAGCTTATAAGATAAGTTTTTCAAAAGCATCTAACGAAAAAAAAAATGAGAATCCAATTTCTTTTTTAGATACTTTCATTTTCCAATTTTTAAATCCGAAAGGAGTTTTGATAGGAATTATTATAGTTTCAACATATGTTGAATATGGAGAAAATTATCTTAATTATGCGACTCAAGTTGTTTTGTTTGCCTTTGTGGTTTCTTTATCAAGCATCACCTTTTGGACTTTTGTTGGCAAATATCTAAGGAAATTTGCGACAAATGAGAAATATATTAAATACTTTAATTATGTTATGTCAGTGCTTCTTCTTTTGAGCATAATTACATTTTATATATAAAATATGAAACCAGGAAATAAAAATTCTTACAAATCATTATCTGACCTAGAGGTTAATGGTACGAATTTCAAATACTACTCACTTAAAAAAGCTGAGATAAATGGTTTACAAGGTATTTCAAAATTACCAAAGTCGTTAAAAGTTTTACTGGAAAATCTTCTTAGATATGAGGACGATGTATCTGTTAATAAAAATCAAATAGAGGCAGTCAAAAATTGGCTGGATACAAAGAAATCAAAAACTGAAATAGCTTATAGGCCAGCTAGAGTTTTACTCCAAGATTATACTGGAATACCAGCAGTAGCTGATTTAGCTGCCATGAGAGAAGCTGTGAAAGAAAAAAATAAAGACCCAAATACAATTAATCCTTTATCTGCAGTTGATTTAGTTATTGATCACTCAGTTCAAGTTGATCAATCAGCCAAAAAAGATTCATTTGAGAAAAATGTAGATATTGAATTTAAGAGAAATGGTGAAAGATATTCTTTTTTAAAATGGGGTCAAAGTGCTTTTAATAACTTTAGGATTGTTCCTCCAGGAACTGGTATTTGTCACCAGGTCAATTTAGAATATTTATCAAAAGTAGTTTGGTCGGAAGAATACAAAGGAGAAAAATACTTATTCCCTGATACACTTGTTGGAACAGATAGTCATACTACAATGGTAAATGGTTTATCAGTTTTAGGATGGGGTGTTGGTGGAATTGAAGCAGAAGCAGGTATGCTTGGACAACCTATTTCAATGTTGATACCTGAAGTTGTTGGATTTGAAGTTACAAAAAAAATGCCAGAGGGCACAACTGCTACAGACTTAGTTTTAACAGTTGTTAAAATGCTTAGAGACAAAGGTGTAGTTGGAAAATTTGTTGAATTTTACGGTGCGGGATTAAAAAACTTGACTTTAGCAGACAGAGCAACAATTGCTAACATGGCTCCAGAGTATGGCGCTACATGTGGCTTCTTTCCAATAGACGAAGAAACTTTAAAATATTTAGAATTTTCGGGAAGAGATACACAAACAGTGGCAATTGTCGAAAAGTATGCGAAGGAACAAGGTTTGTGGTCAAGTGACGAAATTGAGTTTACTGATAAAATCTCTTTAGATATGTCCACTGTAGTTCCTACTATTTCAGGTCCTAAAAGACCACAAGATAAAGTCCTTTTAACTGACGCATCAAGTAATTTTAAAAAAGTATTTAAAGAAGCTACAGATAAAAAGGAGTATAAAATTTCCAAGGTGAAAGATACTGATTATGAAATTAAGGATGGCTCAATATTAATTGCAGCAATCACATCATGCACTAACACTTCAAATCCAAATGTTCTAATTGGAGCTGGACTACTTGCAAAAAAAGCTGTCGAGTTAGGATTGAATGTTAAACCATGGGTCAAAACATCCTTAGCTCCAGGCTCTCAAGTAGTAACTGATTACCTAGAGAAAGCAGGTTTAAGTACCTACTTAGATCAATTAGGATTTAATTTAGTCGGTTATGGTTGCACAACTTGTATTGGTAATTCGGGTCCTTTAGCAGAAAATATAGTTGACGCTATTCAAAAAGAAAATTTATATGCGGTCTCTGTTTTATCAGGTAATAGAAACTTTGAGGGAAGAATTTCGCCACATATTAAAGCAAATTATCTAGCTTCCCCTCCACTTGTTGTAGCTTATGCTCTTGCAGGTCACATGGAATTCGATTTATTTAAAGATTCGTTTGGAAAAGGTAAAAATGGCAAGGATGTATTTTTTAAAGATATTTGGCCTTCAAATAAAGAAATAGAAGATACTTTGAAGAGCTCACTTAATGCAGATATGTTTGTTAAACGATATTCAAATGTTTCAGAGGGACCAAAACAATGGCAAGAAATCAAAACAGAAAAGAGTAGTATTTATAACTGGGATGAAAATTCTACCTATGTAAAAAAACCACCGTTTTTTGAAAATCTTAGTGATGAGCCAGAGGGTTTTAAAGAGATTAAAAATGCAAGACCATTATTGATATTGGGAGATATGGTTACTACTGATCATATTTCTCCAGCTGGTAATATTCAGAAAGATAGTCCTACTGGAGAGTATTTTATGAATTATCAAATTCTTCCAAAGGACTACAACTCATACGGATCAAGACGAGGTAATCACGAGGTTATGATGAGAGGTACATTTGCAAATATTAGAATTAAAAATGAAATGGCTCCAGGAACTGAAGGAGGTTTCACAAAATTATACCCAGAAGAAAAAGTTATGTCAGTTTACGATGCAGTAGTAGAATATAAAAAAAGAGGAACTGACCTAGTAGTAATAGGTGGTAAAGAATATGGCACAGGCTCCTCTCGTGATTGGGCCGCAAAAGGAACTAAATTATTAGGAGTTAAGGTAGTAATTGCAGAGAGTTTTGAGAGAATACATAGGTCTAATTTAATCGGGATGGGAATATTGCCATTGCAATTCACAGAAAATATGGACAGAAAAAATCTGAATCTATTAGGCTCAGAATTGATTAGTGTAATAGATATTGAAAAGGGAATTAATCCATCTGAAAAAGTAAAAGTTGAGATTAAATATGCATCAGGTGATGTCAAAATAATTGAAACCTTATGCAGGATTGATACAAAAAATGAGCTGGAGTATTATAAAAATGGTGGAATACTTCAATATGTTTTAAGAAATATGATTTAGATATGGACGAGGATTTATCAATAATTAATTCTAATACTCGAAATGAGAGAATAAAAAACTTTTTTATTAAAAATAAAAGAAAGCTAATTTCGTTTTGTATATTTATAATTTTGTTTATTCTTATTTTTTTTGGTTTTAATGAATTTAACAAAAGTAAGAAAATAAATATTTCTGATAATTATAATTCAATAATTATTCAATATTCTGAAAATTCGAAAAAAAAAACTGCCGATTTATTGATGGAAATAATAAATGAAAGAGACCCAACATATTCACCACTTTCTTTGTATTTTATACTAGACAACAATCTTTTAGAAGAAGCAATAACTATCAATGAATTATTTGATATTTTGATACAAAAAACTCCTCTTGAAAATGAAATAAAGAATTTAATTATTTACAAAAAGGCGTTGTATAATTCAGACAAAGTTGGCGAAAATGATTTATTAAATATTTTGAACCCACTTTTTAATTCAAATAGTATTTGGAAGTCCCACGCTTTATACCTGATGGCTGAATTTTTTTATTCAAAAAATGAAAAGGAAAAGTCAAAAGATTTTTTCAATCAAATTCTTATTATCGAGAATCCAAATCAAGATATTTTAAGAGAAACACAAAAACGATTAAATAGAGATTTAAGTGAATAAAATTATCATTTTGATTTTTATCCCACTTTTTTTGCTGAACTGTTCTTTCAATGAAAATTCAAAGATTTGGAATAAAGAAAAAAAGATTGTTTCTGAAAGCAAAAAAATTAAAAAAGTTTTACTAGAAGAAAAAAAAATTCAACAGGAGTTTAATTCAAATTTAAAAATTGATTTAACACAAATAAATATAAATAAAGTTAATTATAACCAAAATAATTTTGGCTCTTTAAAATATTCTGGATTATTAGAAAAAGTTGAAAATTTCAATTTTGGAAAATTAAAAAATGTAGATTCTTTAGATTTCTCTCCACTTTTTTTACAAAGTGGTTTTATTTTCTTCAGTCCAAAAGGATCTATTTTTCGATATGATGATAATAAAAAAATTATTTGGAAAAAAAACTATTATTCTAAGTCAGAAAAAAAACTTAATCCTAAATTAATTTTTTCCAAAATTGAAAATAACGTTTTAATTGCTGATAATTTAGGCAAATTTTATTTAATTAATTTAGAAAATGGGGATTTAATATGGATGCAGAATAATATTTATCCTTTTAATTCTGATATAAAGATTAAAGATAATAATTTTTTTATTGTAGATTATAAGAATACACTTAGATGCTTTAGCATAAAGAGTGGGTCAGAGTTATGGAATTTTCAAACAGAAGATTCATTTACATTATCAAGTGCAAAAAATTCAATTGTAATATCAAATGAAATGGTTATTTTTTCAAATTCTATTGGTGACATTACCGCTATTGATGCTTTAGATGGATCAATACAATGGCAACTACCCACACAAAGTAACAGCATGGTTAATGAAAATTATAATTTTAAGAATTCAAAATTAGTACTTTCTGGTAAATCAATATATTTTTCTAATAATAGAAATCAATTCTTTTCAGTAGATGTTGAAACAGGAAAACCAAATTGGAAAAACGAAGTTAGCTCATCCATCAAACCAATAGTTATTGAAGATTATATTTTTACAGTTTCAGATGATGGATATCTTTACACACTTCTTAAGGATGAAGGTGATATTATTAGAATTAATGACGTATTTAAAAATTACAAACCTAAAGATAGAAAAAAAATTAAAACTATTGGGTTTTCAATGGGAAATGAAAATCTTTATATAACAAATAATGATGGAAAAATTATAGTAATTAATCTCAGTTTAGGAAATATCATTAATATAAAGAATATTTCTAGAAACTTAATTTCTGAACCATTTATATTTGATAATCATTTATATATAATTAATAATAGATCTATATTTAAATACAATTAAGGATGTTTTTAAGATTATTAGAAAAATTTGGTAGAAAAAAAATTGTATTAGATCGTGGTCCTTCTCACCCTCGTTATGATTTAGCAAAACCATGGATGAATCGATTTTATGTTTTATTCAGAAATCGACCTAAATGGTTTCCATTTAATATTTTGATACACGAAATGTTAGCGGATGATCATGGAGACGGTGTACACAACCATCTTTGTCCATACATTACTATAATTCTTAGAGGAGGTTATTGGGAAACAACAAGAAAGGGAAAATTTTGGAGAAAGCCTGGTTATATTGGCTTTAGATCAGCTAACGCATTTCACAGAGTTGACCTTGAGCCTGGAACAAAACCTATGACAATTTTCATTCCAGGGCCTTTTGGATTAAGAAAAGGACCTAGATCAGAATATGGTATTGATTTTAAATCAAAAAAAAATTGATGTCCAAAATTCTTGAGGAAAAATTTAGATTGTTTTGTAATTCAAAAAATTTAGAAATTAATCAAAATCAAATAAAGACAATTAAATTACTTCAAGATTTTTGTGATAAAAATTTTCATTCTTCGATCTTCAATCTTTTTAAAAAAGAAAATTATAAAAAAGGTTTTTATCTTCATGGGGGTGTTGGTGTTGGAAAAACGATGATATTAGATTTTTTTTATGATTTTATTTCTAAAAAAAAACTAAGACTTCACTTTAATGAATTTATGTTAAATTTTCATGATTTTGTTCATGAAAACAAGAATAAGGGAGACGAAAATATTATTAATTTATTTGTTAAAGATTTAAAATCAAAAGCTTTTTTAATATATTTTGATGAATTTCAAGTTACTAATATAGTAGATGCTATGATACTAGGTAAATTATTTGATAAAATATTTAGTGAGAATATAAAAATAATTATCACCTCAAATATTCAAATTTCTGATTTATATAAGGATGGTCTACAACGTGATCAGTTCAAACCTTTTATTGAGATTATGAAAAAAAAGACTGTTGAGCATGAGCTTATTATTGAAGATGACTATAGAAAATCAAAAGAAAATCAAAATGGTAGATATTTCTTTCCACTAAACCAAGAAAGTAATTTTAAAATGAATAAATTCTTTAGAATTATTTCAAAGGATAGAAAAAAAACTATTCAAAATCTTGATATTAAAGGGAGAGAATTTCGAATTAAAGAATTCTATGAAGGAGTTGTAAGATTTACATTTGATGAGTTATGTGACAAAAACTTGGGAGCCGAGGATTATCTTGAAATAGCTAAATTATCGAAATTTATGGTTATTGATAAAATACCAAAGTTTTGTGACATAAATTCTAATCAACAACACCGTTTCATAACCTTAATTGATATAATTTATGATAAGAAAATACCAATTGCCATCACCGCTGAAAAAAATCTAGATGAATTAACGTCATCTAAATCATTGAAAGAGCCTTTTAATCGTACAATTAGCCGTCTTTATGAGCTAACCTCCTCAAACTTTAACTTATGATACAAAAATTCAAAAACTTTAAAGTGAATACCAATGGACAAAAATTATACGAATTCACTGATGAAACAATGAATTGGATCAAGAAAAATAGATTTAAAAACGGTATACTTAATTTAAGTATTCAACACACTAGTGCATCTTTAATTATTCAAGAAAATGCAGACCCTGATGTCCAAACAGACTTAATCAATTATTTCAATAAAATCGCACCAATGGATAACAAGTTGTATATTCATACGACTGAAGGTAAAGACGATATGCCTGCACATATAAAATCTAGCTTAACTAATAATCAAATTTCTCTAAGTGTTGAAAATGGAGAATTATTACTTGGAACTTGGCAGGGTATTTATTTATTTGAGCACAGATTAAACCCACAGACAAGAACCATTATTCATCATTTTTTAGGAGAAGTTTAATTTTTCTTTAAACTTTGAAAAGCTTTAAGTGCAGAAGCTCTCGCTTCTTCATGTGTTACTATCGGTTTTGGATAATCTTTTCCTATGATAGTATTAATTGTTTGTTGATATTTCATTTCCATTTCCCAAGGTTTGTGAATAAATTTTTGAGGAACTTTGTTTAATTCTGGTATCCATTTTTTTACATATTTTCCCTCTTTATCAAACTTTTCACCTTGAAGAATAGGATTAAAAATTCTGAAGTATGGAGCTGCATCTGCTCCACAACCTGCAACCCATTGCCACTGAGCTACATTATTGGCTTTATTAAAATCAAGTAAACAATTTCTAAAATGTTTTTCACCTTCAGTCCAATTAATTCTCAAATGTTTCACTAGAAAAGAACCAACTACCATTCTTATTCTGTTATGCATCCAACCTGTTTCATATAATTCCCTCATACCAGCATCAACAATCGGATAACCAGTCATTCCTGATTTCCATGCTTTCAAAAATTTTTCGTTTTTTACCCAAGGAAATTTATCAAATTCTTTTCTGTAATTTCCTTTTAAAAACTCGGGAAAATAATTAATTAAACTATGAGAGAACTCACGCCAACCTAGTTCATTGATATATTTTCTATAACCAATACCTTTTGATTTAATTTCATTACATTTTTTCCATATAGTGCTTACATGTATTTGTCCATGTTTGATATAAGGAGATAACTTTGACGTGCCCTCTATAGAGGGAAAATCTCTGGCTGAACCGTATTCTTTAATCTTATCATTAACTAAATTGTTCAGGATTTTTTTTGAGTCATTTTCTGATACTTTCCAATAATTATCAAATTTTTCATACCATTTTTTCTTTGGCAAAATATCTTTTGGTTCAACGCAATTTTTGAAAAAAGATATTAATTTTGCTTTTTTTCTAACAATATAATTTTTACTTGGTGGTAAACCTAAATATTTTTGTTCAGCATTTCTCCAGAAAGGAGTGAATACTTTAAAGGGTGTTCCATCGTTTTTAGTAACTTCTTGAAATTCATTGAGTATATTTCCTTTAAAATACTTGAATTCAATTTCATTTTTTAAGAAAATATCTCTAATTTTTTTTCCTTTAGCAATTACGTCAGGTTCATAGATCTTATTCCAATATATTGAGACTTCATCTTTCTTTTTAATTTTAGAAAATATATCTAGTTCATCACCGGCTAATACTTGGAGATTTATTTTGTATTTAGATAATTCAGATTTAAATATTTCTAAAGATTTAAACAACCACCACTTTTGCGCTTCTCGTTTGTTATCAAAATCGGTTTTATTATAAATAAATAAAGCAATAACATTTTCATGATTTTGAGTGGCATATGAGAGAGCAGGGTTGTGATCAATCCTAAAGTCTTCCCTGATCCAAGCTATAGCATTTTTTGTCATAATAAATATTATTTTCTACCTTTAGATAGCAGCTGTTTATAAAGTTTAACATCTGCATTTCCTTCGCATCCAATAACAAGAATGTTAGAATCTTCATTGATATTTAATGATTTTCTTGCTTTTGGATTATTAGCTAAACCTATAAGAGCAATAATTCCAGGAGTTGCACATTCACCACCTATGATTGAACCTTTGCTAAATTTTCTATCCTTTAACATCGCTGTTGTTTTAGCAACGTTATTGTCAGCAACAGAAACACAATAATTAGAAGTTTTTTTTAATATTAGCCATGGGACCAGTGACATTTCATTGCATGACATCCCACCCATAATACTTTCTTTTTTAATTCTTATTTTTTTCAGTTTATTTGCTTTAATACTCTGAAGAACACAATCAGCTCTATCAGGTTCAACAACAATTATTCTTGGAATTCTTTTAAAATATTTTGCGACCCCAGCAACTACACCTGCCGCTAATCCTCCAACGCCAGCCTGAACAAATATGTGAGTTATATAATGGTTTGTTTGTTTAGATATTTCTTTTATCATAATAGAATATCCAGCCATTGTAAGTTGAGGAACATATTTATAGTTTTTGGTAGAGACATCTTGAACAATTTGCCAACTATTTTTTTTTGAAAGCCTTTTGCATTCCTCTAATGAATTTTCATAATTTCCCTTAACCCGTATTACCTCAGCACCAAATTTCTCAATTTCACGAACTCTTGTTTGGCTCACATATTGACTTACAAAAATTTTACATTTTAGATTTAATCTTTTTGCTCCCCAGGCAACAGATCTACCATGATTACCGGCTGTTGCTGATGAAATAACAATATTTTTTTTTCCTTTAGATATTCTCTCTACTGCGTACGCTCCACCCAATGCTTTAAATGATTTTAAATGAAATCTTTTAGACTCATCCTTATAAAATATATTATTCAGTTTCAAATTTTTCTTTAATTTATCAAGTGACAAAAGAGGAGTTGCTTTATAATTTTTCCAACTGGAAATCGCTTTAAAAGCATTGGTGATTAATGCAGAAGGAAGATGTTTTAAAACATAACTTCTTTTAAAATTATAAAGATTATTTTTTAATAATTTTTTATATTTCCAGCTTCTTAGATTTTTTAAACTCTTCACTTTAACAATCTAGAGTATTTTGTCTTTCCCACTTGGTTATAGGTTTCGACTTATCAAATTTATCTAAACTTTCAAATTCTTTAATTTCTGTGCTTCGAAGTTTTATGTAGCTATCGATTACATCAGCACTAAAAGCCTCGTTCATTTCTTTATTTTGTTTTAATTTTTTTAACGATTGATCTAGCTCATCAGGAAGTTTTGGCAGATTTGGATATTTTGCAAAATCTTTATACATATTACAATCAAGAGGCTTTCCAGGATCTATTTTGTTTTTAATACCACTAATTCCAGCGGCAAGAACACTTGCTTGCAGTAAATAAGGGTTAGCAGATCCATCCATTAATCTTAATTCAAACCTTCCTGGATCTGGAATTCTAACCATATGAGTTCTGTTATTACCAGTATAAGATATACTGCTTGGTGACCACGATGCACCTGACTTTGTTGGTGGTGCATTAATTCTTCTATAACTATTTATTGTAGGATTGAAAAAAGCAGACAAAGATGAAGCATGTTTTATTACCCCACCTAAAAAATTATATGCCATTTTACTAAGACCTAACTCATTAGACTTATCCAAAAATTTATTTTTCTTTCCATCCCACACAGAAATATGGGCATGACAACCATTTCCTGTTAAATTCTCAAATGGTTTAGGCATAAATGTAGCTCTTAAACCATGTTTTTCAGCAATAGTTTTTACCATATATTTAAAAAACGTATGTCTGTCTGCTGTCTTTAAACAATCTGAGTAATCCCAATTCATTTCAAATTGACCATTAGCGTCCTCGTGATCATTTTGATAAGGACCCCATCCCATTTCAATCATACAGTCACAAATTTCTTTAATTAAATCATATCTTCTCATTAAGGCTGATTGATCATAACAAGGTTTTGATTGAGTATCTCTTGGATCAGCAATGGAGTTTCCATCAGGAGATATTAAAAAATATTCACACTCCACACCAGATTTCATAGTCAATCCTTGTTTTGAGAGTTTTTTAATTTGTTTCTTCAACATTATTCTTGGAGAGGCATCTACAGGTTTTCCATTCATCCAAAGATCTGATGCAAGCCAACCAACTTCTTTGTTCCAAGGTAATTGGATTAAACTATCTGGATCTGGAATTCCAAACATGTCTGAGTCTGCAGGTGTCATATCTAACCAAGCAGCAAACCCTGCAAATCCTGCGCCGGTTTCTTGCATATCTTTTATTGCATGTGCTGGTACTAGTTTTGATCTAAGCACTCCAAATAAATCAACAAAGCTTATCAAAAAATATTTAATTTTTTTTTCTTTAGCAATTTTAAATAAATTTTTTGGCATAACTTAAGTTAACACAATTATTTTAAAAAAGATAAAATTGTTTCTTTATAAAAAATTAAATTTACAACAATAATTATAACTACTGCTATAATTGCGCCATACTTTGCTTTAGGAAAAGCTACACCTCTCATCTTACTTGGTCTAAGTTCCTCTTTATCTTTGTTCTCTTCTGACATATGACAAAAAAAGGGCGCCACAAAAGTTGTAGCGCCCAAATTTTTTAATTTAATTACCAATCAGTAATATTGCTTTTATGGTCATTTGGACCATGTCTTTTCCTTGCTAATCTTTCTAGCTCATCACTCTCAGATTTAGCGGTTAAAACATGCCAACCAATCCATATAATTATAGCAAGTATTACTAATAGTCCTTCACTAGATCCAGCACCAGGATAAATTGCACCAGCAACTTCCTCTGCTGGTTTATTCAGGTGATCAATCCAATTTGTAACTGTCGCCATATTATTCCTCCTTTACCTGGTTGCTGATGCAACTGCTTTCTCGTCAGATTTAGCAGTCTCCATCATTTCATAGTCTAGTCCAGCTATTTCAGCTTCACGCGGAATTCTTAATTTACCCATTCCGTGTAATACTTTTGCGATGATATAGCCTGGTATTAATCCTAGAACAAAGAACATAATTATTGCTCCTAAGAACATACCCAAAGGATTTATTGATGCATAAGTAGTTCCGTCCCACATAGCTCCAACACTGTAACCAGATGATGGATAACCATTTAAAACAAAACCACAAATTACAAGACCTATAAATCCTGCATAACCGTGTACTGCAACAGCACCAACTGCATCATCGATCTTGAACTTACGTTCAACCCAATAATGTAATTTGTACGATAGCACAACTCCGATCATACCTATGATCATTGATTGAATTGGATGATATAAATCATTTCCAGCTGAAGCACATATGATACCTGCTAGTCCACTTGAGTAAGTCCAGAATGGATCGCCTTTTGCAATCCAGTATCCAGCTAATAATCCTCCTGATAGTGACATCAAGAAGTTAAAAGTAATACCGCTAAGTGTAGTAGGCGTTACATAAATGTTTGTAGCCGTCCAATAAGATATACCTTCCATACCGTATTCTGGGCCAAGATCAAATATTGGAATGTTACATGCCGCGTAGAATCCCCAGAAACCAGTATAAATTAGAAATAATCCAATTGTTACAAGCCAAGGATTTCTTGGTCCAATATTTCTTGGTTCACCACTTGATGAGAACTTCCCAATTCTTGGACCCAAAACCATTAGCACACCTAAAGCAAATCCACCAGCAATTGCGTGAATTACTCCTGATGCATAGGCATCATGGTACCCTAAAATTTTAAGCATCCAACCATCAAAGTGCCATCCCCATGCAGCATCAATTGTCCAGAATACTGAACCTATTGCTATTGCTAAAATACCAAATGCAAAAGTAGTTATCCTTTCAATTATTGCTCCAGAGACTATTGAGGCAGCAGTCCAAGAAAATAATAAAAAGGCAGCCCAGAAAACACCATTAATGTGATCTCCAAGATTAACCGCCATAATATCACTTGTTGGTACTTGCCACATTGCACTAAACAAAGTTTCATCAGTTATTAATGCTGTACTTTCGTTCATTATTGAAGGCGCTATCCCTGGTCCTGTTGGGAAAGCCCAATAAATCCACCAACCAAATAAAAACCAAGTTACTGTTACCAAGGGGATCAGCATTGTGTTTTTCATAAGAGTATGTTGATGGTGTTTGTATCGAGAAGCTCCAACTTCATACATACAGAAGCCAACGTGTATTAAAAACATTAGCACCACTGTTATCCAGTAGTAAAATTCTGTAAATATGGTTGTAAGAGCTCCTAACTGATCAGTCATATTTTCCCTCCATATTTGTTTAAGAAACCCTATAAAATTTCAGAGGGTGTGACAAACGAAACAATCTTCTAAAACCTAGTAAAGACAAGAGGTTTTAAAAAAAAATCAACTTTTGATTGAGTGTTTAAAATTTTAAGTATGCTTTTTTCAAATCAACAAGAGGATGCTTTGGAGACATTTGGAACTTTACTAAAAGTTCTCTTGCTATCATGTCTCTATCTTGTTGATTATTTGGTAGTTTAATTGATTTAGGAATTGTAACCCAACCATTAGCATTTCTACAAAAAACTGCTGGTCTTCCTTCTTCATAACCCATGTGAACATCTTCGAGCCAATTAAGATCATCCCAACCCATTGCCTCAACATATTTTTTTAAAAAAGGAGTTATTTTATTATAGTCTGGAAGAAGATTAACATCGTATCTATAACCAATAGATTGACCAATCATCTTTTCTCTAGCTGTCTCTTTTTTCTTCCCAAGCTGCTGATCCTTTACAATAACTGATTTTGAAACTTTCTTTTTATTTTTTTTCTTAGACATATTTACATTTAAATTTTATGAAAGTTATCAACCCCAACAGTGTAATTAGTACCCGCTAAAGGAACTTTTGCTAAAGCAGAAGCCTCAGAGGTAAGCGCTGCTAAATCCTCAGGTTCTAAAGAGTGTATATTTGTTTTTCCACACGCTCTAGCTAATAACTGGGCTTCAAGTGTCATTGAATGTAAATAATTATATACTCTCAAAGCTGCGTCGTCAGGATTTAATCTTGCTCTCAATTTTGGATCTTGTGTAGCAACTCCCACAGGGCATCTTCCGGTATGACAGTGATAACACTCACCAGCTTTTACACCCATTTCTTTTTCGAAATTAGCCTCTGGAATATCTTTGTTACAGTTAAGCGCAATCATAGAGCCTGTACCAATAGCTATTGCATCTGCACCTAAAGCTAATGCTTTCGCCATGTCAGCACCATCTCTGACGCCACCAGCATAAATTAAAGTGACTTTTCCAGTTTTTCCAACATCGTCCAAAGCTCTTCTTGCTTCTCTAATGGCCGCAATACCAGGAATACCAGTGTTTGCAGCAGCGATGTGCGGGCCTGCTCCTGTAGATCCTTCCATTCCATCTAAATAAATTGAGTCAGGATCACATTTTGCAGCCATACGAACATCATCATAAACCTTTGATGCACCTAATTTTAATTGAATTGGAACTTTATTTTTTGTTAGCTGTCTAAGCTCTTCTACTTTTAATGCTAAGTCATCTGGACCTAACCAGTCAGGATGTCTTGCTGGAGATCTTTGATCAATACCTGATGGCAATGATCTCATTTCAGCAACTTGGTCAGTTACTTTCTGACCCATTAGGTGACCACCCATTCCAACTTTTTGTCCTTGACCGATAAAGACTTCTATTCCATCAGCTAGTTGAGCATGATGTGGGTTAAATCCATATCTTGATTGAATACATTGATAAAACCATTTTTCAGAATATCTTCTTTCATCTGGTATCATTCCACCTTCACCTGAACATGTTGCGCTACCTGCCATTGTAGCTCCTCTTGCTAATGCAGTTTTTGCTTCATAAGACAAAGCACCAAAACTCATACCAGTAATATAAACTGGAATATCTAATTCAATTGGATTTTCACATCTTGGTCCGATAACAGTTTTAGTTTCACATTTTTCTCTGTAACCTTCGATTACAAACCTAGTAAGAGTTCCCGGTAAGAAAACTAAATCATCAAATGTTGGAATTTTTTTCATCAATGCCATTCCACGCATTCTGTATCTTCCTAACTGAGATTTAATATGAATATCGTCAATCACCTCTGGTGTGAAAATAGCATTATGACCTAATAAACTTTTATTTCTGCCACCGTTAGAACTTAAATGGACGTCAGCTTTTCCACCTACGTTACCATTAGTTTTTAATTTACCATTTTTTTTCTTTTTTTTCTTAGCCATCAAATCGCTCCTTTTTTCTCAGTAGGTTCTAAGTTATCGTAATTCCAAAGTTTTTTACCTGCTACAATTTTTTTCATTTTACTTACATCAAAATTTTCACCGATCTCAGCAACCTTTAATTTTCTCTTTAACCAATCTTGATCACTTCTAGTCAACTCGGCATCTACAGCATCACTACCATAAGAGCCAATTTCTCCACCTACGAAAATTGTCCCATCATACATCGAATCACCTAAATTTATACCGACATCACCTAAGATGATGATCCTTCCTCGCTGCATCATAAATCCAGTAAATGCACCCGCATCACCACCTATTATTATTGTGCCACCTTTCATATCAATACCTGTTCTTGCACCAACACTACCTTTACAGATTAAATCACCACCTCTTATAGCAGCTCCAAAACAGGATCCGGCATTTTTCTCAATTACAACTTTACCTGCCATCAAATTTTCTGCACAAGACCATCCAACTCTTCCATTGATTCGAACTATTGGACCATCACATGAACCCATTCCAAAATATCCTAAACTCCCTTCAAAGATTAAATTTAATTTATTTAAAATACCAACACCTAAACTATGTTTTCCTTGAGGGTTTTTAATTACAATTGTTCCATAACCTTGTCCCATCAAATTATCTATTTCTTTATTTGCTTCTGCAGCAGTCATATCTTTAACATCGAGGTCAGTTCTCTTGTTAAAGTCAACATCATGAGTTCCAAAATAATAGAAATTTTCTGCTTCATCAGGATTGAAAAATTTTTGTTGTGTTCGACCTGTTAAAACTTCAGTGTGCATACCCATAGCTTGGGCTTTAGTTTTTTTGGAAGCACTTTTTATATTTGCCATACTTTTACCTCTCCATCGAATGGGTCATAAGTATCAATTTCTTGTGGTAAAATTGATCGAATTGCTATTTCTTCAGAACCCATTGCTACCAAATCATCAGACTCATACAAAACTAAAGGTTTAGCAGCCATAGTATCTTTTGCCATACCTAAAGAGTCTTTTGTAGCTACAAAATAAGTAAAGACACCATCTAATCCAGTTAAAGACTCTTTCATGCCTTCTTCTAGAGATGCCCCATCTCTCATTTTTTCTGCTAGATAAACAGCAATAAGTTCTGAGTCACACTCAGACATAAATCTCATTCCTTTATTTTCTAGAGCCCTTCTATTATTCCAATAATTTGTAAGCTGACCATTATGAACAACTGATACATCGCTAAACGGATAACCCCAGAATGGATGAGCAGATTTGATATCTACACCGGACTCAGTTGCCATTCTTGCATGCCCAATTGCGTGAGTACCAACAAGTTTATCTAAATTATATCTATCACAAACCATCTTAGCATTTCCGAGATCTTTAATTACTTCTAATGATTTACCCATTGAAAGTATTTCTACTCCAGGAATACTCTCAATCTTTTGTGAAAATTCTAATAAATCTTTTTTATCATATTCTATTTCATATCTTAATGAGTAGGGGAGTATTCTTTCATCTTTGATAATTTTTGCACCCATTTCATTTAGATAACTATCAACAATTTTTTTTCTTTCATCATAAACAGACACATCTTCAGCAACTGATGTGCTACCTTCACCAACGTTTTCTCCAACTTTAAAACGCATGATAAAATTTTTTCCATCAGTATCTCCGTATAAAGCATAACCTGTAGAGTCTTCTCCTCTATGTTTTAGAGCTTGCAACATACCTTGAAGCTCATGACCAACTTTCGAAGATTTCCCTCTATGAATTAATCCCGCAATTCCACACATATACTTTTCCTCTTTCCGTATTTTTTATGGTAAGCAATCTAGATAAGTGTCTAGATCCCATTGAGTTGTTGCTCCTAAAAATCTTTCCCATTCATCATTTTTATACCAATGAAAAACTTTATACATTTCATCAGGCATAGCTGATTTAATTACCTCATCTTCTGATAACCTTTCCAAAGCTTCACCTAAACTTAAAGGAAGTTTTTTAACATCCTTACCCGCTTTTTGAGCTTCATAAATATTTCTAGATTCTGGAGCAGCTGGTTTCATTTTATTACTTATTCCATGATCACAAGCTTTTAACAAGGCCGCACCTAATAAATAAGGATTGTGCATTGAGTCTACTGATCTGTATTCAAATCTTCCAGGTGCAGACACTCTTAATCCACAAGTTCTGTTTTGATAACCCCAGTCAGCATAAACAGGTGCCCAGAAACCTTGATCCCACAATCTTCTGTATGAATTTACTGTCGAAGAACCAAGAGCTGTTAAAGCTGGCAAGTGTTCCATTATACCTGCAATTGATTGTAATCCTATTTTACCAGGTAATTGCATATCTTTTGTGTCAGGCATAAAGGTATTTGTTCCACCCTCAACATATCCAAATACTTCTTCAACAGCTGGTAAACTTTTATGACCAAGCTTGTTTGTTTTTACTTTTCCACCTTTCCATAAGGACATGTTAGTATGACAGCCACTTGCTGATACACCCATGAAAGGTTTAGTCATAAAACATGCAATCAAGTTATGTTCTCTTGCAACTTGTGCACAAATTTGTCTGTAAGTCGATAATCTATCAGCATTTCTTAAAACATTATCGTAAGTCCAGTTTAACTCTAATTGACCTGGAGCGTCTTCATGGTCACCTTGAATCATGTCTAGACCCATGGCTTTTGAATATTCAATTACTTTCATAAAAACTGGTCTTAAAGATTCAAATTGATCAATATGATAACAGAATGGTTTAGAAAAACCTTTTCCAGTAGGAGTTCCATCTTCATTTTTTGTTAGCCACATCATTTCAGGCTCTGTTCCAACTCTTAATTCAAGTCCATGTTTTTTTTCAAATTCTTCCATGAAAATTCTCAAATTACCTCTGCAATCAGAAGTTAAATGTCCACCTGGATTTTGTCTTTCTTCTCTATTTCTAAAACATGTTACAAATACTCTTCCAACTCTTTTATCCCAGGGTAATTGGCAAAAAGTTTCTGGATCAGGAATGCCAACTAATTCCATAGCCTCAGGACCATATCCAATATAGTTATTATGACGATCTAAAAATAAGTTTGCTGTTGCACCGTAAACTAACTGAAAACCTTTTTCTGCCGTTCTTTCCCAATGATCTGCTGGAATTCCTTTACCTACGACTCTACCAGTTACTGAAATAAATTGATAATAAATATAAGTTATTCCTAACTCATTAATTTTCTCTCTTACTTTTTTAACTAACTTGTCTCTACCTGGACGGTTAACATGTTTTTCTAGATCAGTCATTTTCCCCTCAATGAATTATAATTTATCCAAACGTAGCTGAAAAATTTATAGGTGTCTAGGCTTGAAGTTTAACTCCAAGGGAACGGACTGTTCGAAGTAGGGTGAAGTTCTCCCTTCTCGTAACGGTTGAATCTAAACGGTTTCAATAAATCACTTTCAGTACCAAGAATTTCTTTTGCCACAAGCTCTCCAACTCCAATCATTTTGTACCCATGATTTGCATCTGCAATCATATAAACGTTTTCAAAAAATCTATCGAAAATTGGAAATGAATCTGGTGTCATACATCCAAGACCACCTGAAGGACCTTTTCTATATAAACCTGATTTTCCTTGAAATCTTTTTTGGCAGTGTGCTAATGCAGAACACCACATTTCACTAAATGCATCTGTAGTTTGATACTCAGGTGACTCTATTCCATAAGGGTCAACATTTACTTCATCAAAATGTTTTTTAACAATGTAAGGAGATGTTCCACCTTGAACACCTAAACCTTCAATATCTGGCTTGTAATAAATTCCCCAAATTTTATCTGTAATTAATTTTTTTGTTTTATCTGAATATAATGGAGCTGTAGAGTCAACGTGAACTACAGGTGGTTGTTTACCATCATTTGTTTTTAAAAAATCTGGCTCAACACCAATTACACCCTCTTGTAACATCCAGTAAGTCCACATATCAGTAACATGCATCTTTCCATCTTTACCTTTAATGTTTGCAGTCTTAGGTAATTCCAACATGTTCCAGAAATCTCTAGCCCATGGTCCTGCTCCAATAACTACTTGTTCACAATCAATAGTACCTTTGTCAGTTTCTACACCTGTTACTGCTTTACTATTACTCCCTCTTTTAAAACCTGTAACTTTAATGCCTTTTATAACCTGAACACCATTCGACGTAGATTTATTCTCAAGAGCTTTTATTGAGTCTTTATTAAATGCATATCCACCTTTTTTCTCGTGAAGAATAGATGTAATACCTTGTGCTTGCCAATCATCGAAAATACCTTTCATATAATTAGCGCAATCCTTCTCACCTTCTATAAATGTAGATTCATATCCAATTGCTTTTTGTTGTTGATAAATGCTAGCAACATCCTCATGCATTACTTCAGGCGATATCTGTAAATAACCAACTGGATTGTACTTAAATGCTTTTGGATCACTTTCCCAAACAGAAACTGAATGAGCCATTAATTCTCTCATTGCCGGTTGGAAATAATTGTTTCTTACTACACCACAAGCTATTCCACTAGCACCTGCAGCAGTATCTTTTTTTTCTAAAACTATAATATCACCAGGATTTTTATAAGTTTCTGATAATTTCCATGCAGTACTTAAACCGTGGATTCCTCCACCGATTATAACTACTTTTGCTTTTGTCGGTAATGACATAATTACATCTTTATTTTTCGTGCGACGTAAATATATAATTTTTTATATATATAAAATATATAAGTAATTAGTTACTAATTCTTTAGAAGCTTAGATTTTTTAGAGTTGCAAGATATTGATTAAATTCCTCAATAAATGACTCGCTAGGTTTGATGTGTTTTTTTCTTTGATCACCAGATGTTTTTTCTAAGAAAAAAAAACCTTTTTCACACGCTTCATTTATCATTAAAGCAGATTTTGGCCTAGAAGTTTTAAATAACTTGGTCTTTAATTCTTCTACTGTGAGATTTTCTTGATATTTATAAGCATGCATTACTAAAAGCATCATATGATAATGAGAAGGTGATTTTCTAAAAAAGTAATTAGAAGATGTATGAGAAAGTTTCATTTGATCTTCCCAGAATTCCAACAAATCTTTGGCTGTTTTTGTCATTAAGATCTTACTCTTGTCTTCTTTGGATCAAAATGTGGGAATGGCACAACTTTAGCTGTAATTCTTTTTTGATGACCATCTATCTTTCCAACTTCAACCTCTGTTCCGGGTTCTGAATATTGATTATCAATTCTGCAAAGTGCTATATTTTTATTGAGAGTTGTTGATAGACAACCGCTTGTTACTATTCCAACCTGCGATCTTCCAACATGAACACAATCACCATGGCCAGCATGTTCTTTTCCAATAAGCTCCAAACCTACAAGTTTTTTTTGTGGATTAGCTTTTCTCTCTTTTAAAACTTCTTTTCCTATAAAATCTTCCTCTTTAGTTTTAAGTGGAACTGCAAAACCTATTCCTGCTTCAAAAGGATCTTGCTGCCCATCAAATTCGTTTCCAAATAAAATTAAACCCGCCTCAATTCTTAATTTATCTAAAGCAGCAAACCCTGCAGGAATTAAACCTTTATCTTTTCCAGCTTCCATAAGCTTATCCCAAACTTCAGGTGCATGTTTTGGATGACACCAAACTTCGTAACCAAGTTCACCAGTGTAACCTGTTCTTGATACAATTAGTGGAATACCTTGAAGTTCTTCAACCCTACAAATTGTAAATCTAAACCATTCTAATTCATCTATCGATGGTTGGGTAGGAGGAGTAAAAATTAGTCTTTTTAAAATTTCTCTACTCTTAGGTCCTTGAATAGAAACGTTACTAATTTGATCTGTTGAGTTTTTTACATTTACCTTCAAGTTTTTTTTCTTAGCTATTTCTTTTAACCATTCACCTGCATATTCATCTCCACAAATCCATCTAAAACCGGTTTCACTTAATTTTAATAAAGTGCCATCATCAAACATCATTCCATTTTCATAACACATTGCAGAATACACAACTTGACCAACAGAAAGCTTTTTAATGTTTCTTGTTAATGTATAATTCATTAACTCTTCAGCATCAGGTCCGATAATTTCAAATTTTCTTAAAGAAGATAAATCAATTAGAACAGCTTTTTCCCTGCATGCATTATATTCTTCAACTACACCATGTTTAGTGTAATCATTTGGCAACCAAAAACCTCTAGCATCAATAAAGTTTCTAGTCAATTTTGAGGTTCTTTCGTAAAAACCAGAATTTCTAGTAAGTTTTTTTTCGGAGTCTGTTTTCATTCTAAAAGCAAATGATTTTGAAAATTCTTTTTTTTTGTCATAAGTTCTAACAAAAATATCAGTTGGATTCCACGAATTACATGCATCAATATCACTAGGACATGCTGTAGTCCCAATCGTGAGATCTTTAAGTGCCCTAAATATTACATAATCACCAGGTCTTGCAAATGATTCATCAGAAATAACAGAGTTTAATCCTGATGCTGAAGTATTAAAAAATAAATTAATAGCATGCCATCCTTTTTGTTTTTGAATTCCATATTTAGACATTGAATTTGTGAGATTGTCAGAGCAATTTGGATGACCAAAATAACCAGCGTCTTCATAATATTTAGAAGTGCAAGCTAGGTTAAAAGTATCATGTTTGCCAACTGTATCTCTAATAACCTCTACTAATGGTTCATGATCAGTATCATAAAATTTTGAAAATAATCCTGGTCCAGGAAAAGTATTGCCCATAAAAGTTCTTGTTGTTTGCCAATCAAGACCTTTTTCAATTTTTTTATCTAGCTTTCTCGTATCAAATGCCACAAAATCAGAACATTGTCTTCCTGCTGGGCTTATAACTTGAATATAATCACCTTCTTTGACTTGATAAGAAATAGAAGTTTCTCTATCTATATTTTTTTCATAATTTGGTTCATAAATTGGATCAGGTATGATTGATAATTCTTTATCATTAATGATTTTTGCTCTTTTAATAAATATTGTTAAATCACTTGAAGGATTTTGTTCACTGACCAACATGTCATTTTGTGGAGCTGCAAAAATTGCATAACATTTGTCTTTTGATTTAATTCTAATTTTTTCACCACTTGGTGTTTTATCGTCAAATAAAATCGATGATTTTGATTTATTTATATTTAAATTTCTTTTCTTTAATTGGAGATTTGTAATTAAAGAACTTTCATCTTTTCTATTAAGTATTTCTTTAATAAAATTTATTTTACTATTTTCTTTTTGATTTAAAATTCCAAGCTCAGATTTTCCATCCTTGTCAAAACAAATTATTTCACAAATTTGATTTCCCTCATCATTGATTATTTCTATCTCATCATCAGGAAATATTTGTAAACCAGTGAGACCACCAGCATTTACAACATGCCTTTCAACTCCAGGTGGTAGTACATTTAATCCTGGCTCTTTAATATCTAAAGTAGTTTGCGACATTTTTTATAATCTATTGTTATATTATATAAATATCTAGTAGTTGACTATCATTTTACTTAGGCACATACTATCAAGACTTAATATTAAGAAAGGGGAATAAATGCGAAAAATAATATCATTAGTATCTGCAATGATAATTTCAGTAGTAAGTTTTGCTGGAATATCAAACGCAGCAGATAGTAAAAAACCCATCGTAATCCCAACTCATAACTGGTCAAGCCAAATTGTAATGGCTTACGTTATTGGTGGAATTATGGAAAGTATGGGAAATAATGTTAAATATGTTAACGCTGACTCTCAAGCAGTTTACGAGTCAATTAGAATTGGTGACGTAACTTTATCTCACGAGGTATGGGAATCTGCTTTTGGTAAATCTTTTACAACTGCTTTGGATAAAGGTGGATTGTTAGACTGGGGTGACCATGAGGCAAGAACACTTGAAGATATGGGATATCCAAACTGGGTTGCTGAAAAAGGATTATGTCCTGGTTTACCAGACTGGACTGCTTTAAAGAATCCTGACTGTGCTAAAAACTTTACAACACCTGACTCTCCAGATGGAAAAGGAAGAATGTTGGAAGGTCCACAAACTTGGCATGGTGATTTAATTCCACAAAGAGTTGACGCTTTAGGTTTAGGTGATCTTTGGTGGGTTAAATTTGCTGGAAGTGCCGATGCACTTTGGGCTGAGTTAGCAGCAGCTGAAAAAGAAGGAAGAGGAACAATCATCTTTAACTGGACACCTAACTTTACAGATGGTGCTGGTTTTACATTTATCGACTTTCCTCCATACACAGCAGGTTGTAGACCTGAAGATGGTGGAGACGGGAAATGTGGTTCGCCAGATGGTTATTTGAAAAAAGCAGTAAATGCTGATTTTCCAAAAACTCATCCAAAAGCAGCAGCTATGTTCAAAAAACTTTCTTTCACAACAAGTCAAATTGGTGCAATGGCAGCTTTAGTTGACGTTGATAAAATGACTCACGAGGATGCTGCAAAAGCATGGTTAAAAAAGAACGAGAAAGTTTGGAAAGCTTTTACTAAATAAAGTTAAAAGCCATTAAATCTTTAAATCTCTCCCAACGATGTTGGGGGAGATTTTTTTTAAGACAAAATTAAATGTTCAAATATTTTTTAAGTATATTCATAAGTTTATTATTTTTTAATCAAACTTTAGCAAAAGATGTAAGTATAACAGAAAATATAGATCTTGAGTTTGTTTGTAATTTAGAAAAAAAAATAATTAAAAATTCAGAATATAATTATCAAACCTTTTTAGCTAAAGACTTAAATGAAAAAGGGTTGGATAAATTCAAAATTCAATCAAAAAAACCAGGAACACTTTTAATCAAAGGATTGACATTATTTCTTTCAGACTCATCACAATTAAATGTTAAAGTTGTGAACAAAGATGTGGTTTTATTTAAATCTATTGATCAAGAAAATAATTATTCTGAGTCAGGTATTATTACTAGAAAAACAGGAGAATTAATTCATGAAATTACTAAGAATATAAAAAGTGAAAATACAGAAAAATATATTTCAATATATTCATGTATTAAACATGACCAAAAAGTCTGATTTTTTTTCGGTAAATTTTGTGTAAAGTATTGTTATGAAAAAATATCTCTTATACACAATTTTAAGTTTATTAATTACATCAGTTGCCTTAGCACGAAGTACTGGTTGTAAAGAGGGAAATTGTGAAAATGGATTTGGCAAATGGGTTTATACAGATAAAACTACCTATGAGGGAGAATGGGTTGGTACAAAAAAAAATGGTCAAGGAGTAGAAACTTGGCCTAATGGATATATCTACAAAGGTGAATTTAAAAATAGTGAGTGGAGTGGTATAGGTGTTTTAACTTTTCCTGATGGCTCAACTTATGAGGGTGAATGGGCAAAAGGATTTATGAATGGAAAAGGAACTTTTACTTCATCAGATGGAACACAAAAATCTGGTATATGGAAAAATGGAAAGTTGCAAGAGTAAATGTCAAAAGAAAATTATTTAAATAGAATTAAAGATTTACCAGAGACTATAAAGCAATTTGGAGGTTTGGTTTTAATTGTTTTAATAATATTTTTTTCTTTTTCTGTTTTAAATATTATTTTTGGTGGTGGTGATGAGCTGGTGAGAAAAATGAAATTAGAAGAAGAAAGAATTGCACAAGAAAAGAAATTGAGTGAATTAATATCTAAACTACCCTCAGGAATATTGGTTACATTTGATGGTACTGATCATTATAAATTGACAGATGAAGTATATGAACAAGTTTGTAAAGCAACAAAACTAATACCCCAAAGAGCAATTATGGGTGCAAATTTTTTAAATTTTAGAGCACATGAAATTTATACAATTAATGGAAACAAAATTGATGAAACATTTGTTAAGTGGGATCAAGAAAAAAATAAATGTTTTGCTGGTTTTACAGTAAGTGGAGACAATGTGGGAGTAAATGAGTCAATAACTGTTAGTGGTGAAGCATTAAGTTTTTTAAGTACTGGAATTGACACTAGAGTTTACTTTATTAAAAATTTTTAAGGAGGAATGATAATATTATGGATTTAATTTTATCTTAATTTCATATAACTTAATTAAAATTTATGTCTGAGCCAGTAATCAAATGTGAAAATGTTTATAAAATTTTTGGAGCCAATGCTCAAAAGATGCTCAAGGATTCTAATGGCAATGTTGATGCTAAAACCTTTCAAGAAAATGGATGTATCGTAGGAGTAAACAATGCTTCATTTGAAGTGTCAAAAGGAGAAATGTTGGTTGTTATGGGCTTATCTGGTTCAGGTAAATCAACATTATTAAGATGTATTTCCAGATTAACTGATGCAACAGGTGGAAAAATTTTTATAGAAGGCCAAGATCTATTACAGTTAAATAATAAAGAACTCATTGATCTTAGAAGAAATAAAATGGGAATGGTTTTTCAAAGCTTTGCTTTGCTACCACATAAAACTGTTGTGGAAAATATAGCTTTCCCACTTCAAATAAAAGGGATTAAAACTGAAGATAGTATCAGCAAAGCTATGGATATGGTCAAGCTAGTTGGACTTGATGGAAGAGAAAATTATTTTCCTAGAGAACTTTCAGGAGGACAACAACAAAGAGTAGGAATTGCAAGATCGTTAGCTGTAGAACCAGATATTTGGTTTTTAGATGAACCTTTTTCAGCTTTAGATCCATTAATTAGAAAAGAGATGCAAGATGAATTCTTGAGACTTCAAGAAAAATTACAAAAAACAATTATGTTTATTACTCATGATTTTGACGAAGCTTTAAAACTTGCAGATCGCATTGCAATTATGAAGGATGGTATAATTGAACAGTTAGACACACCTGCTAATATTGTTTTAAATCCAGCCACTGAATATGTAAGAAAGTTTACTGAAGAAGTGCCTAGAGAAAAGGTTTTATTAATAGAAGATGTAATGGATACATCTAAAGAAAATCTTGGTGATTTAAAGGTTTCCAAAGACGATGTTATAGAGAATGTTGCTGAAAAAATTCTTACTCAAGAAAAATCAGTAGCTGTAATAGATAATAATAATAATGTAATTGGCTCTATAAATCCAAGTAAAATAATTAATACAGTTTTTGGAGGAAGAAAAAATAATAATTGATTATGGAACTTTTAAAAAAATACCCAAAAACATTTCAATGGCTATTTTTATTAATTGTATTTTTTGCATTATGTTTTGCAATCGAAGTTCCTGAAACTTATAAATTTATTAGAGGTCAAGCAGAATTCGTAAAAGACCCAAATCAAAGTAGTTACGTATTTTTAGGTAAAGAAGTAAGATATTATGCTTTTGATGTTTTTTGGAGGTTGCCACCGCTTCTTGGATGGTTGCCTATTTGGATAAATGACTCATTATTTTTCTTAATGAATGAATGGATGCCAATTGAAATTTGGAACGAAGATACTCAAGAATTTAAAAGTCGACCAATAGTTTTAGAGATAAGTAGAAATTTAACAGCATTCATGACTTTTTTAATAAATTTAATTAGAGAGATTTTATTAGGAGGCCTTGAAACTATAGTAGCTTTTACTAGTTGGGACTGGATAGACAAAAATCCTTGGGCTGAAATACCCGGATTGCCTTGGACTATAGTTGCAGTAGGGGCGGCGTTACTTTCATATAAACTTAGTGGAAAAGGTTTAGCTTTATTTGCAGGTTTAACTATGGTTTACATTTCTGTATTTGGTCAATGGAAACCGTCTATGCAAACTCTTTCATTCATACTAGTTGCAGCCCCATTATCATTTATTTTTGGTTTAGGTTTAGGGATAGCAGCATTTAAAAGTAAACGAGTTGAGAAAGCTTTATATCCAATATTATTAGTGATGCAGACGATGCCACAATACGCTGTATTAGTACCAGCGCTTGTACTTTTTGGAGTAGGTGATCATGCTGCAGTTATTATAACTATGGTTGTGGCTATACCGCCAATGATATTATTAACTATATTAGGATTAAGAGCTGTCCCCCCAGAAGTAATAGAGGCTGGAAGAATGAGTGGATGTAATAATTGGCAATTAATGTTTAAGGTATTAATTCCAACTGCAAGGAGAGATATTCTGATTGGAGTGAACCAAGTCATAATGGTTTGTTTTTCAATGGCAGTTATTTCAGCTTTTATCGGTGCTAAAGGTTTAGGATTTAATTTATTATTAGCATTAAACCAACTTAACATTGGATTAGCACTAGAGGCAGGTTTATGTATTAGTTTGATTGCGATTTTACTAGATAAGATGTCATTAGCATGGGCAAATAAACAAGAAGATTACTTTGGAAATCTTACATTTTTTCAAAGAAATAAAAATTTAATATTTTTCGCAGCAACAGTAGTGATCGGAATAATTCTTGCTTATGTTGGAACGTTTTTATTCAAAGGAACATTTAATTACTTGTTTGAAATTCCACATAATAAAGGAATATCAACTGCTGATTTTTGGAATAAAGGTGTTGATTGGATTTTTGATACTTTTTTCGTGTACATTAAAGCATTTAATACTTGGTTAATTCAAGAGGTACTTCAACCAATGAGAGCTCTGTATTTAAGAATGCCTGTTATTGCCACAATTGTATTGGTTGTTGGTGCAGGGTATTTAATTGGTGGAATACGTTCAGCTTTAGTAGTCGCTGCTTTAACTTTATTTATTGCATTTAGCCCATGGTGGGATAGGGCATTAGTCACAGCTTATATGGCAACTTTTGGTGTAATTGTGTCATGCATAATTGGTTTTACAGTGGGAACTTTATGTTTCCAAAATAAAAACTCAGCAAATTTTATGTTAGGTGTATGTGATATTTTTCAAACATTCCCATCATTCGTATATCTAATTCCTGTAATGATGTTATTTGGTATCACTGACACATCTGTACTGATAGCAGTAATAGTTTATGCAACAATACCTGCAACAAGATATACAATTGAAGGACTTAGAAGTGTTCCAGCTGGTTTACATGATGCAGCAACCATGTCTGGTGTGAATAAATTTCAGAGATTAACTAAAATAGAGTTTCCCTTAGCATTTCCTCACATGATGCTTGGTATAAATCAAACAATTGTATTTGCTTTATTTATGGTAATTATCGGAGCATTTATCGGCACAGAAGATTTGGGTCAATATATTCTTAAAGCGCTATCTGATAAAAATGGTGCAGGTATCGGATTAACACTTGGTATATGTGTGGCTTTTATAGCTTTGATATTCGATAACTTAATTAGATCTTGGGTAGAGAAAAGAAAAAAACACCTGGGTATTGATTAATTTAAAATTATTTATTCAAAAAAGTTTTTAATGAGTCATCCATTGCATCTGCCCATGGGGTATGATGAATTGGAGCAACAGATCCTGTTACAGGAGAAGAAAAAGATTTGTTTCTATAAGTTAATATGTCCTCAACTTTATGATGTTCCCATTCCTTAAAGTGCTTTCTAATTAATTCAAAATCAATTTTAGGATAATCTGACATTTCATGAAGTTCTTTTGTGTACTCTGTTTGAAAATCAATCATTTGGTCAGGATTTTCTAGTTTTTCTTCCATAGCAACCCATTTATTAATATCACTTTCAATTTCTTTATCATTCGGAATTTTAATTTTATTCATTATCATGTCTCTTGCATACCAAGCCTGACAGTCAAACATATTAAAGGTATGAAATTGATCTTGCATGCCAAGATACAAAAGTTTGTGATTATCTTGCCATACTACACCTTTATATAACTTAGGTGGATAAAGTCTGTTTCTTGTTTTTAATTGTAAATTTTCGTCTAAAAATGGAAAATGATGAAGGTAACCAGTACACAAAATTATTACATCAGCCTCCTGTTCAGTGCCATCTTTGAAAATTGCTTTTTTACCTTCTAATTTATCTAAATAGTAAACTTCCTTCATACCTTTTGGCCATTTGAATCCCATTGGATTATGTCTGTATCCAATAGTTACGCTTTTAGCACCGTACTTGTTGCATTGAAGCGCTACATCTTCAGCAGAATAACTACTACCAAGAACTATTACATTTTTATTTCTAAATTCTTCTGCATCTCTAAAATCGTGGGAATGCATAATTCTTCCAGGAAAAGAATTCATTCCTTCATATTCTGGAATGTAGGGAACAGAAAAATGTCCAGTGGACACTACTACAAAGTCGAAATTATCTTTTAATATTTTATCGCTGACTTTATCTTGATAACTAACTTCAAATTTATCATTTTTATAAATTGTGTTTACTACTCTAGTGTTGAATTTGATTTTACTTTTTAATTTTCCTTTGCTTACTCTTCCAATAATGTAGTCATACAAAACTGCTCTAGGAGGAAAAGAAGGAATGGCTTTTCCGAAATGTTCATCAAATGAATAATCTGCAAATTCTAAACACTCTTTTGGTCCATTTGACCATAGATATCTGTACATGCTGTTATGCACAGGATCTCCATACTGATCAGAACCAGTTCTCCAATTATAGTTCCACAATCCTCCCCAGTTCTCTTGTTTTTCAAAACAAACTATTTCAGGGATTTTTTCACCATTTTTTTCTGCTAATTCAAATGCTCTGAGCATAGACAATCCACATGGTCCAGCTCCTATTATTGCTACTTTTGTCATTAAGTTACCAAATTTAAATTTGTAAAATTATTTTACTAACAAAATTGGTAATTTAAAATAAAATATTACAATATAACTAGGATTATTTGAGATTACTTTCTCTCGTATGTGTTGTATTAAACACTTAATTTTTAAGCTAATAACATATGAAGAAAATTTTAGTAATTGGCGGTGGTGCAATGGGTTCTGCTTTTACGATCCCATGTCTTGAAAATAAAAATGATGTCACAATTACCGAACCCTACTCAAAAAGATTTATTAAAGATTTATCTTCAAAAAAAAAGTTTCATTCTACATTAAAAATTAAACTTCCAAGTAAGTTAAAATTTAGGAAATTTTCAAGCGATCTTTTAAAAGAAAAATTTGATCTTTTAGTAATTGCCTTAAGTTTGCCAGGAATTGATTTTATTGCTAAAAAATTAAGATACAAAAAAATAAAAACTCCAGTTTTAGTACTTACTAAAGGATTGAAATATTTATCTAAAGATAAGAAAATTTTAACAATTTCAGAAAATTTAAAAAGAAACTCTGGAATAAAAAATGTATCAGTTTTAAAAGGCCCTTGTTTAGCAAAAGAATTAGCTAGAAAAAATCAAACAAGTGTTGTCATAGCAAATAAAAGCATCAATTTTGCAAAAAAAATTGGAAAAAGAATTTCAACAAAATATTATCTTGCTGAATTTTCTAAAGATGTCATTGGGGTTGAGGTATGTTCTGCAATTAAAAATATATACTCAATGGTAATTGGAGCTGGTCAAAGCTTAAATGCTTCATCTAATTTATTTCAGAAATCAATCTTAGAAATGATTTTTTTAACTAAATATTTTAAAGGTAAAGAAGAAACCGCCCTTGGACTTGCTGGAGCTGGTGATTTATATGTTAGTGCAGCGGGCGGTCGAAATAGTAAAATGGGGAGTTACTTAGGTAAAGGTTATACATTTAAAATTGCAAAGAAAAAATTTATGCAAAATGATACTGTTGAGGGAGAGCAACTTGTCAGAGAAATTGCACCATTTATATTAAAAAAAATTAATAAAAAGAAAATTCCTTTAATGATTAATTTGTTCAGAGCAATATTGAATAATAAAAAACTCAAATTCAGTTAAGATTATATATGAAATTTAATTGGAATTATCCGACAACAGTCTGGGTTGGTGAAGATAGAGTAAATGATTTGAGGGAAGCATGTATAAATTTAAAAATTTCTAAACCTTTATTTGTTACTGATAAAGATTTAATAAATTTACCATTCATACAAAAGATTATAAATGAAATTAAAAAAAAATTTCAAGAATTAAAAATTTTTTCAAATTTTTCTGGAAACCCAATCGGAGAAAATGTTGATGAAGGTGTAAATGAATTTAAAAAAAATAATTGTGATGGAGTTATTGCAATAGGAGGAGGAAGTGCAATTGATGTTGGAAAAGCTATTGCATTTATGTCAGGACAAAATAGGCCTATTTGGGATTTTGAAGATATAGGAGATTATTGGAAAAGAGCTGATGAAAAAAAAATCTCATCAATAATTGCAATTCCAACAACAGCTGGAACAGGATCTGAAACAGGTCGAGCATCAGCTATCATAAATAAAAAAACAGGTGTTAAAAAAATTATTTTTCATCCCAAAATATTACCTTCAATTGTTATTTTGGATCCAAAATTAACCCTAGAGCTTTCTCCAAGATTAACAGCAGCTACAGGTATGGATGCATTAGCTCATAACCTCGAGGCTTTTTGTGCACCAAATTATCATCCAATGGCAGAAGGTATTGCATTAGAAGGAATGAAATTGATTAAGAGATCACTAGTAGTTGCATTCAAAGATGGGGGAAATATTGAAGCAAGACAAAATTTATTAACAGCTTCATCGATGGGTTCAACAGCTTTTCAAAAAGGATTAGGTGCCATTCATTCACTAAGCCATCCAGTAAATGCCAAATACAATATTCATCATGGATTATCAAATGCAATTTTTATGCCTTACGTTTTAACATTTAACAAAGACTCAATAGAAAAAAAAATAATTTCAATATGTGATTACTTGGGTTTAGATAAAAAATTTGATAGCTTTTTAGAATGGATATTAGATTTAAGAAAAGAACTAGGAATTCCTCATAAGCTCTCTGATGTTATGGATTGTTCAATAATCAATTTAGATGAATTATCTCTAATGGCATACGAAGATCCATCAACAAATGGAAATCCACGAAAAATTGATAAAGATGATCTGAAGATGATGTATGAGTTCAGCATTACAGGAGATTTATTCAAATGAAGAATATCTTAATTGTTGAGGGGAATTTAAGAGAAGAAAATCAAAGTTTTTCAAAAGTTGGAATACAAACTCATACAGAAAGTTTAAAAGAAAGTCTTGCTTATTTCACAAATGAATTAAAATTTGATGTTGTTAATCCATCATCAGATCAAAATATTCAATTAATATTTGGTAAACTTGAAAATTATGATGGGCTAATATGGGGAGGTAGTAGCTTAAATATTTATGATGATACTTCAGAAATCAGAAAGCAAATTGAATTTATGAAAGATTGTCAAAAAAAAGTAAAAAAAATTTTAGCTATTTGTTGGGGTATGCAAGTAGCAGTTACTGCTGCTGGGGGTCAAGTTAAAAAAGCAAATAACTCGCATATAGGAATAGCAAATGAAATTAAAGTAAATGAAAATGGAATAAGCCATCCTCTTTATCTTAACAAAGATAGAAAATTTAATTCCCCTGCTTTTAATTTTGATGAAGTTGTAAAATTGCCAAAAAATGGCATTTGTTTAGCCTCCAATAAGATAAACAAAATACAAAGTTTATATTTCGAGATAAATGATACTAAAGTTTGGGGTTTACAATATCACCCAGAGATAACATATGAAAAAATGATAAGCTTAATTGAATTTAGAAAAGATAAATTAATTGAAAATAGAAAAGTTTTTAAAGATACTGGAGAAGTTGAAAAACATATTTCATTTATAAAAAAAGAAATTATAGTAACTAACAAAGAAAAAAGAATGTTAGAATTAAAAAATTGGCTTAATCAATTAAGTTAAAATAAACCTTCTATCTCTCCTTTGTCATTTAATTTGATTGAGTCTGCTGCCGGTACTCTTGGCAAACCTGGCATTGTCATTATTTCTCCACAAACAACAACAATAAACTCTGCACCTGATGACAATCTCACTTCTCTTACTGGTAACACATGTCCAGTTGGTGCACCTTTAAGATTAGGATCTGTTGAAAAACTATATTGAGTTTTAGCAATACACACTGGAAGATTCCCATAACCTTTTTCCTCAAAATCTTTTAATTGTTGTCTTGTTTTAGTATCAGCAACAACTTCGCTTGCATGGTAAATTTCTTGTGCAATTTTTTCAATTTTTTTAAAGAGAGGTAATTTATCTTCATATAAATATTTGAAAGTATCTTTATTTTCTTCACAAATTTCAGCTACATTTTTTGCTAATTCTTTAGCACCTTCTCCACCATTAGACCAATGCGTACACTTAGAAGCTTTCACACCTTGAGTTTTACAAAAATCAAGTAGGGCTTTCATTTCTTTTTCAGAGTCCGTTATAAAATAATTTACAGCAATTGTGACTGGTAGACCAAATTTTCTTGTATTATTTATGTGCCTTTCTAGATTGATTAATCCTTTTTTTAATGCATCAACATTTTCTTTTTTTAAATCATCTTTCGTTACTCCACCATGCATCTTGAGAGCTCTTATCGTTGCAACAATTACAACACAATCTGGTTTAATTCCCGATTTTCTACATTTGATATCTAAAAATTTTTCAGCTCCAAGGTCAGCACCAAATCCAGCTTCGGTAACGACATAATCTGATAGTTTAAGACCTGCTTTAGTTGCAATAACAGAATTACATCCATGTGCTATGTTAGCAAATGGTCCACCGTGAATTATAGCTGGATTATTTTCTAAAGTTTGTGTTACATTAGGTCTAATCGCTTCTTTTAAAAGAACTGTCATTGGACCATGTGCGTTTAAGTCTTTTGCATAAATTGATTTTTTGTCCCTCGTGTAGGCAATTGTAATATTCCCAATTCTTTTTTCTAAATCATTTAAATCTGTAGCTAAGCAAAATATGGCCATGATTTCTGAAGCAACAGTTATATCAAAGCCATCCTGTCTAGGATAGCCGTTAGCAACACCACCTAAGTCAACGACAATAGATCTTAATGATCTATCATTCATATCCATTACTCTTTTCCAAACTACTCTTCTAACATCTATATTAAGTTTATTTCCCCAATAAATGTGATTATCAATTAATGCTGAAAGTAAATTGTGTGCTGATGTAATAGCGTGAAAGTCACCCGTGAAATGTAAATTAATTTGTTCCATAGGAACAACCTGAGCATATCCTCCACCTGCAGCACCACCTTTCATTCCAAAAGAAGGGCCTAAGCTTGGTTCTCTCAAACACACTATAGATTTTTTTCCAATTTTGTTTAGCCCATCATTTAATCCAACTGAGGTAGTTGTTTTTCCTTCCCCCGCGGGAGTTGGTGTTATTGCTGTAACTAAAATTAGCTTTCCATCTTTTTTATTTTTCAAACTATCTAAATATTCTAAATTTATTTTTGCTATGTGACGTCCCATTGGACTGAATGCTGAACTTTCATCAGGAACATTGATTTTAGCTAAAATATCTTTAATAGGTTGCATTTTAGCTTCTCTTGCTATCTGAATATCTGATTTTAATTCACTCATTAAACTCTCTAAAATATAAAATTTTGACGATTAGTATCTCTTTTTGGAGACTTTGGAAATATCTAAAAATTATATATAAAAAAAATATGAACTATTTATATTCATTATTATAAAATTTTAGAATGCAAAAATACTCAATATTTAGCCTTATTAAGAATGCTTTTTCTAACCATGAAAAATGGGATTTAGCTTGGAAAGATCCATCGCCAAAGAAAGAGTATGATGTTGTAATTATTGGTGGCGGAGGCCATGGATTAGCAACAGCTTATTATCTTGCCAAAGAACATAAAATTACAAATGTTGCTATTATTGAAAAAGGCTGGATTGGGGGAGGTAATATTGGAAGAAATACAACAATCATCAGATCAAACTTTATGTATGATGATAATGCCAGATTCAATGAATTTGGAATGAATTTGTGGCGAAACATGAGTCAGGAATTAAATTTCAACGTCATGTTTTCTCCAAGAGGAATAATTAATTTAGCTCACTCAGATGCGCAAATGAATGCATACGCAAGAAGAGGAAACTCTATGAGATTGAATGGAATAGATGCGGTTTTATTAAATAGAGAAGAGATTAAAAAGATTATTCCAATGGCAGATTTTTCAGAGAATGTTAGGTATCCTATTTTTGGTGGATTGGCACAACCAAGTGCTGGCACAGCAAGACATGATGCTGTTGCTTGGGGTTATGCTCGTCAAGCAGATTCTATGGGTGTAGATATAATTCAGAATTGTGAAGTAACTGGATTTGATGTTTCGGGTGGAAAAATTCATGGAGTTAGAACCTCAAGAGGAGATATTAAAACTAAAAAAATTGGTCTTTGTGTTGCTGGAAGTACAAATGTTTTAGCAGATAAATTAAATATGACATTACCAATTGAAACTCATCTTTTACAGGCATGTGTCTCTGAACCAGTTAAACCAGTTTTAGATGGGGTAGTAACTTTTGGTGCAGGTCATTTTTATATTAGTCAATCAGATAAAGGCGAAATGGTTATGGGCGGTGATTTAGATGGATATAATAGTTATGCACAAAAAGGAAATTTACCAACCATCCAACATGTATTAACTGGTGGCATCGCTTTGTTCCCTTTTTTAAGTAGATTAAAGATGCTTAGAACTTGGGGAGGTATAATGGATATGTCGATGGATGGTTCACCAATAATTGATAAAACTCATATTGATGGATTGTATTTAAATTGTGGATGGTGTTATGGAGGATTTAAATCAGTACCATCATCTGGATGGACTTTTGCTCATACAATCGCACAAGATAGAGTTCATGAATTGAATGAAGGTTTTAGTTTAAATAGATTTTCAACAGGATATTTATTAGACGAAAAAGGCCTTGGAACAAAAACTTGGATTTCTTAGATGCTTTACATTAAATGTCCATACTGTGGACACAGATCCCAGAAAGAATTTGCTTATGGTGGTGATGGCACAATAAAAAGACCAGAATTAAATCAAGAAATATCAGATGCAAAATGGAATGAGTTTGTTTATCTAAGAAAAAGTCCTAGAGGCAAACATATTGAGTTATGGCATCATATAGCAGGCTGCAGACAATGGTTTAAAGTTCAAAGAGATACAGTCACTCATGAAATTTTTCAAACTTCAAAAACTAATGAAGAGTTAAAATGACCCAATCATATCGTTTAAACAATGAGGGTTTAATAAATAGAAATAAAGAAATTTCTTTTAAATTTAATGGAAAAAAATATATTGGATATGAGGGGGATACATTAGCATCAGCTCTGCTTGCAAATGGAGTTCATTTAGTAGGTAGAAGCTTTAAATATCACAGACCAAGAGGTTTTTTTGGAGCTGGTGTTGATGAACCAAATGCAAAGTTGCAAATTCTATTGAATGGTCATTCTGAACCTAATGTAAATGCTACTGAAATTGAATTAGTAGAAGGTATTGAAGCAACAAGTCAAAATTGTTGGCCATCAGTTGAATTTGATATTGGAGCTATTAATAATTTTTTAAATCGATTTTTTCCTGCTGGCTTTTATTACAAAACATTTATGTGGCCAAAAAGTTTTTGGTACAAAATTTATGAACCATTCATAAGAAAAGCGGCTGGTCTCGGAGTTGCCTCAATAGAAAAAGACAAGGAAAGGTATGAACATAAATATGAATACTGTGATTTATTAGTAACAGGCTCAGGCCCAGCTGGTTTATCAAGCGCTTATGCAGCTGCAAAAAATGGAGCAAAAGTAATTCTTGCAGAAGATAAACCGAGATTTGGTGGTTCTTTGTTAACAGATGATGTTACGATAGATAATCTATCTGGAAAAGCCTGGTCAGATAAAGTCATAACAGAATTAAAAGAGATGCCTAATGTGATTGTTAAAAATAGATCGCAGGTATTTGGTTACTATGATCATAACATGATGGTTATGTTTGAGAAAACGGGTGATCACTTAAAAGATAAGCCCAGGTATACTCCAAGACAAAGATTGTGGTATATCAGAGCGAAAGAAGTATTATTATCCACAGGCTCAATAGAAAGACCAATAGTTTTTGGAAATAATGATACACCAGGAATATTCTTATCTGCAGCTGCTAAAGAATACATTAAAGTTTATGGAGTATTAGTTGGAAAAAAACCTCTAATATTTACAAATAATGATAGTGCATATGAAACAGCTTTAGAATTTAAAAAACAAGGAATTGAGTCAATCATTTTAGATACTAGAGAAGAACATTCATCAGAACTTATAGACTCTGCAAAAAATCAAAATATACAAATAAAATTTTCTCACGCAGTAATTGCAGCAAATGGATATAAAAAAGTTAAATCAGCACAAATTGGCAAACTTAATAAAGATAAAACAAAGTTTGAAAATTTAGAAATTATTGAATGTGATTGTATATGTGTCTCTGGTTTTTGGACACCAACAGTTCATTTGGCATCTCAATCTGGAAATAAGCTTAAGTTTAATAATCAAATAGATGCTTTTGTTCCTGATAAGTCAAAACAAAAAGAAACTTCAATTGGAGCTTCTAAGGGCACTTTTACATTAAAAGAAACATTAGCAGAAGGGTTTAAAACAGGATTTGATCTTTCTAGGAATATTACAAACAATAACAACTCTACTTCAATACCAAATTCAAATGAAACTAAAAAAAGTTTACATGATAAATTTTGGTGCTCGCCTTTACCAAAAGGTAAAAATTATAAACGTTTTGTAGATTTTCAAAATGATGTAGCAGTATCTGATATCGAAGTTGCTTTACGAGAGGGTTACAGGTCAATAGAACATGTTAAACGATATACAACACTAGGTATGGCAACAGACCAAGGCCGTACCAGCAATCTAAATGGTCTTCAATTAGTTGCAGATGTTGAGAAAAAAATTGTTCCACAAGTTGGTCACACAACTTTTAGACCACCATTTACCCCAATTACAATTGGTACAATCGTTGGAAGAGAAGTTGATATGGAATATATGCCAACTAGAAAAACTCCAATGCATACATGGCATGAAAAAAATAATGCTATTTTTGTTGATGCTGGAGCTTGGAAAAGACCCAGATATTATAAACAAGGAGATGAAAATTTATTTGAAGCTGCAAAAAGAGAGGCAAAAAATGTAAGAGATCATGTTGGTATCTGTGATGTGACTACACTTGGTAAAATTGATATAAAAGGCCCTGATGCTGCAGAATTTTTAAATAGAGTTTATACAAATGCGTGGTTAAAACTTCCTGTTGGTAAAGCAAGATATGGAGTGATGCTTCGAGAAGATGGGATAGTTATGGACGATGGAACAACTACTAGAATTTCAGAAAATCATTATCATATGACTACTACAACGGCTCAAGCAGCAAATGTCTTATCTCATCTAGAGTATTATCTTCAAGTTGTTTGGCCAGAACTAAAAGTTAATGTTATTTCAACTACAGAACAGTGGGCTGGAGCAGCACTGGCAGGTCCAAAATCTAGAGATGTCTTAGCAAAATTATTTCCAAATTTAGATGTTAGCAATGAAGCTCTTCCATTTATGGGTTATTCAGAAGGAAATTTATTTGGGGTAAGTGCAAGAATATTTAGAATCTCATTTTCTGGTGAACTTGCTTATGAAATAAATGTTGAATCTGATTATGGTCTTTTTATGTGGGAAAAAATGATGGAAATTGGAAAAGAATTTAATATTCAGCCTTATGGAACTGAAGCATTATCAACTCTAAGAATTGAAATGGGACATGTGGCTGGTCCTGAACTAGATGGAAGAACTATTCCTTATGATGTTTCTTTAGAAGGTTTAGTGTCTAAGAAAAAAGATTTTATTGGCAAAAGATCTTTACAAAAAGAGGCATTCAATAAAGCGGATAGACAAAAAATTGTTGGTTTAATTCCAACAGACAAAAAATCTAGCATTCCAGAGGGATCACATTTAGTAGTAGATAAAAATGCTAGACTACCAAATCCAAAATTAGGACATGTATCATCATCTTGTTGGAGTGTTGAAAATAATAATCCATTTTCATTAGCAATAGTAAAAGATGGAAAAAATATGATTGGTAAAAAATTATTTGCTGTATCACCTTTAAAAAATACTGCAATAGAAGTTGAGATTATTTCCTCTCACTATGTTGATCACGAAGGAAAGAGGGTAAGGTCATGACGAATATTTCACCGTTAAACTTTGTTCATACAACTGGAAAATTTGGTGACTATGATGGAAAACAGGAAAATGATCTATTAAAAGTAAAAGAATTGAATGGATTATTAATTTTTCAAATTGCAAAATATAAAGATTCTAATTTTGATCTATCAAAGATTAAAATTGATGGTTTAAATCTACCATCATCATTAAAATCATCTTCAAATTTAAATACTAGAATATTATGGCTAGGACCTGATAATTGGTTAGTTTTTTCATCTATTTTGGATTTAATTGTAAAAGAAAAAAAACAGTTTGACGAATTAAATTTTGCGATAACAAATATTTCACACTCAAGAACAATAATTGAGTTAGAGGGCAATTTAGTTAATGAAGTTCTTAAAAAAGGATGTCCATTAGATGTAAATACTTTTAAAGAAGGTGATTGTGCGAACTCAGTTTATAATGGAATTACTATTACAATTGATTTTATCTCGAATAAACCAAACAAAGTAAGAATATTAGGTCTTAGAAGTTTTGGTGAGTCTTTGTATCATTCAATAACTGATGCTTGCTTAGAGTTTGGATACAAAGCAATTTAGATTACTTTCTAGTAGCAATATAAACACCAATTGTTGCTATAAAAAAACCTACTAAATCTATTTTAGTTAAGATTTCATCTAGAAAAAACCAACCCATAAAAGCTGATACAGCTGGAATTAAAAAAAAAATTGATACAGTTTTGCTTGCTGAATTTTTTTTAATTAAAAACATAAGTATAGTGAAGGCTCCAAATGATACTAAAAATATTTGGTGGCTCATAGCTATAAAAAAAGTTTTTGTAAAATCGATATATGGTTCAGCAATAAAAATAACTATTAAAGCATGAAATAAACAACCACCCACAGCTTGATAAAAGTTACTAACAGATAAAGGAAGATTGTTGCTAAGTTTTTTTTGCCAAATTGTAGATGACGTTATAGCTATTAAAGCAACTATTGTGGCTATAAAACCTAATATAGGTATATCTGTACCTAAATCTAAACCCAAAACTAAAGTAGCACCTATAAATCCAAGAATTGCCCCGAGCCATTGCTTGATTGTAACTTTTTCATTTAAAATTGGACCACTAAGTATATTGGTTAGGATAGGCTGGAGTGTTACTATTAAGGCCGCTATTCCAGCTGGCATCCCAATCGAGATAGAATAAAACACTCCTCCCAAATATAGTCCATGAAAAAGAATTCCACTAAAGACCGACTCTATTAAGTTCTCTTTTTTTATAATTATCGAATTTTTTGAATAAAGAGAAAATAAATAAAATCCGATTGCTACAAAAAAAAATCTAAATGCTAGTGCAGAAAATGGATCACTGTTATCTACTATTGGTTTTGTTGTTATGAATGCTGACGACCAAAGTAAGATAAATATGAAAGGATATATTCTGATCATTTTAGGTTTTCTAAATAAATTAAGCTTACATTTGATTCTCAAATTTAGTTTAATTTGTCTATGAAAATTAAGCATTTAGAAGACAATTTTAATTCTACCTTGAGTTGTAATCTAAAATGCTTAAAGTTCTTAAACATGATTCATAAAAAAATAATTTTCGGATTATTTTTGTTTACTTTTTTAGGAGCTTGTGCAGCTCCTACAGCTATGTTAGGACCTGCTTACACTTTTACATCTACAGGTAATGTTCTTCAGGCAGGATTTTCCTATGGTTCTAGTGAGCTTGTAACTATGTACACAGGAAAAACACCAATGGAAAATGTTATTGAAATTACCACAAACGATAAAAAAAATATTCAAAAGAAAACCCTAGAAAGCGAAGATTTTAAAGATTTGGTTATAAGTAGAGTAAAAAAAGCAAACAGTATTTTAAAAAGTTCTAATCAATAATATTTAATTTTATCAAGTTCTTCTGTTTAGTTTCCCTGCACCATAATTCATAGCTTTCACACATTCTCCAAAGATGATCAAATGCTCTTTGAGAAATTTCTAAGGGAAAGTGACTTTTTGCATAATATAGATTTGGAAATTGAATTAATTGTTTGATCATCATATTTTTTTGTATATTAAGCAATTTAATTGTTTCCTGAGGAATCTTTTTTTTGGTTTTTTTATCAATATAATTATTTTGCTTTAGTTCATTCAACCACTCATCATGAAATTTTCCACTGCTCATATAATTATAAACTTCAGAACCAATAAATGCATCGATAGCATCAATATTTGAAAAATTTTTATTCTTATCTTTGATTTCAACAATTTCTAGATAGATTTTTTCAGCCACTAATAATACATAAGGCTTTTCACTGGAGCGCATTATCTAAATCTTATATTTTTTCATAGCTGACTTTGCTAAAATTAAATTAGGATCAAAAAAAATTTTTGAATTTTCTATCTTTTTAAATGATTTAAAAGCAAATATTGCTATCGGTAGTTCAGTGCATCCAAGGATAATTTTACTACATTTATTTTTAATTAAATAATCTATTGCAGGTTTAATAATTTTTGCTGCTGCTTTTACTTTTCCCATTTTAACAAATTTGATTGCTTTATTAACAGAATTTTTTTGAAGTTTAACATTTGGATGAATGAGTTTATATCTATGATTAAAAAATTTTTTATATACTCCAGTTTTAATCGTACCTTCTGTAGCTAGTAAACCAATTGAAGAGTTTTTTTTACAAAATTTTTTTGCGTAATTAAAAACCTCTTCTGGCATATTAATTATTGGTAATCTAATTTTCTTTTTTAAATCATCATACCAATAATGAGCAGTATTACACGGAATAACAATAAATTTGCACTTGCTTTTTTTAAGTAACTGACACCCTTTAAGTAAACTTTTTAAAACAAGTGAATATTTTTTTGCACTTAATGAATTGTTTGACAATTCACCCGTTTGAATACCAATCGACTCTGGTCTGCCAGGTATGTTTGATTTATTATAAAGAAGGAATAATGGATAATCTTGATCTATTTTCCCTCTATTTAAAATTGCAAGTTTATTGCAAAAATCAAGACCAGCTTGTGTTCCCATTCCACCAAGAATACCAATCATAATTTAAAAGTTATATTTCAGCAGAATAGATTATTGGCCATAAAAATTAAACAATTCTTTGATTATTCTTTTAATACAGCCAATAAATTATTTTGTGAAAATTATGCAGTTTTTAAGTTAACTGCTGAAGGACCTTTAGGACTATCTTCAACATCGAAGGTTAACGCTTGACCTTCATCTAAACCGTTCATACCAGCATCTCTTACAGCTGAAACATGTACAAACACATCTTTTTCTTTATCTTCTCTTTCAATAAAACCATATCCTTTGGTTGGATTGAACCA
>CACFIH010000004.1 GCA_902566365.1 uncultured Pelagibacteraceae bacterium
CATTTCCAAATTCATCAAATTCACCAATTGTTAGAGGCAAAGAATGATCAAGATTTGTTGTTAAAGAATCTACAAAAGGGACTGCCATTACAATTCCTAAAAATAAATTTGGTGCTTGGTTTACAACAGCTCCCATCAACAAACCACCTGCTGATCCTCCCATTCCAATTATTTTTCCCTCAGAAGTGTACTTTTTTTTAATTAAATATTTTGCAGAGTAGATATAATCTTCAAAAGTATTTTTTTTATTGAGAAGTTTTCCTTCTTTCCACCATTTCATACCCCTTTCCATTCCACCCCTGATATGTGCCGTAACCCAAATAATATTTCTATCTATCAAACTAAATTTTGTTAATGAAAAATCTGGTGTCATTGAACTTCCATAGGATCCATAACCATACAGAAGTAGATTAGCTGATCCATCAATTTTAGTTTTTTTATGTCTAGTAATTGTTATTGGAACTAATCTTCCATCATGAGACGGACATTCTAATCTTTCTACTATATAGTCATCAGGATTATGACCAGATGGAATTTCTTGTTCTTTAACTATTTTCTTTTCTTTTGTTTTTAAATTGTACAAATAAGTTTTACTAGGTGTTTTTGGTGATGAATATGATAAATAAACAAAATCAGTATTTTTATCTCTTTGTTTTAATGAAATACTAGGTACAATTACTCTTTCCTCGGTAAATTTTAATTCTTCCTCAAAACCTGTCTGTTTGTTCTTTACAAACAATTTTCCTAAAGCATTTGATTTTTCCTCTCTGATGATCCAATCATTTAAAAAAATTAATCCTCCAATTAAAACCTCTTTTTTAGGAGGAATATAAACTACCCAATTTTGATTATTTAAATCATCACATTTTTCAATTTTGAAATCTTCCGCATCTTCGTTGGTATGGCAATAAAAATAATTATCCCATGAATTTACAGAATAAATTATCCCTCTTTTTCTTTTTTTAATTAATTTTGGATCCGGTATTTTTTCATTTACTCCAAAGAAATATTGTTCAGACGTATTATGATCTGATGTGGTAATGAAAAAGTACTTTTCGTCTGAGCTGAGACTTATTCCCACCGTAAAGGCATCACTTTTTTCCTCAAAAATTAGTTCATCTTCTTTAGGAGATGTTCCTATTCTATGTCTGAAAATTTTTCGAGGTCTATGGAATTCATCTAATTTTGAATAAAAAATATAATTGTCATCTAAACTAAATGTAATACTTCCACTTGTATCTTCAATCTTTTCGGTAATTAGCTTTTCAGAGGAAATGTCCCTTAGATATATCGTAAAATATTCAGAACCCTTTAAATCTAGTGAATAACCCAAATATTTATCATTGTAACTGACTTCTAAATCACCCAATCCAAAGTATTCGGTTTTTAATTTTTTTTTCTCTTCATCACCATTCCAAATTTCCTCAATTATATCAGAGCCTATTTTCTTCCTCAGTTTTATAGAATAGTTTCCTTTAGTTGTGGTTTTTGTCCAATATTCATAATTTTTATCTTTATATTTTAAAGACTCATCGTCTAACTTTATTTTACCTTTAATTTCATCAAATAATTTTTTTTGATATTCTTTTGTATCTTTCAAATAGTGATCTGTGTAATTATTTTCTTGTTCTAGGTATTCTCTTACTTCAGGAAGTAATTTTGAGCTATCTTTTAAAACTTCAAGTATATCTTTTTGGTGTACCCAACTATAATTATCTTCCCAATCAGTATTGTGACAAGATTTTAGCTCTGGTTTTTTTTTAAGTTGTGGTATTTTCATTAGAGTACAAATATATGAATATAATTATTTATACAGTAGTAATATTGACTATTTTCTATTTTCTATTGAGGTTCATAAGTAATATTTCATCAAAAAAAATATCAAAAACTTTAAGAGTTTTATTGATAATTGGTTTAATCATTTTAGCAGTTTTATTTGCTATTGGGGGTAGATTTTTATTAACACTACCTCTTACACTAGCAAGTCTTGCTTTGTTAAAATTAAAAGGCTTATCTATATTTCAATTAATCTCACTTTTTAGATTAATTCAAACTTTAAGAAGATCAGGAAGATTTTCTTTTAATCAAACTAATTCAAATAACCAATCATCTATATCTGTATCAGAAGCGTATAAAATTTTAAATTTAGACATGAATAAAAAAATTACCAAAGAGGATGTAAATAAAGCTTATGTTAAAATTCAAAAAAAAATTCACCCAGATATTTCTCCTGAAACTTCTAGACTTTCTTCAATTGTAAATGAAGCTAAAGATATTGTATTGAATGATATTTCTTAACTAATTATTTCGATTATCTTACTTAAAATTTTTTCTGAGTTTATTTTTTCTTTACCTAAAGTATTATGACTTACTGTTTCTTCACCATCAGGCAATATTGGAAACATATTTGAGCTATAATTTCCATATATTAATGGTGTGTCAGCCATTAAAGTAATTGTTTTAATGCCTAAGGCTGCAGACAAATGACTAAAGCTCGAATCATTGCAAATAGAAAAACTACAATTCTTTATAATTGGTAAAGTTTCTTTAATTGAAAATTTATCCAAAGGCACACAAAAATTTTTATATTTTGTACTCAATATTTCATTTAATATGATTTGTTCTTCGGTATTTTTACCTGTGGCAAGAAAGAACTTACATTTTTTAACTTTTAGAGTTTTGTCCATAACTTCTAAAAATGTTCTTGATGGTATTCTTTTAGTAGGTCCAGAGCCACCTATACCCAAAAGTATATTTAATTCATTTTTATTAATTTGAAATTTTTTTATAGCTTCAGATTTTAATTTATCACTGATTTGAATATTAGGATCTTCATCTACATCTATGTCTAATTTATTTTTTAAGAACTTTTTTGGAGTGTCTATTATGTGTTGTTTGTTCTTACTAAACAAAGGATATTGATAAATATTTGGAATTTTTGAAAAATGAGCAATCAAACTGAATCTTAAAGAAGAATTAAAGATAAAAATTTTATCAAAATTATTTTTTTTTAAATCTTTGATTAAATTTAAACTTCCTAATAAACCATCATGTCTATTATAATTATCGCTATCTCTTTCTAATATAAGAATTTTATCTATATAATCGGTTTCGAATAAATATTGATCTGCTTTTGAGCTTTCTTTGACAAGTAAACTTATGGGGGAATTAAATTTTTTGTGTAAAGCCTTAATAAAAGGTAAAAAGATAACCGTATCTCCAATGCCCATTCTATTTTGAATTGCTAAAATTTTCATATGGTATTTATAAACTTTCCTGAGTATATTTTTTATATAAATTTTTATTATGACAAAAATAAGTGGAATTTTTGCAGCTTCAATGTCAGTTTTAAATTCTGATCTAAGCTTAAATATAGAAAAAACTATAAGTCACGCTGAAAAATTGATTGATCAGGGTTGTCATGGAACAGCAATTTTTGGAAGTACTGGGCAAGCTCAATTAATACCTATTTCTGAAAAAATAAAGTTATTAAATAATTTATCTGAAAGTAAATATAAAGATAAACATTTAATTGGTACTGGTCTAAATTCATTAAATGAAACAATTAATTTCATGAAAATAGCAACATCACTAAATTTTAAAATTTTTTTAATCATGCCTCCTGCATACTATAAATATAATGACAAGGATGTATTAAACTTTTATTCAAAGATAGTTGATGCGGTGCCTGAATGCCAAATTATCCTTTATAATTTTGAAAAACTATGTGGATATAAATTTAGTGTTGAATGTGTAGAAGAACTTGCAAAAAGATTTCCAAAACAAATAGTTGGAGTTAAAGATAGTTCATATAATTTGTTTGAAAATCTAAAAATAGAAAATTTTTCATTAATGCCTGGTTCAGAATCGAAATTGTTAAAAGGATTAGAACTTGGATGTACTGGAATAATTACAGCAACCTGCAATGTGACCGCTCAGCTTGCTCGAAGAGTATATGATGATTTTTTCTCAGGTAAAGAACAAATAGTCAATCAAAAATTAATTGATGTAAGAAACGCTTTTGAAAAATACAACTTAATTTCAGCTCTTCATACTTTTAAATCTAAAGAAAAAAAAATTTACAGAAATTTATTACCACCATTAAGTCTCTTAGATAGTAATGATGAAAAAGATTTAATAGAAAATTTGAAAAAACTTGACTTTCAAATAAACCCTCAATTGGCAGCTTAATATGCAACTTGCTAGATTTTTAAATAGAATTTTTAAAAAAGGTGGTTTCATCTTAATTGATGCTAACGCAAGAGAATATATAATTGGTGAACCTGAAGAAAAACCTATAAAATTAAAAATCTTAAATAAAAATTTACATTATAAATTATTATTTCATCCTGACCTATATTTTGGTGAAGCTTACACAGATGGAGAGATAATAATCGAAAATGGATCATTGACTGATTTTTTAGATTTAGCTTTAGAAAACGTTGGTAGAGGTGAATTGAATTTTTTTAGTTACCTTATTAATAGATTAAGAGGATCTTATAGGTATTTAACAAACTTTAATTTTATAAAAAAAATCTAAAATGAATGTATCCCATCATTACGACATTAAAGATGATTTGTATGATTTATTCTTAGATGCAAAGAGACAGTATTCTTGTGCTTACTTTAAAAATGAAAGTGACAGTCTTGAGACTGCTCAAAACAATAAGATTCAACATATAATTAAAAAGTTAAATATTAAACCAAATCAAAAAGTTTTAGACATAGGATGTGGATGGGGTTCATTGGCAATTGATATTGCAAAAAGCACAGGATGTGAAGTGACTGGTATAACTCTTTCAGAAAACCAGCTAAACTATTGTAATCAAAAAGCAAAAGAAATGAATTTACAAAATCAAGTAAAGTTCAGGTTAATGGATTATAGAGAGCTAAAAGAAAAATTTGACAGAATAGTAAGTGTTGGGATGTTTGAACATGTTGGTAGGAAATTTTATAAAAAATTTTTTAAACAAGTTGAAAATTTACTGAAGGATGATGGTATCTCATTAATACATACAATAGGATCCGTAAATCCTCCCCGAGACCCACATCCTTGGATTACGAAATATATTTTTCCTGGAGGATATACACCTAGCTTGAGTGAGGTAACAACACCGATTGAAAATGCTGGTTTAATAGTAACTGATATAGAGGTTTTAAGACTTCATTATTCCCATACGTTAAGGCATTGGAAAGAAAATTGTTTAAAAAATAAAGATAAAATTGTGAAAATGTTTGATGAAAAGTTTTTTAGAATGTGGGAATTTTATCTTGCTGGTTGTGAAATGGCCTTTAAGTGGGGTGATCAAGTTGTATATCAATTTCAACTCTCAAAAAATTATAGATCAACACCTGTTACTAGAGACTATATTTATCAATAAATTATTGATAGAATTTGTCTTTCTCAATAATGAAAAAAAAACAGAAAAAAAGAAAAAACAAGATTAAGAAAAAAAAACCTATTATTAAAAAACCTAAAAGGCCCATAAAAACTAGAAAAAAAACTCGTATAAAAACAAAAAAAAAAATTAAAAAAATAAAACTAATAAAATCTCGAACAATAAAAAATCGATTTGAAACCAATAAAGCTAAAAGAGACAGTATAGCTTTAAAATTAGTAAAATGGCAACTATCTTTAAAACCAGAATTTAACTTCAAATTAAATTTTAGTTTAGAAAAATATATCCAAGGTTTTTTTGATAAAATTTCCGAGACAATATCAAATTACAAGATACTTAAACAAGATGAAAAGAGAAGACGGGTACTTGAAAAAATAGAAAATGAGAGAAAAACAAAGTTAGCCCTCGATAAACAAAAAAAAGAGGAGGAAGTTAAAAGAATAAAACTTAGAGAACAAGAATTAAAAGAAGAGATAAGATTAGAAAAGCAGAGAACAAAAGACATAAAATTATTTTTGAGAAAAGAACAAGCTCTTTTAAGGATTGAGCAAGCCGAGAAGCAGAAACAATTTTTAAAACAATTAAGATTAGATAAACAGATAGAAAAATTTAGAATAAGAGAAGTTAAAGAATTAGAAAAATTAGAAAAAATTTCTCTGCAAGAAAAAAGAGAAGATTATACCGGATTACAAGAAAGAATTGATAAACTTAAAGAAAAATATAGAATTATTAGAGATCAAAAAATTAGAGAAAGAGTAGAGGCACTCGGAGTTAAATTACAGGGCGACGAAGATCGAGAGACCTTATTATCAAAAGAAAAAGAGCATACTTTAGCAAGACAAAAAATAGAATTTGCATTAGAAAGTTTTTATAGAAGCGCAAGTAGTTTAGTTTTCCAATTAAATAAAAGACATGTTACAAGAAATATGTCTATTTTTAGATGTATAGACAGAAGGTTTGAAACAGGTGAGGTATTTATAAAATGGGATGAATCTGAAGATGAGGAATGGTTATTGCTAATTTATATAAAGAATAATTCACCTGATGAAGGAATTATAATTGAAGATAAAACAAATCCAGAAAAAAATATTTCACACGAATTTAGAAGTATAGATATTTTCAAGGCCTCAGATACAATGGTCGATTCTTTAACTCAATTAATTGCCCAAAAAAGAGATAAAAATGTTAATTAAAAAATAATCATTAATTAGGTATTATCTTTTATGTTTTTAGGTACAATTTTTTTAATAATTCTTTATTTGATCTTAAAATATATCTTAGCTTGGATTTCATATTATAATAATTTAGATCCTAGACTTGGAGATAGTACATGGAGATTTACTTATGATTACCCAGTAATGGGTGAAAGAGATATATCTGATCTTGATGATAAAGAGTTTGTGAGACTAAGAAGAAAAAAAAATAAAATTATTTTATTAATGTATTCAATAGTTTTAATAATGTTTATAAGCTCGATGGGGGTTTTAAGTAAATTTCTATTATTTTTTTTCGATTAGATTTAATTGTTTTCTATTTTTAAGATATAAAAAAAAAGCTACAATTTCATAAACAAAATTAAAAATACTAAAGATAATTGGTAATTTAAAAATCTTATAAAGAAATTTATATTTTGGCATTTTTTTCCATAATAATAAAAAAGCTTCTGCACCTTCAATAACTTTCTCACCATCTTTGACATGCAGTCTTCTCAAAAGTTGTTTACTATCTTTAGAGGTTTCTTGTTCAGCTAATTCATTATCTGTGATATCAACCCAATCAATTTCCTCTATTTTTTCCTTTTTATAGAGGTCAATTTCTGCCTTACAAATTTTACAAGAATTATTAAAATAAACTTTCATAATTAGATATTTTATTACTAATTTGTCCCATATATGTACATGCGTAAAATACTCTAGTTGAAAAATCTTTGAAACAATCTATTTAATGTTTTCTATGAGTAATTTCTTTGAAAAATCTGACCTTTCAAGAAGTGAGGCTGAAAATATTATTTCGGATACTCTTCAAAAATGTGATGATGGTGAATTGTACTTAGAAAATTCCAAATCTGAGTCAATTTTATTAGACGATGATAAGATAAAAAATTCTAGTTATAATTCAGATTTAGGATTTGGGTTTAGAGCTATTTCTGAGGAAGTAGTTGCTTATTCTCACTCTAACGAAATTTCAAAAAACTCCTTAAAGCAATCCTCAGAAAATTTAAAATCGACACTTAAATCTGTCAAAGGTACCTACAATCATGAAATTCCTAAATCTAATAAGAAATATTATGAAAACATTAACCCTATTGAACAAAAATCTCTTAATGAAAAAATTAAAATACTTAATGAAGTAAATAATTATTTACGTTCAAAAGATGACAACATTAAACAAGTTACAGCTAATTTTTTAGGAGAACAAAAAACGGTTGAAATAATTAGATCTGGAGGAGAAACTTTAACTGATGTTCGTCCTTTAATAAGATTCAATGTATCCGTTATGCTTGAGAAAAATGGGAGAAAAGAGACGGGCGTGTATGGTGTTGGGGGAAGGCAATCCTATGACTCATATTTAAAAGATGATAAATGGAAAAGTGTTTGTGATGAGGCTTTGAGAATAGCTTCGGTAAATTTAGAGAGCAAACCTGCGCCAGCTGGTGAAATGAAAGTTGTGCTAGGGCCTGGTTGGCCAGCAATATTAATTCATGAGGCTGTTGGTCATGGTTTGGAAGGGGATTTTAATAGAAAAAAAACCTCAGCTTTTCATAATTTAATGGGTCAAAAAGTTGCAAGTGATGGAGTTACAATTGTTGATGATGGTACTATTGATAACAGAAGAGGTAGTCTTACGATTGATGATGAAGGAACCCCAACAGAAAAAACTGTTTTAATTGAGAATGGGATTTTAAAAAATTTTATGCAAGATCGTCTAAACGCTCGTCTAATGAAAACCAAATCTACTGGTAGCGGAAGAAGAGAAAACTATAGACATATCGTTCTTCCAAGAATGAGAAATACGATGATGCTAAGTGGTAATCAGACTCAAGATGAGATGATTAAAGCTGTCGATAAAGGTATTTTTGCTGTGAGTTTTGGTGGTGGACAGGTTGATATTACCTCTGGAAAATTTGTATTCAATTGTACAGAAGCTTATGAGATTGTTAATGGCAAAATTGGATCCCCAATTAAAGGTGCAACACTAATTGGAGATGGCCCTTCAATTTTAAAAGAAGTTTCTATGGTTGGAAATGACATGATGATGGATCCTGGTATTGGAACATGTGGAAAAGCTGGCCAAGGTGTTCCCGTTGGCGTTGCTCAACCATCTATACTAATTAATAAGATGACTGTTGGTGGTACAAAACTTTAAATGGTCAAAGATCAAGAATTTTTAAAGAAAAAAGCATCGTTTTGTTTAGGTTTAGCTAAGAAATTAGGTGCAACCGAGTCTAGTGTGGTTGTTAATAACTCTGTATCTGAAACTGTTAATTTTAGAAATAAAAAACTAGACGAGTCGAATAGATCAGATGATCTTGGAATAAGCATTACCACTTATATTGGAAAAAAAAAGTCATCAATATCTTCCTCTAATTTACTTGATGATAACCTTAACATTTTGATTGAAAAATGTGTTCAGACAACAAAAAATACTCCTGAAGATGAATTTAATTCATTACCAGATGAAGATTTATTGGCTAAAGAGGTTAAGGATTTAGATCTTTATGACGATACCCATATAGAAAATCATCAAAAAATAGAATATTTGAAAAAATTAGAATCTGCTGCTTCCAATGATAAAAAGATTGTTAATACAGAATCTAGTTTTACTCAAAATAAATCAAATTTTATTTTAGTCAATAGTGGAGGTTTTTGTGCTGGCTACAAAACATCTTCATTTACAGCTTCGAGTGTCACAGTTGCAAAGGATGAAAAAAGCATGGAGAGAGATTATGAATATTCTAGTAAATGTTTCCTTAAAGACTTGGATGATGCAGGAGAATTAGGTAAACAAGCTGCTGATCAAACTATTAGAAAATTAAGCCCTAGAAAAATAGGTAGTGAAAAAATTGCTATAATTTTTGACAAAAGAATAGCTAAGGGAATACTAAGTACTTTTGCAAGTGCGATTTCATCATCAGCGATATCAAGAGGAACCTCTTTTTTAAAAGACAGAGTTAACCAAAAAATATTTTCTAATACAATTAATGTCTTAGATAAACCGGATATACTCAAAGGTTTAGGCTCAAGAAATTTTGATAGCGAAGGGGTTAAAACTGACACTCTTAAATTAGTAGACCAAGGAATTTTAAAACATTATTTGATCGATACTTACAATGGAAAAAAATTAAACCTTAAATCAAATGGAAGATGTGGGGGGACAAGTAATCTTTATTTTGAAAATGGAAATATTAGTTTTAAAGATTTATTGAATTCAAAATCAAAAAGTCTCTACATTACAGAAACTATAGGACACGGAAGTAATATTGTAACTGGTGATTATTCTGTAGGTGCAACAGGGTTTTTAGTGGAAAATGGAGAGTTTAAGTATCCTATAAATGAAATTACTATTGCAGGTAATTTTAAAGACATATTTAAGAATATTACCCTCGCAAATGATTTAGAGTTCAAATATGCAACCAATTCACCAACCATGATGATTGAGGGAATGGTTGTTGCTGGTAAATGAGTGAATTTTGCGTAATCGGCTCAGGTATTTCTGGAGCTACAATTGCTAATCTTCTTAATAAAAAAAATTCAGTAATCCTATTTGACAAAGCGAGGGGTCCAGGAGGACGTGCATCTTTTAAAAGAATTAAAGGCAATATAGGCTTTGATCATGGCACTCAATACTTTTCGCCAAAAACTCTAAAATTTAAAAAATTTACTAAAGATTTAATTGCAAAAAGAATTTTAAAGATTTGGGGCGGTAAACACATTTTTCTTAACTCCAAAAAAAAAGAGAATAAAAAACACCTAAAAATTATAGGTAAAAATGGAAATAATGATATTAGCAAGTATTTATTAAAAAAAATTAAGTGCAACTATCAAAGTGAATTGAAAAAAATTCATTATAAAAACAAGCTTTGGCACTTATCATTTGCTGATGGAAAATTGAGATCTTTTAAGAGTATCATTTTGACCTGTCCTTTTCCACAATTAAAAAAACTCACTAAAAGATTTATAAATAATTCTTTTTTAAAAAAATCAATAAAAATGGACTCAAATATAACTACTATGATTGCTATAAAAAAAAATAAGAAATCAAATAGCAGCTATCTTTTTGAAGATCCAATTCTTGGTTGGGCTGGTAATGAAAATTCAAAAAAAAGATTTAAATCAAAATATGATTTATGGACCCTTCAAAGTACATTTAAGTGGGCAAATAAAAAGATCAATCAAAATAAAAATAGTAAGAAAGAGAATTCAAAAATTATGATTGATAAGTTCTTTCAACTTACAAATATTAAAAAAACAAAAATTAACTTCTCTCTTAATCATGGTTGGAAATACTCTTCTAATTCAAAACCTTTCAAAATTAAAAGTTTTTGGGATCCAAAGAAAAAAATAGGTGTTTGTGGTGATTGGTTTGTAGGACCAAGACTAGAGTCGGGATGGATAAGTGCGCAGGATTTGTTTAAAAAAATTTCAAGATAAATTATTCAAAGCTTTTCAATCTATATTCCCAATTACCCATCCTTGAGTAAGTCACTTTTAAAATTCTTAAATTTTTTTGATCGTACCAAATGTCAAAGTCTAATCGTTTATCTTTAGGAATATTCATATCTTTAGATTTAAGCGTAAAATGATCAGCATCATAAATTTTTCCATAAAGTTCAATTTTTTCTTTTCCTATAAAAGTAACAATCTGTTCTTTAATACTTCCAGATATCGGGCTTATTTGAGATCCTGCTTGTAAAATTTTATGATTCCACCAATTTCCAATAACGTTATTAAGGGTTGCTTCACCATTGAACGACGAGCCTTTAATGTCAAATTTTTTACTATTTTTATTTAAATTTAAATTTACAAATTTTTCTTTGTTATTTTGAAGGGTTTTAGAATTATATGATATCAACTGATCTTTGATATATTTTTCTTCACCATATGACTCAACTTGAAAAATTGTAGTTCCTAATAGATCAACAGAAAATTTAAATTGATTTGTTATAATGGTTTCTTCACCCTTTCTCTCAAAAAAATAATAATTGTATCCAATAAGTTCACCATTTCTAAAAATCTCCATTTCAATTTTGTTATATTTATTGTAGTGACCCATATGTGCCATCGAAATAACTGGAAAAATTACAATAAACAAAATAGCTATAAATTTTCTCATTTAGCAATTACATTAGTGGACTTTATCTAGAATAGAAATAACTTATTAAAATGTTTTTAAAAATAAAGAAAATACCAAAAGTTAATTGGAGTTCAGATAAGCCATTCAATTTTAGACCAAAATTTTCCACTTTCTTTTTTTTATGTTTTGGTCTGACTTTGTTTGGTCTTGGTGAAGGGTTATTAATTGTTTCCTTTACAGGTGCTTCTCCGTGGAGTGTTTTAGCTCAAGGTATTTCCTTAAATGTTAATTTAAGTATTGGAACAATTACTCTTTTAATTAGTATTGCTGTCTTAATTTTATGGATACCTCTAGGCCAAAAACCAGGAATGGGCACAATATTTAATGCTTTAATAATAGCCTTCATGATTGATCTTTGTATAAAGTTTGTACCAACCCCGTCTAATTATCTTAATCAATTAATCCTTGCAGTAATTTCTGTAATGATGGTTGGAATTGGTGGGGGCATTTATTTAGTCTCCAATCTTGGTGCAGGACCAAGAGATGGATTAATGATTGGGTTACAAAAAGTAACTAACTTACCAGTGGCAGCTGTTAGAGCTTTTTTAGAAATTTCTGTTGTAAGTATTGGTTGGTATTTAGGTGGAACAGTAGGGGCTGGAACACTTTTATTCGCTTTTGGTATTGGCCCATGCGTTGCATTGGGTTTATTTCTGGTTGATAAAATTTTTGATTAGGCAGCAGCGCCTGATTTTTCACTTCTTTTTCTTTTATGAGGATCAAGAATAGCTTTTCTTAACCTACAAGACTCTGGAGTAATTTCTAAAGCCTCATCAGTATTTAACATACTTAGCTGTTCAGCAATTGACATTTTTCTGACAGGAGTTAAGACAACATTTTCATCAGTGCCTTGCGTTCTCATATTAGTCAATTTTTTACCCTTCATAACATTAATGATCATATCTCCTGGCTTAGGTGATAATCCGACAATCATACCTGGATAAACAGGATCGTTATGAGTTACAAACATTTCTCCTCTTGCCTGTAAATTAAAGATTGCAAAAGCAACTGCCTTTCCTTGTTCCATAGAAATTAGAGCACCATTTCTTCTGCCTTCCATTTCACCTTCAAATGGACCATATTCATGAAAAATTCTATTTATGACACCATTTCCTTTTGTAAGTGTTAAAAATCTACTTGTATATCCCATCAAACCTCTGGTTGGTGCATGAAATATAAGTCTCTTTTTATTTTTACCAGTATCTTTTAATTCTATTAATTTACCTTTTCTTCTATTCATCGAGTCAATTATTTTTGATGAATGCTCTTCATCAAGATCCATGGTAATTTCCTCTATTGGCTCAAGTTTGTTACCATTTTCATCCTTTTTATAAAGAACTTTTGGAGGGCTCACTGTCATTTCAAAACCTTCTCTTCTCATTTGAGTAAGTAAAATTTCCAACATTAATTCACCACGACCACTAACCACAAAAGAGTCATTTCCCTCATTTTCAGTAAATGTAATTCCAACATTATTTTGTGCCTCTTGAATTAATCGATCTCTAATCTGTGTGCTTGTAAGTTTTTTACCTTCTGTGCCAGCTAAAGGTGATGTATTTACAGTAATAGTAATTGACATAGTTGGAGGATCTATAGGAGTGGCTTCTATTGGCTCGTTAATCTCAAGGTCACAAATAGTATCTGCAACGTTAGCTTTTTCTAAACCGGCAACAACCACAATATCTCCAGCTTCACCAACTTCAATTGGAACTTTTTTTGTTCCCTCGTATCTAAAAATTTTGGTCAATCTACCCTCATCAACTTTCTCTCCATTTAAGTTGATTGCCTTAATTGCTTGATTAGCCTTTGCTGTTCCTTGCGAAATTCTACCAACTAAACTTCTTCCTAGAAAACTATCTGCATAAAGAAGCGTCGATAACATTGCAAATGGTTTTGATTTATCTAACTCTGCAGGTTTAACATGTTCTATAATTTTATCTAAAAGCGGGTTAAGATTTTTTTTTAGTCCATCAACTTCTAAATCAGCCCAACCAGATCTGCCACTGGCATAAAGAACTGGAAAATCTAACTGTTCTTCATTTGCATCTAAACTTACAAACAAGTCAAAAGTTTCATCTAAAACTTCATTAGCTCTTTGATCTGCTTTATCTAATTTGTTAATTACAACAATTGGCTTCAAGCCTTGCTTCAAAGCTTTTGATAATACGAATTTAGTTTGTGGCATCACACCTTCGGAAGAGTCAATTAATAGAAGTGCACCATCCGCCATACTTAGAACTCTTTCAACTTCAGCAGCAAAGTCTCTGTGTCCTGGCGTGTCTATTATATTAATTCTAGAATTTTTCCAATTAATTGAGGCAGGCTTTGCTAAAATTGTTATACCTCTCTCTTTTTCTAATTCTCCAGAGTCCATTAGCCTTTCATCCACAACTTCATTTTCTCTGAAAGATCCACTTTGTTTCATCAGATTGTCTATTAAAGTGGTTTTGCCATGATCAACATGTGCAATAATAGTGATATTTCGAATATTATTATTCATAAATTTGAGCTCTTATACATATTTAAACACTTTTGAAAACTTAAAAAAACTCTTGCAATGCTTGATTAAATTTTATTATTTTTTGATTTATTTAGTATTTTTTCGTTTTTCGCGTTTAAGTTTTCTTTTTTCTTTAAAGCTTAATTTTGGTTTTTTTCTATCACTAGAGTCTTTAAATGATTTCCCACTGTAACGTTTTGACATAATTTAAATAAAATATAAATTAACCTTCTGTTTTAAGTTTAAATACTAAATCTTGATTAAGCCAATTGATAAAGACATAACCATGATCAATTAAATAATTATATAATTTAGAATTTAAAATGGTATCAATATTTTGGTATGTATGGTTAGTATTATCTTCTTTTTCATTTAAAAATTCTATTAAAAGAATTCTAGGTTTGTATTTTTTAAGATTTAAACCTTTAATTACCTCATATTCATGTCCTTCAACATCGATTGACAAAAAATCTATAATCTTATTTTTGAACATTGATTTATCAATTATACTCTCCAAAGTTTTAGTTTGAATTTTTTTAATTTCTTTTGCTTTTTTCTCTCTTCTGTAATCTAAAGAATTAATCGCAGACCTATTATGAAAAAAATATAAATCCTTTTCTCCATTACTATCTGAAATTGCAACTTGAATATTTTCATCTCTTTTTCTAATTTTTTTAAAAAATTCTATAGTATGAAAATCTAAATCAATGTTTATACCTGACCAACCTCTATCGTAAAATAACTTTGTATTGTTTCCGTTGTAAGGATGATAACAACCAATGTCTATATAAAATCCATCTTTTTGATTTTTAAAGTAATTACTTAAAATTAAATCTTGTGCACTTCCAGAGTAAGATTTTTTGAGATATTTTTTGCTGTTTATTTTTTGTAAAAAAAAATAAATTTTTTTAAAAATGTTTTCTTTTTTACGATAAAGATATTTCTGTTTTATTTTTTCTTCAATTTTCATTAATCCTTAAATTTTAAATAGAAATATCAAAAAAAAAGGGCAGTTAAAACTGCCCTTTTGAAATTCTGTGGTAAGAAATTGGTGTATTACATACCCATTCCACCCATTCCACCCATTCCGCCCATACCACCCATGCCTCCTGGCATTGCAGGTGCACCAGTATCTTTTTCCTCTGGTTTATCAGCTATCATTGCTTCAGTTGTTACTAACAATCCAGAAATGGAAGCAGCATCTTGAAGAGCGGTTCTAACAACTTTTACTGGATCAATAATTCCCTTAGCAAACATATCACAATACTCTTCATTTTGCGCATCGTAGCCGTGGGTTTTTTTATTCTGTTCTAACAATTTACCGACGACCACTGAACCATCTACACCAGCATTTTTTGTAATTTGTCTAATAGGAGATTCTAATGCTCTTCTAACTAAATCAACCCCAGCTTTTTGATCTTCACCTTTTGCTTTTACTTTATCAAGATCTTGAGCAGCATATAATAAAGCACATCCACCGCCAGTTACAATACCCTCTTCAACAGCAGCTCTTGTTGCATTTAGTGCATCTTCAACACGGTCTTTTCTCTCTTTGACCTCAACTTCAGTAGCACCACCAACTTTTATCACTGCAACACCGCCAGCCAATTTAGCTAATCTTTCTTGTAGTTTTTCTTTATCGTAATCTGATGTTGTTTCATCAATTTGTTGTTTTATTGATGAACACCTTGCTTCAATATCAGATTTTTTACCACTACCATTTACGATAGTACTGTTATCTTTATCGACTTTAACTTTTTTGCATGAACCAAGATCATCTAACTTAACGTTTTCAAGTTTAATTCCTAAGTCTTCTGAAATCACCTGACCACCAGTTAAAATTGCAATATCTTCAAGCATAGCTTTTCTTCGGTCACCAAATCCTGGAGCTTTTACAGCTACTACTTTTAAACCACCTCTTAATTTGTTTACAACTAAAGTTGCTAAAGCTTCTCCCTCAACATCTTCAGATATAATCATTAAAGGTCTTCCAGCTTGAACAACTGCTTCTAAAAGCGGAACCATTGGTTGTAGATTAGTCAATTTTTTTTCATGTAAAAGAATAAACGGATTATCTAATTCAGTAGTCATTTTATCACTATTAGTAATAAAGTATGGAGATAAATATCCTCTATCGAATTGCATACCTTCGACCACATCTAATTCAGTCTCAATTCCTTTATTTTCTTCAACAGTTATAACACCCTCGTTACCAACTTTTTGCATTGCTTTGGCGATCATACTTCCAATTTCTTTGTCACCATTTGCTGAAATGGTTCCGACCTGAGCTATCTCATCACTATCTTTGACTTTTTTTGCTGATGAGACAAGGTTTTGTTTAACAACATCAACCGCTGCATCAATTCCCCTTTTCACATCCATTGGGTTCATTCCAGCTGTAACGTATTTAACACCCTCTCTAACAATTGCTTGCGCTAATATAGTTGCAGTTGTGGTTCCATCACCAGCTTCATCATTTGTTTTACTAGCAACTTCCTTAACCATTTGTGCACCCATATTTTCAAATTTATCTTCAAGATCTATTTCTTTAGCTACGGAAACACCATCTTTAGTAATTCTCGGAGCACCATATGATTTATCCATTACAACATTTCTTCCTTTAGGCCCCAATGTTACTTTAACTGTATCAGCTAAGATATTTACACCTCTAATCATTGCTGCTCTTGCTTCAGCATCAAATTTAACAATTTTTGCCATTTTATCTCTCCTTTTAATTAAACTACTTACTTGAAATACCCATAATGTCAGATTCTTTCATTATGCTGTACTCCTTACCATCAATTTTGACTTCTGTTCCTGACCATTTGCCAAACAAAACTTTGTCACCAACTTTTACATCCATTGGGATAATCTTCCCATCCTCAGTTTTGGCTCCACCACCAACAGCAACAACTTTACCTTCCTGAGGTTTTTCTTGAGCCGTATCAGGTATAATTATACCTCCAGCAGTTTTTTCACTGCTATCTAAAACTTCAATTAAAACACGATCGTGTAATGGTCTAAATTTCATAAATTCTCCTTTATAAATACTGACTTCATATAGAGATTGGCCCAACTATTTCAAGATATTGTTAAAAATAAGTTTGCTAAAAAAGATAAGAATTTAAAGGTTTTTTGGTTTATAGATTAATTTGATGACCAAAAATTTAGATAAAGAGGGTTTAAGTTCAATTGCTGACAATTATGAGTTGTTCTACATTGATTTGTGGGGGGTTGTGCATAATGGAATTAAACTTCATGAAAAAGCTATTTTGACCTTAAAAGAAATCACAAAAAAAAACAAAGAATATGTATTGCTAACAAATGCTCCAAGACCCAATAGCACTGTGAAGGTTTTTTTAAAAAAATTGGGCATGGAAAAAGGGATGAGAGATCACGTTTTCACTTCAGGAGAAGCAGCTCTTAGTTATCTAAATAAAAATCATTTAAACGACAGCTTTTTTCATATTGGGCCACCTAGAGACTTTGATTTATTTAATGATTTTAAAAAAAATAAATCTGAGGAAATAAAGGAAAGTGAATATATTCTTTGTACCGGATTATATGATAATTATGATGAAGAATTGATTTATTATAAAGATTTACTCGAAAAGTATACTGATAAAAAGATGATTTGTACCAACCCAGATTTAATTGTTGATAGAGGAAAAAAAAGAGAATTTTGTGCAGGGTCTGTTGCGATGATTTTTGAAAAAATGGGTGGAAATGTTATATATTTTGGAAAACCTTATCCTGAGGTTTATAATCAGTCTATAAATAACAAAAATAAAAAAATACTTTCTATTGGAGATAATTTAAATACAGACATTAGAGGCGCTAATCTTTTAAATTATGACTGCTTAATAATATCAAATGGAATACATAAAAATGAAATTAAACAAAAAGGAATTGGACCAACAGCTAAATCTTACGAAGTAATTTGTAATTATATTCAATCGGAACTAAAATGGTGAAATTAATAAAAGAATACCAAAATTTTAATTTACAAAAAAATCATAAAAATTCTATAATTTTAATTGGAAATTTTGATGGACTTCATTTAGGTCATCAAAAACTTTTTTTACTCGCTAAAAAATACAAAGTAAAACATAAAGTTAAAATTGGTGTATTCACTTTTGAACCAATGCCAAAAATGTTCTTTAATAAAAAATTGAAAAATTTTAGAATATCAGATAAATCTCAAAAAATTGCTTTACTTAAAAAATTTGATGTAGATTTTGTCATTATCAAAAAATTCAATAAAAGTTTCTCTAAAATAAAATCGTATGATTTTATTAAAAAAATTTTGAGTAAAAAATTAGATGCAAAATTTATTTTTGTCAGTAATGATTTTAGATTTGGTAACAAGAGAGAAGGCAATGTTGAACAATTAATCAAATTTGAAAAAAATTATAATTATAAAATAATAAAACCACGACCATTAATAATAAAAAAAAAGGTCATTTCATCTACTTTAATTAGGAATTTCCTACAGAAGGGTAAATTAGAAAAGGCAAACAGATTATTAAACAGAAATTGGTCTATATTAGGTAAGGTTCAAAAAGGAAGACAATTAGGAAAAAAATTTGGTTTTCCTACAGCAAATATAGACATTAAAGATTATATAATAGCAAAACCAGGAGTGTATGCAGTAAAAGTGAAAATACAAAAAAATAAGAAATACTTTAAAGGAATAGCCAATCTAGGATATCGGCCAACTTTTAACCAAAATAAAATATTATTAGAAGTTCATTTATTTAATTTTTCTGGAAATTTATATAATAAGTATTTAACAGTTGATTTTATGAAATTTGTAAGAAAAGAAAAAAAATTTAAAAATGTGGATCAATTGAAAAAACAAATCAAAATTGATCTTTTAAAAGCAAAAAAAATTAGATGACTAAATCACAAATAAATTTACCTAAAACAGCTTTTTTAATGAAAGCTAATTTGCCATCACGTGAGCCAGAAATTTTAAAATTTTGGGAAAAAATTAATCTTTATAAAGAGTTAAGAAATTCAAGAAAAGGTGAGGAAAAGTTTATTCTCCATGATGGTCCTCCTTATGCTAATGGAAACATACACATGGGGACAGCTTTAAATAAAATTTTAAAAGATATAATTGTTAAATTTCATCAAATGGAGGGAAAAGACTCAGTTTATGTTCCAGGTTGGGATTGTCATGGTTTGCCAATTGAATGGAAAATTGAGGAACAGTATAAAAAAAGCAAAAAAAATAAAAACGAAGTACCTATTGTTGAGTTTAGAAAAGAGTGTAGGACTTTTGCTGAAAAATGGATCAAGGTTCATAAAGATCAATTTAAAAGACTGGGTGTCGTTGGGGATTGGGAAAATTACTATTCTACAATGAGTTTTGATGCAGAGGCGCAGATCGTTAGAGAGCTTGGAAAATTTTTAAAAGAGGGAAGTTTATATAGAGGTTTCAAACCTGTCCTGTGGTCAACAGTCGAAAAAACAGCATTAGCAGATGCAGAAGTTGAGTATCAAGATCATAAATCAGATACAATATATGCATCTTTTCCTATTGCATCATCAAATATAAAAGAGCTACATAATAGTGATGTTATAATTTGGACAACTACTCCATGGACAATACCTGCAAATAGAGCTATCGCTTATAATGAGAACTTAGATTATTCATTAATTAAGATTTTAGATGAGGGTGATTATAATAATAAAAATATTATTATTGCAGAAGCTTTAATTAAGTCAGTTATAAATGACTGTAAAATTCAAAAATTTCAAAATCTCAAAAAATTCAAAGGTAAAGATTTAAAAGGAACTATTTGTAAACATCCATTTTTTAATATTGGATATAATATTGATATTCCAATGTTAGAAGCACGATTTGTGACAACTGAACAAGGGACGGGTTTTGTTCATTGTGCACCAAGTCATGGTCCAGATGATTTTAATCTTTGCTTAAATAATGGAATTAAAGCTATTGAAACAGTAGATGGAGACGGAAAGTATACAAAAAACGTATCTTTATTTGAGGGAATTCACATCTTTAAAGCTAATCCAATCGTTATTGAAAAACTTAAAGAACAAAAAAATCTTTTATCTAATGGTCAATTGACACATTCATATCCACATTCGTGGAGATCAAAAGCTCCATTGGTTCATAGAGCAACACCTCAATGGTTTATTTCCATGGAAAGTCATAAATTGAGAGAGAAAGCACTTAGGGCAATAGATGAAACATCTTTTTACCCAAAAAAAGGAAAGGAAAGATTGAAATCAATGATAGAAACACGACCAGATTGGTGTGTATCGAGACAAAGGGTTTGGGGTGTTCCGCTACCTATATTTGTTAACAAAAAAACAAATGAAATTTTAGTGGACGATGAAATCATAGAAAATATTGCAAAAATTTATGAAAAAGAGGGTTCAGATTGTTGGTTTTCTGACGATCCTCAAAAATTTTTAGGTAATAAATACAAAGCCAAGGATTTTGAGAAATTAAGTGATATTGTTGAAGTTTGGTTTGATAGTGGATCTACACATTCATTTGTTTTAGAAAAAAGAGGCGATTTAAAGTGGCCAGCATCCATGTACCTTGAGGGATCAGATCAACATAGAGGATGGTTTCATTCCTCTTTACTAGAGTCATGTGGAACGCGAGGAAGAGCTCCTTTTGAGTCTATTCTTTCACATGGTTTTGTAGTTGATGGAAAAGGATTAAAGATGTCTAAGTCATTAGGCAATGTTATTGCACCTGAAGATATTTTGAAAAAATATGGTGCAGATATACTAAGAATTTGGGTAGCATCCTCAAATTATGCAGAAGATTTAAGAATAGATTATAATATTTTAGATCAACATTCAGAGTCTTATAGAAAAATAAGAAATACATTTAGATATATTTTAGGAAATTTAAACGACAAATTTGAAGATTTGGAACTTGATAATATCAATATACAAAAATTTCCAGAATTAGAACAATTAATGTTGCATAAGATCTATTGTTTGAATCAAAATTTTCTTAAATATTTTAAGAATTATGATTTTCATAATCTTTATAAGGAATTACTAAATTTTTGTACTGTAGACTTGTCAGCATTTTATTTCGATATTAGAAAAGATTGCCTATATTGCGATCCTGTAGACTCAGAAAAAAGAAATTTTGTATTAATCTTGTTAAATATTATATTGAGTTCACTACTAAGATGGTTTGCTCCAATATTATCTTTTACAACTGAAGAGATTTTTCAATTGATTTATAATAATCAAAAAAGCATTCATTTAGAAAAATTTTTAGATTTTCCTAAAAAATTTCAAAATTTTGAATTAAATGAAAAATGGTCAAATTTGATAAGGATTCGAGATGTATGTAATTTAAGCATTGAAGAAAAAAGATCGAATAAAGAAATTGGGTCAAGTTTAGAAGCAGATATTGAAATTAACTTAAATGATAAACTTTTTGAAATTTCTAAAAATATTGATTTTTCTGAACTATGTATAACCTCTAAATTTACTATTAATAAAATTGAAGGCGATGAAATAAGAGTAAAATCAAAAAAAGCTACTGGTAAAAAATGCTTAATTTGTTGGAAAATTTCAGATAAAAAATGCAAGAGACCTTCATGCAATATTTAAAAAATAAATACTTTTTTATAGATTTAACTTTTATTTTAATAATTTTTTTTTTAGATAGAATATCAAAAATTTATATAATTGAATTTGCTAAAAACAATTTTGACAATAAAGTATTTAACTCAAAATATTTAGATTTAAATTTAATCTGGAATGAAGGAATTGCTTTTGGGTTATTTTCTTTTAATGATGATCTTTTTTATAATATTCTTACAGTTTTAATAGTTATAATTTCAATGATTGTATTAATTTTAAGCTTTAGGACTAGAGGATTAAAAAAGTATGCCTTTTTATCAATATTTGCTGGCTCACTTGGTAACCTTTACGATAGATTTTTCTATTCGGCAGTGCCTGATTTTATCGATTTTCATATTAATGATTTTCATTGGTTTATATTTAATGTAGCTGATATTTTTATAACTATAGGTGTTTTAATCATGATTATGACAGAATTTTTTGTTAAAGATAAATTTAAAAATGACTAAAATAAAAAAAACATTAATATTATTTATTTTATATACATTTTTAGTATCTTGTGGAGTTGATCGTGCTTTAGCACCCCAAAAAAAAAGTGGGTCTGAAGAATTTTTAGTTCAAAAAAAATCTCCTTTGGTTATGCCACCTACTTATGGAGATTTACCTAAACCTTTGGATAAAACAAAAAAAACGAATAAAAAGAAAACGGATATTAAGGAACTTTTAACAGGATCAAAAATAGAGGAAACAGAAAATATTGGTGGAAGTAAAATTGAAAGTTTAATTCTCAAAGAAATTAGTAAAAACTAATGTTTACTAAAAATATTTTTTTTAAAAATTTTAAAAAAAACAAGTATTCAAAAAAAATAAAACTAAATTTACACAAAATTTTAAATCAAAAAAGTGAGTTAATTAAATCATTCTCTTTGGGTTATGGAGATAGCTATAATATAAATAAAATAAAGGCTATAAATAAAAAATTTGATTTAAGAATTATTGGTATGGGAGGTTCAATTTTAGGCGCTAGAGCTATATATGATTTTTTTTGTGATAAAATAAAAAAAAAAATTTATTTTATTGATGATCTGAACTATTTGTCAAATAATTTAAAAAAAAAAAATTTTTTAAACTTAATTATTTCTAAATCTGGAAATACTTTAGAGACAATTGCTAATTCAAATATTTTAATAAACAAAAAGGATAAAAATCTTTTTATTACAGAAAACAGAAATAGTTATCTTTTTTCTTTGGCTCAAAAACTTAAAGCTGAAATTATTCATCATAATAACTTTATAGGAGGAAGATATTCTGTTTTATCTGAGGTTGGAATGTTGCCAGCAGAATTAATGGGATTGAAACCGAAAAAATTTAGACAAATGAATAACTTAATTAAAAATAAAAATTTTTTAAATTCTTTAATTAGAAATGTTAACACTTTAATTTCACTTTCAAAAAAAAAAAAAATTAATTCAGTTATCCTAAATTATGATCCAAAACTAATTAATTTTCTTGAATGGTATAAACAGCTTACTGCAGAAAGTTTAGGTAAAAAAGGAAAAGGTTTTTTACCAGTCATATCTAACATGCCAAAAGATAATCATAGTGTAATGCAACTTTATTTGGATGGATTTAAAAAAAATTTTTTTACATTTTTTTTCACTCATGAAAAAAACACTAATATAATTAAATCAAAACTACTATTTAACACTCACAAATTTATGAGAAAGAGAACAATTAATGAAATTAAATTTTATCAAAAAAATGCAACCGAAAATGTCTTTAATGTAAAAAATATTCCCTTCAGAAGCTTTGATATTTTAAATAGAAATGAGGAAACATTAGGAGAATTATTCATTTTTTTTATGCTGGAAGTAATTCTTTTGGGAAAATTTATAAATGTAAATCCTTTTGATCAACCCTCTGTAGAATTAATTAAAAGAGAAACATTAAAACAATTTAAATAAATATTCCGAATATTATCTTCGATAAACCATATTTTTTTTCTTCAATAATTTTTAATTCTTTTAAAAAAAAATCATTTTGATTGGAGTGTCTGTGCATAATTAATACACCATCTTTTTTTAAAATCTTTGACTCGTATATCTTTGATATTACAGATGATATTTCTTCTTTATAAGGAGGGTCTAAAAAAATTATTTCAAATGATTGTTTTATTTTTTTAAAATTTAATTCATTCAATATATTTTTATTAATAATAACTGATTTATTTTCTAATTTGTTTAATTTGATATTTTTAATTAAAATTTCATAAACATTAGAATAATTTTCAACAAATGTTACAGAACTTGCTCCCCTTGATAATGCTTCAATACCAAAGGAACCAACTCCTGAAAATAAATCCAAAATATTTGAACTTTCTAATTTTAAATTAAATTTTTTTGAATGATGGATAATATTAAATATTGATTCCTTAACAAGATCTTTCAAAGGTCTAGTTTTTTTATCTTTTGGATGAAAAAGTTTTCTTCCTTTTAATTGACCAGATATTATTCTCATTTATTAATAACTTTATAGCCAATATCTTTACGGTAAAATCCTTCAGTCCAGTCTAAAATATTTAAATTATTTATAACTTCTTTTTTAGCATCTGAAAAATCATTAGATAAACTTGTAAAGTTAAGAACCCTACCACCTGTAGCTAATATTTCGTTTTGCACAGTTGCCGTTCCAGCATGAAAACAAAAATTATTTTCATCCTCCTTTATCTTATCTAAGTTTTTAATCAAAATATTTTTTTGATATTTATCAGGATAACCTTTTGAACAAAGAACTATGCACAGACTTTTTTTATTATTCCATTCAATATTAGTTTTATTTAATTTTTTTTCACAACATGCTAAAAATATATCTACTAAATCGGTATTTAGTTTTGGTAAAATAGTTTGACACTCAGGGTCACCCATTCTTACATTATATTCAATTAAATAAGGTTCATTGTTGATAATCATCAAGCCAGCATATAAAAAACCTTTGTACTCTGAATTCATGTCCTTAAGTGCCTTAAGAGTAGGATGAATAATTTTGTCTAAAATTTTTTCTTGAAGTTTGTTGTTAATAAGTCTTGAAGGAGAGTAAGCACCCATTCCCCCAGTATTTTTCCCCTTATCACCTTCCAAAACTCTTTTGTGATCTTGTGCAGTACCAAAGTTTTTAACATTAATCCCGTCACTAACAATGAAAAAACTCATTTCTTCACCCACTAAGAATTCTTCAATAAGAATATTTTTTGCTTTTCCAAATTTTCCACCAAATATTTCTTTAATAGCGGATATAGAATTGTTTTTATTATCACAAATATATACACCTTTTCCTGAAGCCAAATTATCAGCTTTGATTACTATTGGAAAGCTTACCTCTTCAAGGAACCCAATTGCTTCGGTCTCAAGATTAAAAATTTTAAATTTTGCAGTTGGTATATTGTATTTTTTACAAATATTTTTTGTAAAAATTTTTGAACCCTCAAGTTGAGAAGCAGTTTTGTTTGGGCCAAAAACTTTGATTTTAAAATCCTCTAAATAATCCACAATACCTTCAACTAGTGGCTTTTCTGGACCGACCACTATAAGATCTATTTTATTTTCTAAAATAAAATCTTTCAATTTTGTAAAATCACTTAAATCTATATCAATATTAAGTGCTATTTTTGCTGTTCCTGCATTTCCAGGAAAACAATATAATTTTCCAACTTTACTTGAATGATGTAATAATTTACAAATTGCATGCTCTCTCCCACCACTTCCTATAACACCAACATTCATATATAAATGTATAAACTAAAAATGACAAAAAAATTAGCCAAAATTAAATATTTACCAAATAATTTTCAAATTATTGAAACTGGAGATTATGTTTTATGTGCAGTATCAGGAAAAAAAATTAGTCTAGATAATTTAAATTATTGGAATGTGGATTTACAAGAACCTTATTATTCATACGTAGAAGCTTGTGAAAAAAGAGAATTATTGGAAAAAAAATAATTTATTTCCACCTATTGTGTGTCCAAATCCATTTATTGGGATCTTTAAGAATCATTTTTTCAATAATTCTATTTAATTCTTCAGTTATATCATTAATAGATTTGTCATCAGAAAATTTAATAGGTTGAGAAATAGTTATTTTGAACTTTAAATTTTCATATCTATTAATAAATATAGGAACTATAGGAATTTTAAATTTTTTTGCTAATTGCGCGGGTATAGTTGTTGTAAAAGCTTTTTCATTAAAAAAGTTTGACTTTATTCCCTCAGTAACTCTTTGATCGATCATTAAAGCAGTTGAATATCCATCTTTTTGAAGTCTAATTAATTCTTTTAGACCACCAATACCTTTTTTAATTTGATTACGACATATGTATTTTTTTCTAATTCTTTCCATTACAAAATTTAAAAAATAATTATTTAAAGGCCTATAAATAGCAGCAAGTTTTATTCCAACTTTTTCAATATGCATCGCCATTAATTCGAAATTGCTAAAGTGCCCAGATATAAAAATAACTTTTTCATTACTATTTTTAATTTTTTCTAAAATTTCATTTCCTTCTATAACTATATTTTTATTGAGTTGGGAATTTCTAAAATTTTTAATAAACATGTATTCTGCAAAAACTCTTCCGTAGTTATTCCACATAGAGGAAATAATTTCTTTTTTTCTTTTTTTATCAATATCGGGAAAGACTCTTTTAATATTAGACTCGGTTATTTTTTTTGATCTAAATATTGGACCTATTTTTTGAAATAATTTTCCACCAAGAAAAGATGAAATTTTGATACCTAAAATTTTAAAAATTAAAAAAAAAAATATTATTAATATAAATTGAAAAAAATATTTTACCTTATTCATAAAGTCTTAAAATTGTATTAAACAAATCTTTTTCATTTTCTATCTCTAATTTTGAAGTTATGACCTCAATCTCTTTGAGATTATATTTATTTATTTTTGTATAATCTTTTTCTGTTGTAATTATTTTACAATTTAGCTTTTCAGATAAAGATATAATTTCTTTTAGATCATTTATTGAATAATTATAATGATCTGAGAATTCGATATCTTTAATTACATTAAAATTACAAATTTTTAACATATTAATAAAAGTTTGATGATTGCCAATGCCAGAAAATACTAAATAATTTTTTTTTAGATCAAAATCTTTGATATTAGTAGGTATATATCTACCTACGTATAAGTTAATTTTGGGATTAATTTTATAGATTTGATTTTTAATCATTTCGAGGTTTTCCATATTTCCATTCAAAAAAATATTTTTATATTTTTTTAAGTTTTTAACACTCTCTCTTAATGGTCCAGATGGAATAGTAAGACCATTTCCAATCCAATTAATATTATTAAAACATACAAATTTAAGATCGTAATTTATTGAGGGATCCTGCAACCCATCATCAAAAATTGCAATTTCATATTTTTCATCAATTGCTTTTTTTAAGCAATTAACTCTCTTATCATCTTTAATTAGTGGGCCACTATTCTGTAAAATTTGTTGTTCATCAATTTGGTTTGAATAATCTTTTTTTATAAAACAAGTTTTGATTTTCTTTTTCTTCAAAAATTCATTAATCTTAATACTCAACATAGTTTTTCCAGTTCCACCCAAATAAATATTTCCAACGCAAATGGTTCTTATTTTTGTCGATTCAAATTTTGGAGTAATTATATACTTAAAATATTTGAGTAACTGAATTATCAAAGACAAAGGTGAAAGGAAATATGAAAAAAAATTTGGTTTATTCAAGTTCCAAAAATTAGGTTTCTTAAAATTCATTTTTTTATTATTTTATCCAATTCTTTTAAAGTTTGCTTTAGTATAGTTTTTCCTTTTGATTTTATTTTACTTACTTGGTGCATGTTTTTTTTGAACACAATTAGTCTTGCAAACTCTGAAGGACTTTTTGCTTTTGAAGAAATTTTTAAACTCTTTAAATGATTATAGATCTCTCTAAAATTGTCTACGTTAGGACCGTGTAAAATTTTGGCTCCATAGCGAGCCGCTTCCAAAGGATTTTGACCTCCTCTATTAACTATTGAACCACCAAGAAAGACAGTTGTAGCAAATTTGTAGAAATTTTTTGACTCTCCAAAAGTATCAACTAAATAGATATCTACATTTCCTAAATTTCTATTATTGGAACTATGTTTTATTATCTTAAGTTTAAAATTTTTTAAGTCCTCTATTATCTCATTTGCTCTATGAACATGTCTTGGAATAATAATTGTGATTAATTTTGAATTAACTTTTTTTAATAATAGATGTACTTTAGCTGCTAATATCTCTTCAGAATAATGAGTACTTGCAGCTATAAAAGTTTTATATTTTTTGAATTTTTTTAAAATTCTAACATTATTCTTGTTACTGTTGTCTTGTTTATTTTCAACATATTTCAAATTTCCAATAAAGTTTATCTTTTTAATATTTAATTTTTTTAAAAAAAAATTTGTTTCAGAATTTTGTGGAAAAGCAAAATTGATCAGATTAAATATTGATTTTGAAAATTTTTTAATCTTTAACCATCTATAAAATGTTTTAGATGTTATTCTTGCATTTAATAATATTAAAGGAATTTTTTTTGAACTAATACTTTTGTACATAGAAGGCCAGATTTCAGATTCCAAGAAAATTGCCAAGTCTGGTTTCCAATAATTTAAAAATTTATTCGAAAAAAAAAAAGTATCGATTGGGTAAAATTGATGGATTACTTTTTTAAATTTTATTTTTTCTAAAATTTTTGCTGAACTTAATGTACTTGAAGTAATTAAAATTTTTTTGAATGATTTATTTTCATCATATTTTCTAATTATTGGAATTACACTCATAATTTCTCCAACGCTAGATCCATGAAACCAGATCAATTTTCCCTCACCTCTTATTTTTGAAAAAAAACAGAATTTTTCTTTGAATCTGATTTTATCTTCTTTTTTTTTAAAAATTCTAATAATTATTATTAATGGAGAAAAAAGAAGAAGTATTATTAAAATTATTTGATAAATAAAAAAAATCATTTTTTCTTGATTTGTTTTTCATAAAATATTCTATATTGATCTGAGTTTTTTAATAATTCATCATGACTCCCAGAGTCTAAAATATTACCTTTTTCAATAACAAATATTTTATCTGAATTTAATATAGTTGAAAGTCTATGAGCAATCACGACTGTAGTTCTGTCTTTTGTAAGAATATTGATCGCATTTTGAATTTTTTCCTCTGTTTCAGTATCCAGAGATGAGGTTGCCTCGTCTAGTAAAACTATAGGACTTTTTTTTAATATTGCTCTTGCAATTGATATTCTTTGTTTTTCACCACCTGATAAACGAATTCCATTTTCACCAATAATTGTGTCATATCTATTTGGTAAAAGATTAATAAAATCCTCACAATAAGAAAGTTTAGCTGCTGTAAAAATTTCCTCATCGGTGGCGTTTATATTTGCATATGCAATATTATTTTTTATTGTATCATCAAATAGAGTTGTATCCTGACTGACTAAAGATATTTTATCACGAAGTGACTTTATTTTGATTTTATTAATTGAATGATTATCAATTTTAATATCTCCAGATATAACGTTGTAAAATCTTGGTATTAAATTTAAAATTGTTGATTTTCCTGAACCACTATGGCCAACTAGCGCAGACATTTTTCCACCTTTGATGTCTAGACTTATGCCATTCAATACTTTTTCATTTTTTTCATCGTATTGAAAAAAAACATTTTCAAATTTTATATTAGCTCCCTTAATCATTAATTCAGTAGAAGAAGGTCCATCTTTAACTTCGTTAATATTGTCAATGATTGGTAATATTCTTCTAGCAGCAGAAAGCCCTTGTTTAACTGCCATATTTACTGCAGCTAGTGATCTCACAGGTTGATAAGCGAGCATCATTGCAGCAAGAAATGAGAAAAAATTGTTAATATCAATTTCATTTTTAATTATTAGTTTCCCAGAATAAAAGATTAATATTGCTATCATTATTCCAGTAAATGTTTCCATAATTGGAGACACACGAACAAACACAGTCCTAATTTTGGCATTTTTTTCTTTTAGACCCTCTAGATGCTTATCTGAACGCTTTATCTCGTAGTCTTCTTTTTGAAATATTTTTACTACTTTATGATTTTTGAATAATTCTATTAAATAGGAATTTAAGAAACCTGACTTTTCTTGTGCTTCAGTAGCAACCTTACTTACTCTTTTTGCTAATGTTTTTGATGCTATACTAGCTAAAGGTATCATTATTATTGAAATAAGAGATAATTTCCAATTTTGATAGAACATGACAATTAGAAGTCCAACTAAGGTCAAACTATCTTTAAATAATGCTAAAATCGCATCACTTAACATATTAGTAATATGTGTTACATCAAAAGTAAGATTTGATATAAATTTTCCTGAGTGCTTTTTGTCTATAATTTTTGTATCAGCATTAATAAGTGATGAAATCATATTAAATTGAAGAAGTTTTTTAATTTCCTCTCCAACATTAATCATTGTTGATTTAGCATAATAAAGGGAGATTCCTTTAACAGAGAATGAAATGACTATGAATAATGGTATCAAAAATATTAAAGTTTCATCTTTATCAATAAATATTTTTTTTATTGCTGGATCCAATAACCATGCGATAGAAGAGGTGCTTCCTGCAACTAAAATTGAAAAAAAAGCAGCTAAAAATATTTTATTCAAAAACATTTTTGAATAGTCTTTATAAAGTCTTTTGATTATTATACCTGATTTCATATATTCAATTTTCCTAAACAAATAAAAATTAAAACTAATAATCCAAAAAAATTATTACTTTTGAAAATTTTTAAACACTTTTGAATATCATTTAATATAAAGCCTTTTATCTGGTATAAAAATAAATGTGCTATTAATATGATCAAACCAACATAAAAATAAAAATTAAAATCCATGATTATTCCTATACACAAATATGACAAAATTGTTATTGAATAGCATAGAGATAAAAATCTTTTTGGATTTTTCTTAAACTTAATAGATGTTGATTTCACTCCTATAATTTCATCATCGTTTATATCTTGATACCCGTATATTGTGTCGTACCCAAGTGTCCAAAATATGGCTCCAAAATATAAGATTAAAGGTATAAAAGTGATTTCATTAACTATTGATGTCCATCCAAGGATCAAACCATAATTAAAAGTAATTCCTAAAAATAATTGTGGCCAATAAGTGTATCTTTTCATTAAAGGATATGTAAATGCAAGCGGCATTGAGCAAAATGCTAAAATAATTGTTAACTTGTTAAAGTTAATTAAAACTAAAAGAGCAAATAAACATAAAATCGACGCATAAACTAAACTTAAAAATATTGATATCTTTCCAGAGGCGATAGGCCTATTTTTTGTTCGAAAAACTTTTTTGTCAAACTCTTTATCTACGACGTCATTAATTATACATCCCGCTGAACGCATCAATACAGATCCTAAGAAAAATAAAAATAAGTAAAAAAAGTAATGATCCAATTTTTGTTCAAAATCATAAGCCAAAGTTAAACCCCATGCGCATGGCCAAAAAAGCAACATATATCCTATTGGCTTTTTTAGTCTCGTTAGTTCCATAAAAAGATTAAATTGGTTCATAAAAATTTACTTGTAAATAACAAAGCCAGGATTGATAATCAAACTGATTCGTATGAATATAGATTATACAGTTACCGCACTAATGTTTCCCGCCATTCCATTAATCATGGGAGTGTATAGTAACAGATTTCATTCTTTAAGTGCTTTAATAAGAGAACTACATGATGAGCATGTTTATGAAAAACACGTTCCACCTGAATGGAAAAAACAGTTTATAAATTTAAGTGGAAGAATTACTTTGCTTAGATGGTCAATTATGTTTGGAGCATTTGGCTTTTTATTCAATATGCTGACAGTATTAGGTCTATATTTGAATGAGGTTTTTATAGCAAGATTAATTTTTGGATCTTGTTGTATATCAATGATGATTTCAATAATTTTTTTTATAAGAGAAATTCATGTTTCAACAAATGCATTAAGATTACATATGTCAGATATGGATGTTAAAGTTGATTAGGGAATTATTACAGCAGGGCCTAAAATTTTTCTACCCTCTAAATCTTGATGAGCTTTAACAATTTCACTTAATGAATATTTTTTAAAAATACTTAATTTAAATTTTTTGGTTATAAACATTTCAAAAACTTTATTTGCTGCCTCATTCAATTCCTCTCTTGTTGACGTGTAGTGAGCAATACTGGGTCTAGTTAAAAATAAACCTTTTGGTGCTAAAGATTTTGTAACGTTACATGGATCTAAGGGACCTGATGCATTTCCAAATGAAACCATCATTCCTCTAACTTTTAAACATTCAATTGAATTATCAAATGTTTTCCTTCCAACGCCATCATAAACAACAGGAACGCCAACACCGTTAGTTATTTTTTTAACTTTTTCTGCAAAATTTTCTTTCGAATAGTTAATTACATGATCGCAGCCATTTGCTTTTGCTACCTCAATTTTTTCATCAGATCCAACAGTACCAATAACCGAACATCCTAAACTTTTTGCCCATTGACAAAATATTTGTCCAACTCCACCAGCCGCTGCATGAAATAAAATAGTTTCCCCTGATTTTACTGGATACGTTTTATGAAGTAAGTAGTAAACTGTAAAACCTTTTGTCATTAAGGTTACAACATTTTCTAATTCAATTTCTTTTGGAACTTTAACTAATTTATTTGTTGGGAAGAGTCTGTGTGTTGCGTAAGACCCAATTGGCATTGAAGCATAAGCTACTTTATCGCCAACTGAAAAATTTGTTACATCTGGCCCAACTTTTTCAATTATACCCGCACCTTCAATTCCAATATTTGATGGTAATTCAACAGGGTAGAGACCTGATCTATGATAGGTATCAATATAATTTAAACCAATAGCTTCATTTTTAATTAAAACCTCACCAGATTTCGGTTCACCTAATTGAATATCTTTAAGCTCTAAAACTTCTGGTCCGCCGTTTTTTGAAATAATTACAGCTTTCATTTTACAAACGTACCATTATGATAATCTTGAACAGCTTGCAAGATCTCTGCTTTGGTATTCATTACAAAAGGCCCACCTCTTGCGATTTCCTCATTAATTGGTTTACCTGATATAACTAGAAATTTTGCGTTTGTTTTTGCTTTAATTTTTAGTTCCTCACCTTTTGTGAGTAATATTAAAGTACTATTTTTTACGTTATCATGTTTTTTAAAGCCAATTTTTATTTCACCATCAATTAGATAAACAAAAGTATTATGTGTATATGGTAAATTAAAATTAAATTCTTTGTCTTTATTTAACTCAACATCGAAATATACAGGCTCAACGTTGTGTCCTTTTACAGGGCCTTCAGCTTTTTCAAATTTACCGGCTATTACTTTTACTTGCTTATCTTTATCTTGATGCACACTCATTTTATTTGCATCAATATAAATATATTCAGGTTTACTCATTTTTAGTTTGGCTGGCATGTTAATCCATAACTGAAAACCATGAAGTTTACCCTCCTTCATTGCAGGCATTTCAGAATGAATTATTCCACTTCCAGTTTTCATCCACTGAACATCTCCTGCTGTCATTCTACCTTCACCTCCGGTGCTATCTTTATGCTCAAAATCACCTGCTAACATATAGGTAACAGTTTCAATTCCTCTATGCGGATGTGGAGGAAAACCAGCAATATAATCTTCACTATTTTCTGAACCGAATTCATCTAACATCAAAAATGGATCAAAATAATTTGGCTCAACTCCAATACTTCTCTTTAATTTTACGCCAGCACCATCTGACGCAGAGATAGGATCAATAATTTGTTTTACTTCAATATTTTTCATTACTCTCAAATAATAAATTAAATATTTTTTTCAAGATAACTTTTTATCCAAACAATAACCTTTAGCACCATTCACAACTAAAAATAAAAATCCACCGGCTAAAGCAATATTTTTCATGAATGCGATGAATTGCATTTGGTCTGAAAAATCGTTGTGAAAGATAATAGCTGTAGCTAGACAAAATAAACTTAAAGCTCCTGCGGCAATTCTTGTTTGATAACCAATAATAATAAATATTGGTCCAACTATTTCTAAAATAATTGCCGGTATTAATAAAAATCCAGGAAGGCCAAAACTTTCCATCCAACCAACTGTTCCCTCATAATTTCCTATTTTGTGAAATCCACTTAATAAAAAAACTATAGAGATAAAAATTCTACCAATTAAATCTAATATATTTGTCATATCCTATTTATTGTGTGATCCATCACAGAATGGCTGATTGTTAGTTTGTTTGCAAGCACAAAAAAATACTTTTTTTGTTGCTTCAGCTTTATATGCAACAGGATTAAATTCAGAACCTTTGTGAGAGCCGTCACAAAAAGGTTGTTTCGAACTTTTACCACAGCTACACCAATAATAAGATTTTCCTTCTTCAACTTTTACTGCAATTGCTCCATCACCTGCTCTTTGACCTTTAGTCATGTCCCCCCTTAAATTTAAATTAAATTTGTTAATTCTTTTAAACTCTTAATTTCATTAGTAGGTTTATAATCTAAATTGTCAAAGATATTATTATTTCTATTAACCCAAATAGCATGGTAGCCATAATTTCCTCCACCAGAAACATCCCATGTATTTGCACTTAAGAAAGCAATTTCGTCTTTTTTTATTTTATATTTTTTTACTGGTATGTCGTAGACCTTAGAGTCTGGTTTATAAACTCCAACTTCTTCAATAGAAAAAATATCATCAAATAAATTATTTAGATTATTACTTTTAACCAACTCATTTAGTAGTGATGGAGTCCCATTTGAAAGAATAGCTAACTTAAATTTTTTTTCTTTTAGGGCTTTTAAAGTTTCTGAAACTTCTTTGTAGGGTGATAAGATTTTATATAAGTTGAGTAATTCATTTTTCATTGAAGAGTTTATATTAAAAGCTTTCATAGATTTCTCTAAGCTATCCTCAGTAACTTGCCAAAAATCTTTATGCCTTTCCATTAAACTACGTAGCCAAGTATATTCTAGCTGTGTGGTTCTCCAAAAATTTGCAAAAGCCTCCCATTTGCTACCAATTTTATCCTTACATTTTTCAGCAGCAGAATTAACATCAAACAGCGTTCCGTAAGCATCAAAAATTATTGCTTTAATATTTTTCATAAATTAACTTAACATAAATGAGTAATATTAGATTATTTTTTTCAAATACAATATCAGCTGATAAAACTGATAAACTAGATAAGCCCCAATCACATTATTTAACCAAAGTAATGAGAGTTAAAGAAAAACAACATTTTTCTTTATTCAATAATAATGGAGAGTGGGAAGCAAAAATTTTAGGGGTTTCAAAGGGAATAGTTGAATTTAAAATAATTAAGCAACTTAGACAAAAAGAAAATATGAAAGAGTTATGGTTGGCATTCTCTCCAATTAAATCAAACTATCAAAATTTTATGATCCAAAAAGCAACTGAACTGGGTGTAACTAAATTCCTACCAATTATTTTTGATAGAACGGTTGTGAGAAAGATTAATAATGAGCGTTTAGAAAAAATAGTTATTGAAGCAAGTGAACAGTCGAATCGCCTAAATATTCCATCTATTGAAGAAGTACAAAATATTAAAAGTTTTTTAAAATTAAATTCTATGAATTTGATTTTTACAGATTTAAATTCGGATAATAAAAAAATTGATAAATCAAAGTTAACGGACAAACCTATTTGCATTATAATAGGTCCAGAGGGTGATTTTTCCGAGGCTGAGAGAGAGGAGATTCTCTCTTTTAAAGGTGTACAGCCTCTTAAAATTAATGAAAATATTTTAAGATCAGAAACAGCAGTGATATCAGCTATTTCGATCATAAATTATGTGATTAATTGATAAATTGTCGCGAAAACTAAAGTGTAATTTTTATAAAAGAGCTTTATATAGCTATTAAAAATGAAAAAAATTTTTTACATATTTTCAGGAATTCTTATATCGCAAAATGCTTTTGCTAATCAGCCTGTTGACTGGCAATTAGGATTTCAAAAAGCTGCATCAGAGTCTATGAGAGAAATTGTGGCTTTCCACGACAAACTTTTATTACCAATTATTATTGCAATCAGTGTATTCGTTTTATTTTTAATGCTTTATGCATGTGTAAGATTTAGAGCATCGGCAAATCCAAATCCTTCAAAAAGAACACACAATGTAACAGTAGAGGTTTTATGGACATTAATTCCTTGTCTAATTTTAATCATAATGGCAGTCCCTTCTTTTAAAATCCTATATAAACAAGACACGATACCAAAAGCAGATTTAACAATTAAAGCTATAGGTTATCAGTGGTACTGGGGATATGAGTATCCAGATGAAAATATAATTTTTGACTCTTATATGGTTGAGGAAAAGGATTTAAAACCAGATCAACCAAGGTTATTAGCAGTTGATAATGAAGTGGTAGTCCCAGTTGATAAAGTTGTAAAAGTTTTAATTACTGCTAACGATGTTTTGCATGCTTGGGCTTTACCATCATTTGGAGTGAAAAGAGATGCGGTACCTGGTAGAATTAATGAAACATGGTTTAAAGCAGAAAAAGTTGGAACATACTATGGTCAATGTTCAGAATTATGTGGGATTAAACACGCATTCATGCCAATAACTGTTAAGGTAGTAAGTGAAGAAGATTACCAAGAGTGGTTATCTGAGGCGCGAGTAAAATTTGCAAAAGAAGAAATTGAAAATGATAAACTTAAATTAGCAAGTAAATAAATAAATATGTATACAGAAACAGCATCACACGACGATCATCATACACCAAAAGGTTGGAAACGTTGGGCATACTCCACTAATCATAAAGACATTGGTACAATGTATTTAGTTTTTGCAATAGTTGCAGGAGTTATTGGAACAGCATTTTCAGTTTTGATGAGAATGGAATTAATGCATCCTGGTGATGGTATTTTAGGTGGGAATTATCATTTATATAATGTCTTAGTTACTGGTCATGGTTTAATTATGATTTTCTTTATGGTTATGCCTGCCATGATAGGTGGTTTCGGTAATTGGTTTGTACCAATTATGATTGGTGCACCCGACATGGCATTTCCTAGAATGAATAATATTTCTTTCTGGTTATTGCCAGTTTCATTAACTTTATTAATTTTATCAATTTTTGTTGATGGCCCTCCAGGACAAACAGGAGTTGGTGGTGGTTGGACTATTTATCCACCTTTGTCATCTAAAGCAGGTCAACCTGGACCAGCAATGGATTTAGCAATTTTAAGTTTACACTTAGCGGGTGCTTCATCAATTTTGGGAGCAGTTAATTTTATTACAACGATTTTAAATATGAGAACTCCAGGAATGACATTACATAAAATGCCGTTATTCGCTTGGTCGATCTTAGTAACAGCATTCTTATTGTTATTATCACTACCAGTTTTAGCTGGAGCAATTACAATGTTATTAACAGACAGAAACTTTGGAACCGCCTTTTTTGAGGCGCAGACTGGAGGAGATCCAGTTCTGTTTCAACATTTGTTTTGGTTCTTCGGTCATCCAGAAGTTTATATTTTAATTTTACCTGGTTTTGGAATGATCAGTCATATTGTATCAACATTTTCAAGAAAACCAGTTTTTGGTTATTTAGGAATGGCATATGCAATGGTTGCAATTGGAATAGTTGGTTTTGTAGTATGGGCTCATCATATGTACACAGTTGGATTAAGCACAGATACTAAAGCTTATTTTTTAGCAGCTACAATGATTATCGCTGTTCCCACAGGTATTAAAATTTTTTCATGGATAGCAACCATGTGGGGTGGATCAATTTCATTCAAAACACCCATGATGTGGGCTCTTGGTTTTATATTCATGTTTACAGTAGGTGGTGTGACAGGTGTTGTTTTAGCAAATGCTGGAGTAGATACCGCAATGCATGATACTTATTATGTGGTCGCTCACTTCCATTATGTACTTTCATTAGGGGCAGTTTTTGCAATTTTTGCAGGCTTCTATTATTGGTTTTCAAAAATGTCAGGTTATGAATATTCTGAATGGATGGGCCAATTACATTTTTGGTTAACATTTATTGGTGTTAATTTAATTTTCTTTCCTCAACATTTCTTAGGTTTAGCTGGAATGCCAAGAAGATATGCAGACTATCCAGATGCATTCGCTGGATGGAACTATATTTCTTCTATAGGTTCATATATTGCTGTTGCTGGGTTAGTAGTATTTTTTGCAAACCTTATTTATGCTTTTGCAAAGAAAAAAGCAGCTGAACAAAATCCTTGGGGAGAAGGGGCCACAACTTTAGAGTGGACCGTGCCATCTCCACCAAATTTCCATACATTTGAGGAATTGCCAAAGTTTGTTGATGATCAAGAAACAGAAAAATCACATAGCTAAAATAAAAGCTAAAAAAATTGATGGATAATTCAAAGTTAAAAAACAGAGGTTTATCACAAGAAGATTTATTTAATTTATCTGAATTATTTAAGTTGATGAAGCCGAGAGTAATGTCTTTAGTGATTTTTACGTGTGCAGTTGGTTTATTAACTGCACCAAATCTTGTTTCAACAAAAGATGCTATAATTGGAATTTTATTAGTATCATTAGGAGCTGGAGCTGCTGGAGCATTAAATATGTGGTATGAATCTGATCTTGATGCTTTAATGACCAGAACTTGTTTAAGACCTATTCCAACAGGAAAAGTTAACAGAAATCAGGCTCTTATATTTGGAGTTACACTGTCAATCGTTTCAGTGGTAGCATTAGATTATTTTTCAAATAGAATTTCAGCTGCAATATTACTTTTAACAATTTTGTTTTATGTTTTTGTTTACACAATCTGGCTGAAAAGACGAACCCCACAAAATATTGTTATTGGTGGAGCTGCTGGAGCATTCCCTCCTGTGATTGGATGGACAATCGCAACTGGATCACTTTCAATCGAACCATTGACCTTCTTTTTAATAATATTTTTTTGGACTCCTTCACATTTTTGGGCTTTGAGTTTGTATAAATCTGATGATTATAAAAAGGCCAATATACCAATGCTTCCTTTAACAAATGGAATTGAGAGTACAAAAATAAATATATTTATTTATTCTTTGTTAATGCTTCCAGTTATAATTTTTCCTTATCTAATAAGTTTTGTTGGATTAACTTTTTTAGTTCCATCATTATTGTTAACATTCTATTACAACTTTTTATGCTACGAATTATATAACTTTAAGAAAAATAAGTTTAATCCAAAAAAAGCTAAAGCAATATTTGGATATTCAATACTTTATTTGTTTTTAATTTTTGTCCTTTTTCTGATAGATAAGATATTATGATAACACCAGATAAAAAAACTAAAAAAAAAAATATTATTACAGCACTTGTAATAATAGCTTTTATGATTTTTCTCTTCTTTTTTACATTATATAATACCGGAGTATTTGATAGAGCCATATGATTGAAAGAAAGAAGTTAACTCCGATAGTTTTAGCTGGTATTTTTGTTTTAATGCTAGGTTTGTCTTACGCAGCAGTGCCTTTATATGATCTTTTTTGTAGAGTTACTGGCTTTGGAGGGACTACTCAAGTATCGAACAATGCACCAAAAATAGTTTTAGATAAAGTTGTAAGTGTTAGATTTGATACTAATGTAAATAACCTACCATGGGATTTTAAAGCTAAATCAAATGTTATGGATGTAAAAGTAGGTCAAGTTAATAAAATAGAGTTTGAAGTAACAAATTACAGTGATGTGCCGACAGCCGGAGTAGCAAGTTTCAATGTTTCACCTGCTAGTTTTGGTAAATATTACAGTAAATTGGGATGTTTTTGTTTTGAAAAACAAGAACTAAAAGCTGGTGAAAAAGCAACTTATGTAATGACTTTTTATTTGGACCCCGAAATGGTCAATGACCCAACTGTTAAAAACTTAGAAGATGTGACTATGTCGTATACTTTTTTCTCGACAGATTACTATAAACAATCATAATTTAAAAAAATGTCAGCTGAAAAAAAACATGATTATCACCTTGTAGATCCAAGTCCTTGGCCAATCTATACTTCTTTCTCATGCTTAGTTTTAGCTTTAGGTGCAGTCTATTATATGCATGCAGATGTATCATGGGGAATGTATTTAGGTTTAGCTCTATTAATTTATGGGGCTTATATGTGGTTTAGAGATGTTGTGATTGAAGCTGAACATCAAGGACACCATACTCCAGTTGTTCAAATACATCATCGATATGGAATGACATTATTTATAGCATCAGAGGTTATGTTTTTTGTTGCATGGTTTTGGGCTTATTTCGATGTGAGTCTTTTTCCAAATGAATTTGTAGGTAATGTTTGGCCACCAAAAGATATCGAAACTTTTGATCCTTGGGATATTCCATTAATCAATACATTGATACTATTGTTATCAGGCACTACTGTAACTTGGTCTCACCATGCCTTACTTGAAGATGACAGAAAAAGCTTTATCAATGGTTTAATCCTTACAGTAATACTAGGTGTTTGCTTTACGGCTCTACAAGCATATGAATACCATCATGCAACATTTGCTTTTTCAGATCATATTTATGGATCAGTATTTTATATGGCAACTGGATTTCATGGTTTTCATGTAATAGTAGGAACTATATTTTTAGCGGTGTGCTTATGGCGTGGAAAATTAGGTCACTTCAATAAAGATCATCATTTTGGTTTTGAAGCTGCAGCTTGGTATTGGCATTTTGTTGACGTGGTATGGCTATTCTTATTTGCTGCGATATATATTTGGGGAAGCTAATTTTGAATCTTGAAACATAAATTTTTATTTTCAGTTTTTACAATTTTTTTTATACTAGTTTTTATTGCATTAGGTACTTGGCAAATAATTCGATTAAATTGGAAGAATAATCTTATTTTAGAAATTGAAAATTCACTAAAAAATCCTCCAGTCGAACTTACACAATCAAATAAACAAAATTATCTTAAAATTAAAACATCTGGTACCATAGATTTTGAAAAACAAATTTATCTATATAATTTGAACGACTCAGGAGAACCAGGTTTTGAAGTTTTAAATCCAATTTTAATTGATGGTGAAAACTATTTACTCAACAGGGGATGGATACCTTTTGAAAAAAAAGATACACCAGAGATATATAAATTTGATCAAAACAACATAGTTGGTACTCTGAAAATTCAGGGGAGAAATAATATATTTAAACCAGATAATGATATTAAAAAAAATTACTGGTTTAGCCTAAATAGAGAGGATATTTCAAAATTTACTGATAAAAAATTTTCCAAGTACATAATATATTTAGATGGAAATTATCAACTTCCAAAACCAAAAAAAATTACTGCCAATATTTCGAATAATCATAAAAAATATGCAATGACATGGTTTTCGTTAGCGATTTCAATTCTTTTGCTGTATCTATATTTTAGAAAAAAGAATTATTAAATGATCTATGTAAGTACTAGGAATAATCAGAAAAGCTTTACTTTTAAGGATGTTTTCCTTAAAGGTTTGGCAGATGATGGGGGGCTATTTGTTCCTAAATTGATTAAAAAATTCAAAAAAGAAGAATTAGATAATTTAAAAAACCTTAGCTATAATGATTTAGCAGCTGAAATAATTTATCCATTTATAGGAGATTTCATGCCTAAGGATAAATTAATATCTATTATTTCCAAATCATACTCTAATTTTAGATCAAGTGATGTTGTAAAAATTTCAGATTTAGGAAATTTAAAAGTTTTAGAGTTATTTCATGGTCCAACGCTTGCTTTTAAAGATATTGCTATGCAATTAATAGGTAATTTTTATCAATATCATTTAGAACGTGATCAAAAAAAAATTAATATAATAGTAGCAACTTCAGGCGATACAGGTGCAGCTGCTATAGATGCTTTAAAGGGAAAAAATAATTTAAATGTTTTTGTCTTACACCCCAATAATAAAATTTCACCTGTTCAAAGAAGGTTAATGACAATACATGAAGAGAGTAATGTATTTAATATTGCGGTGAAGGGTAATTTTGATGATTGCCAAAATTTAGTAAAAGCGATGTTTAATGACGAAAAATTTTCTAAAGCGATTAATATGTCGGGTGTAAATTCAATTAATTGGGCAAGAATAGTTGCTCAATCAGTTTATTATTTTTACGCTTATTTTAAAGTTGAAAATGGTCAACCTCTATCCTTTTCTGTCCCAACAGGAAACTTCGGTGATATTTATGCCGGTTATTTGGCAAAAAAACTAGGCCTTCCAATTGATAAACTAATCGTAGCCACAAATAAAAATGACATACTGCACAGGGCTATATCTGATGGTGATTATAGTCAAAAGAAAGTTGAGGAAACAAATACTCCAAGTATGGATATACAAATAGCAAGTAATTTCGAAAGGCTATTATATGATGTAAAAGATTGTAATTCAGAAGTTATAAAAAATGTAATGGCTAAAATAAAAAAAAATACTTATAAGATTGATAAAAATGATCTAGATAAAATTAAGGTAAATTTTGTATCTGAAATGCTTGATGAAAACGAAACTGTTAAAATGATAAAAATCATAAATGATGAACATCAAATCGTAGTTGATCCGCATACTGCAGTAGGTATTGGTGCTTTGAGAAAATTAGGATTGGAAAAAAATTGCGTCGTTTTATCAACTGCGCACCCATGTAAATTTCCAAAAGCAATACAAGATGCCATTTCAAAATCTGAAAATTTACCGGAAAGTCTTAAATATGTTAATGATAGAAAAGAAAAATTTGAACTTCTTTCAAATGATATTGAAAAAGTTAAAAAATATGTAATGAATTCGATATGAAACTTAAGATAAAAGATCAAATTCCAAATACAGAGATTTTTCAGCTAGTTGATGGAGAACCTCAAAAAAGCAAATTAAGAGAAACTATTGGTAGTGGTAAAGTTGTTCTATTTGGTTTACCTGGTGCATTTACATCAACATGCTCCAAACTTCATCTACCAGGCTTTGTAGCAAATGCAGAAAAGATCAAATCAAAAGGAATAGAAGATATATTTTGTTTATCTGTAAATGATCCTTATGTGATGAGTGGCTGGGGTGAGATTAATAATACTGGAGACAAAATTAAAATGTTATCAGATCCATATTTACTATTTACGAGAGCAATAGGAGCAGAAGTTGATCGTAATGCAAAAGGAATGGGAATTAGATCAAATCGTTATTTAATGGTGATTGAAAATTTCACAATTGTTAATATTCATGTTGAAAAAGAAACTAAAGAATGTGGTTTAACTTCAGCAGAAAACTTATTGAATAATCTAATCTAGGTAGGGCAGTTCTGTTGCCAGGTTCCCTTAACTATAAGTTAGCAGCATCTTTAGCAAGTAAATCTACTTCATTATTTAATTGATCAGTTGAATGTGCTTTTACCCAGTTCCAACTTATTTCAAACTCATTATTTAGTAGATCTAATTCTGTCCAAAGTGTTTTATTACTTACCTCTTTTTTGTTTGCTGTTTTCCATCCATTTTTTTTCCAATTGTGTATCCATTCAGTGATTCCAGACTTTACATATTTAGAGTCTGTAAAAATTTGAACTTTACTTCCTTTTGGAATTTTTTTAAGCGCCTCTATAGGTGCTAATAATTCCATCTGATTATTTGTTGTTTCTTTTTTACTTCCTTTGAGTTCAGTTTTTTTCCCTTCGTTCAATATTATTGCTGCCCAACCACCTTTGCCTGGATTACCAAGACATGAACCATCGGTATAAATTTTAATCATTAAACTAAATAATCCCTATAGTTTTTTAAATTATTGTGAATTATCAGTTTTTGATAATATTCTCTTGGATCCTTAATTTTTATCAAAGCAGTTTTTGGAGTATTTGTATAGTCGTAAAGTCTTGTCAGAAAATATCTCATCGCAGCAGCACGGCATAAAATATTCAATGATTTTTTCTCAATTCTAGAGATCTTTTTAATACCCTCATATCCTCTAATTAAATTTTTAACCTTTTTTTTATTTAATTTAAATTGTGATTTTTTTTTATCAAAACAAAGAGCATTGATACATATTGCTATTTCATACATAAAATAATCGTTTGCAGCAAAATAAAAATCTATAATTCCAGAGATTTTATTTTTTTTAAAAAATATATTATCTATAAAAAGATCACCATGTATTATCCCATTTGGTAATTTTTTTGGCCATTTATTTTTAATTTCTTTAAAATTACTTTTCAGAAATTTTTCTAAGTTAATGAATTTTTTTGATTTAAATTTAATATTTTTTAATAATGGATTTAAATTTTTAATATTCATTGAGTTTTTTCTAAATAATTTAATTTTTTTTGAGGAAGAGTGCATTTGAGCAACAGTTTTTCCAATATCATAACAATTTTTCAGATTAAGATTTTTTTTATCTTTTCCATCAAGAAATGAAACAACGCAAGCGACCTTATTCTTAATTTTAAATAGATATTTTCCATCACGATTTTTTAGTGGTTTTGGACATCTTATTTTTAGGTCGTTTAATTGATCCATTAATTTCATAAAAAAAGGTATTTCCTTTTTTTGGACTCTTTTTTCAAAAATAGTTAGTATAAACTTACTGTTTTTTGATTTTAATAGATAATTAGTATTTTCAATACCTTGTTTGATACCTTTAAAACTTAAAAATTTTTGGTTTTCAAATTTTTTGTTAATATATGAAATTTCTTTCTTATTTATTTTTGTATAAACAGCCATTTAGTTCAATTTTTTTGGAACATGGAAAACAACGTTTTCTTTTATAATCTCCACTTCTTCTATAGTTACTGTAAATTTATTTTTCAATTCTTTAATGAAATTTACGACAAGTATCTCAGGGGCAGAGGCACCAGATGAAATTCCAATTATATTTGAATTTTCAATCAAATTAAATGGAATTTCACTTTGAGAATGAATCAGTATAGAATTAAGACAACCCGATTTCTTTGCAACTTCTACTAATCTTAGAGAATTAGAGGAATTTCTACTTCCAATTACAAAAAATAAATCACATTTTTTTGCAATATTTTTAACTGCCATTTGTCTATTTGTTGTTGCGTAACAAATATCCTCTTTCATGGGCTCTTTAATATTTGGAAATTTATTTTTTAAAATTTCAATTATTTCTTTTGTGTCATCCACAGATAAAGTTGTTTGAGTAACATAAGAAATTTTTTTGTTATTTTGAGGTTTATACTTTTTAGCTTCATCTTCATTTTGAATAAGATCTATTGATCCAGTAGGTAATTGTCCCATTGTACCAATAACCTCAGGATGGTTTTGGTGGCCAATTAAAATTAAATGATAACCAGCTTTGTGAAGATTTTCTGCTTCTCTATGTACTTTGGACACCAACGGGCACGTAGCATCAATATAACTCATGTTATAATTTTTTGCGTTCTCGGGTATTTTTTTTGGAACCCCATGAGCTGAAAAAATAACTGGTCTTGATTTATCTTCTATTTCCTCAAGTTCCTCTACAAAAATAGCTCCTTTATTTTTCAAATCATCAACAACATATTTATTGTGAACTATTTCGTGTCTTACATAAACAGGAGCTCCATATTTTTTAATAGATTTTTCTACAATTTCGATTGCCCTTTCAACACCCGCACAAAACCCCCTAGGTGCTGATAATAATATTTTAATTTCTTTGTTTTTCATTTTTTTCTAAAAGATACTCAAGCAATATATGTGGAAAGGTTAAAGACGCCAAACCTATAAATATGATCCTTAAAATTGAAATATCCAAATTATAAGTATTATTCAAAAAATAAAGACCAATTAAAGAAATAATAGCTGTTAAAATAGTCAAAGGTAAAGCTTTTTTTAAAAATTTTTTAAACCCCAAACCTAAGTCATGATTATCAAGTTCAAGAATTAAAGTAATAGAATGCCTAATTGAATGTAAAAAGCAAAAATAAACAGTAAATGCCAATAGAGGAGAAAAATAAAAATTTAAAATTAAAATTGAAAAATAATCAAAAAAGATAGCAAATTTCTTTATCTCAAAATTTTTACCAAATAATATAATATGAGCCAAAGTACTTAAAATGATACTAAATAATAAAATATTATTCGTTTCAATAAAATCTAATAGATAATAAAAATTTTCATTATTAACCAGAAGCACCTTAAAAATGTTTATTGTTTCATCAAAATGAAAATAAATAGGTGCCAGTATAATAAGAGAACCTTTTATAAAGAATAATATTTGATTTGAATATGAGTTAGCAATTATTAGAAATTGGGTATCTTCTTTACCAAAGTGATATGAAGCCACTATTAAAAAAATTATTAAACAAATAGTTGGAAAGATTATCCACAAAACTATGACTGCAACAGTTATTAAACTGTATAATAGATAAAAAATAGAATTATTATTTATTTTTAAAATTTTTAAAAGCTTTTCACCTTTAATATTATCAAGAGATCCATGAGAAATACCAATACTTAAAATGAGTAATAAACAAATCAATGGAGAGATCGTAAAATCATTAATTATAAATGTTAACAAAGAAAAAATATTACAAAATAAAAAGAAAATAAATGAGTGTTTTAGATTTATCTTTTTAATTTTATTTTCCATTTTAATAGAATAATGCTTTAATAAAAATCCCTTTAGGCATTTTAAAGATTATTTTTAAATCTTCATAAAAATTACTTTTATTGGATAAAAATTTTATAATAGTCTTAGGTGATGTCTTAAACATGTTAAAGAATATATTGGGCATCTTTTCTGGATTTTTATTTAGAACACGAAGAAAAATGTCATCTAAAAATTGGTATTTTTTATTTATTTCAAATTTTTTATTAATTGAAATTTTTTCAATATTTTTTCTAATATATCGACTGTGTTCTTGAATATTCAAAAAAGTATAACCAGTGCTTAATCTGGTCATGCCTCCCGCTGTTCCAATATTAATTTTATTTTTTTCTTTTTTGAATTTTGGGTAGAAAAGAGGGATCGCACCTTCCTCTCTGTAGAGAACTTTGTAATTTTTAATTTTCAGGTGTTTATCAATGTATTCTTTTATTTGGAAATCATAATCTTTTAGAGAGCTGTCATTCATTCTTGAAAGCCATGTCGTTTCTACTAAGGCTTTATTTTTAGAGTAAGGAAGAGTATAAAAAAAATGAACACTATTTCTTTGATCACAATCAAAATCCATGAGATTAAAAATTTCATCATCAAAAATATTATTTTCAGTTTCAATTTCTACACCACAAAAATGTTGCCAAAGATTTAGATAATCTTTTTTAATATCTGGCACACTATTAAAGATAAACGAATTTTGTGTGTTGATCTCTTTTAAATCTTTAAAAAAATGAATATTTTTATTTTCTTTTAATTTATTATTTATTTTTTCATAAAACAAACCGCTATCAATACTCTGATATGGATAATCCTTACATTCTAAGTAATTTGTTTTATTTGGTATGTTGACTGAGAAATTATCCCAACTTTTTATAATACAATCATCGAAATTATGGGGCACTACTTTCCAAAATGACCATGTTTTATCTCTTTTATATTCTTGCCTTGGCTCAATAATCGCTAAAGTTTTATCTTTTAATTTTTCATTAATTTCTAATTCGTAAGCAAGTGATAAACCAGCACAACCTCCTCCAATAATAATATAATCAAATTCTTTCATCTAAATTTATTTCCTCATAAATCAAATTATGCTCATTTAGTATTTGACCATTCTTCTTATAATGGAACGACAATCTAATTAAGTCAAAAATTGAAAGAAAAGTCTCTAAGATTTTTTCTGCGTTTGAAACATATATTTTTCCAGAATTTTGGTAATCGTTAAAGTTTTTTTTGTTTAGAATTTTATGTCCTATTTTTCTATAAACTCTTCTAGCAACTAAAATAGAAAAACGAAAACTTATAGGTATATCCCTAATAGAATAAAATGAACTTTCATAAAATGTTTCAGCAAGATTGATAGTTGATGAAATCTCTTCAAAATTTTTCTTTATATAAGAACGATTTTTTTCAAAGTCTTCAATTACATCTCTTGATATATTAGTGAGCTGCATTGCTATTCCAAGGTCAATAGCTGATTTAAGTGAGTTTTTTTTACTAACTCTTAAAATTTTAGCCATCATTAATCCAACGGTTCCAGCAACTCTGTATGAGTAAATTAATAAATCTTTTCTTGAATTTAGTTTAACTGTCTCCTTAATATCAGATTTAATTCCAACCAGTAAATCTCTAACTATTTCCAAAGATATATTGTATTCCTCTATAAGACCCCACATATTTTTGATGATTGGGTTATTAAAGTTTTTTTGATTAAAATCTTTTTCAAAAAGCTCAAATTTTTTTTCTTTATTTTCTATTTCATCATCATCATCTGCAAGGTTGTCTACGACTCTACAAAAATCATATAAAGTTGAACATTTGTTTAATGTTTTTTTAGGTAAAAAAAAACCTGCCCAACTAAATGACTTAGCATAAACAGACAAGTAAGTTTTGTCAGACATTATAAAATTTTATCTAATACCTTTGCCGATGAAAGAACCCCTGGTACACCTGCTCCTGGATGTGTTCCTGCTCCTACGAAATAAAGTCCATCATATATCTCAGATTTATTATGAAATCTAAAATAAGCTGATTGAGAAAATTTAGGCTGGATAGAAAAACCTGAACCATATTTTGTATTTAAATCTTTTTCAAAATAATCTGGGGTCAAATAAAAATCTTCAACAATGTTTTCTTTAAGGTTAGGCATTAAGTCACTTTGCATTTTATCAATTACTAAATTTTTCATTTTTTCTCCCTCTTTAGACCAATCAATATTTGATTGGTTATTAGGAACTGGTACAAGTACATAAAAGCAATCATTCCCTTCAGGAGCCATAGATTTATCCGTTGATGATGGTCTATGAAGATAATAACTAATATCATCATTTAATTTTTTGTTGTTAAATATATCATCTAGATGTTCTTTGTATTTATTACCAAACTTAATTGTGTGATGTTCTACGTTTTCATATTTTTTTTTTGTGCCAAAATAATAAACAAATAATCCCATTGAATATTCCATTCGATTCTTTTTCCATTTGAAAAGAAATGAATTATTTGTATTACCATTTAACATATTTTCATAAACTGCAGGTGGATCTGCATTACAAATTACATTATTAGAATCTATAATCGTTTGATCATTAAGCTGTACACCAGTAATTTTTTTTCTATCTGAAATAATTTTTGTTACTTCGTGTCCTTTAATTATTTTAATTCCTTCTTCATTCATTAATCTTTCAAAGCCTTTTATAATATTTCCAGTTCCTCCCATAGAATAATGAATTCCCCATTTTTTCTCCAGATATAAAATTAGTCCATAAATAGAAGTTGTAGTAAAGGGATTTCCTCCAACCAATAATGGGTGCATACTTAACATTCTTCTTAATTTTTCATTTTTTATGTATGATGAAACTAATGAATAAACTGATTTATAGCTTTTAAGTTTTAAGAGAGCAGGTAATTGTTTTATCATTACAAATGGTTTATCAAATGGAACATCTGCAAGTTCAGTAAAACCTTTATCAAAAATCTTTTTTGTAAAATTCACTAATCTTTCATAGCCTTTTACGTCTTCCTTACTTATTTCTTCAATTTGTCTTTTCATTTCAGTTTCATTTCCTGAGTAATTAAATCTGGTTTTATCTTCAAAAATAAATTGATACCAAATTTTTAATGGAGAAATTTTTATGTAATCTTTCGGGTCTTTTTTGAAAATTTCAAATAATTCATAAATTAAGTAGGGTGCTGTAATTACAGTCGGCCCACCGTCATATATAAATCCATTTTTCTCGAAGACTCTAGCTCTACCTCCAAGATCAGGATGTTTTTCAATTAATGTTACATCATGACCTTTTGCCTTAAGACGGAGTGCAGCAGCAATACCACCAAAACCAGAGCCAATTACAACAGAATTCATTATGATAATTTATAGTTTTTTAGAATAATTGTAAGAGGATTATGAGTTTATTTTTTTTAACTCTTCCTTAGTTTCATTTAAATTTTTTTGAAACAATGCATCTAACTTGGATTTATCTACAGAAGTAGTGATAATTTTTTTTACTGAATCAACAGCAATTTTTACAGACGCATTTTTTATCTCTTTTATTGCTGCATCTTTCATCTGTATAATTTTAGTTTCAGCTGTATTTTTTTTAATTTCTGAAGATTTATGAAATTTATCATTTAATTCAATAATCATCCTATCACTATCTTTTTTAGCTTGCTCTAAAATTTCATTACTAACTGAATGTGCCGTATCAAGTTTTTTTTGAGCATTTTCTAATAAAACCTTGGCCTCAGTTCTTAATTTTTCACTCTCATTAATTTCACTCTCAATATCTAAAATGAGCTTATTGAGAATTTCATTTATCTTTTGAGGTACTTTTAAATATATTAATCCTCCAAAAAATATTAAAAAAGATATTGCCACCCAAAATGTTGAATCAATTACCATAGTACTTATCACCATTTTTTTTTGAAAGATCATTAACGATTGCTGAAATACTACTATTATTAATATCGGTACCTATCAAGTTTTTTAATATTTCAGAGGAAGTCTCAATTGCAATCTTATTAATTTTTTCTGGAGCAGTTTTTTTAAGTTCATTAATTTCTTTTTCTGCTATTTTGATCTCTTCATCAATTTGCTTTTCTAATTTTTCTCTTTTAGAATTAATATCTTTTAAGGATTTTTCTTTTGTCTCTTTAAAGATATTTTTTGCTTTAGATTTGCTTTTCATAATTATTTCTTCATATTCTTTAAGCTTAGACTCGCTATCTTCTCTTTGTTTTTCCGCTGCCTCAATATTTTCTTGTATTTGAGATTTCCTTCTCTCTAAATTTTTAACTATTTTAGGTAATATTATTTTTGATAAAAATAAATACAAAATACTAAAAGTTAATATAAGCCAAAATATTTGGGAAATCCAAAATTCAGGATTTAATTGAGGCATACCTCCACTCTCAGCTGCAAAAACCTCTTTGATGAAAAAGAGGTTATAAAATATAATATGAAAAAAATATTTTTTAATCATCAATTTAAAATGCAAAAAGAATAATTAATGCAACTACTAATCCAAATAATCCTGTTGCCTCAGCTAAGGCAAATCCTAAAAGCAAATTAGGAAATTGTTTTTGTGCTGCAGACGGATTTCTCATTGCTCCTGATAAATAATTTCCAAAAATTATTCCAATACCAACACCAGCGCCAGCTAAAGCAATTGCTGCTAAACCTGCTCCGATCATTTTTGCCGCTTCTAACTCCATTATATCCTCCTATGTTAATTAATGGTGTAAATTTAATGCATCGTTTAAATAAATGCATGTTAAGATTGCAAAAACATAAGCTTGAAGAAAAGCAACTAAGATCTCCAAACCTGTTAAAGCAACCGAAAAACTCAGTGGAAGCCATCCACCGATTATTCCAAGACTTATTACAAAGCCTCCGAAAACCTTCATCATTGTATGACCAGCCATCATATTAGCGAACAGTCTCACAGACAAACTCACAGGCCTACTTAAATAAGATATAATTTCAATAATTACTATTAAAGGCAGTAATATAATTGGTACTCCACTTGGTACAAATAATTTTAAATAACCAAAGCCATGTTTAATAAAGCCAACAACTGTTACCCCAACAAAAATAAATGCCGCTAAAACAAAAGTTACAATTATATGACTCGTTACTGTAAATGCATATGGCAACATGCCAAACATGTTACAAAAAAGAACGAACATAAATAGTGAAAATATAAATGCAAAATAAGGTTTTGCTTTTGATCCTGCGGTATCATTTATCATTTTAGATATAAAACCATAACTTAGCTCAGCCAAAAGCTGTATTTTGTTTGGAATTAAAGAATTTCTTTTTGATCCCAGATTAAAAATTATCAAAATTGCAAGAGTACTTATAACCATAAACAAACTTGCATTTGTAAATGATATATCATAAGCACCTATTTTAATTTCAGGTCCAATTCTATAAACTTCGAATTGGGTCATTGGATTTGCTGCCATAAATCTTCTAACTATTTTTGCATATTTTTTGCGGATCTAATTACGTTGATTATTCCAGCAATTACACCTACAAAAAAAAATATTAAAATTAACCAGGGTTTAGTACCAAAGGTCTTGTCTAAAATAAACCCAATAATTGTCCCTACCGCCACTGCTGAGACCAACTCAGTGCTAAGCTTAAAAGCCGTACCAATAGAGGATGGATTATGTTTTTTGTCATTTAAACTGGTCTTAGAGACCTTCTTTTTTGCAATTTCTAAGCGAGTTTTAAACTGATCTTTAGTCATATGCTTGTTGTTTTTATGCAACCATACTTTCTGCCTTTTGTAAATCAACAGCAACTAATTGACTTATTCCTTTCTCAGGCATTGTTACTCCATAAAGTCTGTTCATTTTTGACATAGTCAGAGCATGATGAGTAACTATGATGAATTTTGTATTTGTAATTTTCGTTAATTCATCAAGTAAATTACAAAATCTTGTAACGTTAGCATCATCTAAAGGTGCATCCACCTCGTCTAAGACACATATTGGCGAAGGGTTAGTCAGGAAAACTGCGAATACCAAAGAAAGAGCTGTTAAAGCTTGCTCGCCACCAGAAAGTAAAGTGATAGATTGCAATCTTTTTCCTGGCGGACTTACTAACATTTCCAAACCAGCTTCAAGTGGGTCATCAGAATCTACCAACTCAAGTTTAGCATTTCCTCCATTAAATAATTTTGTATACACTTCATTGAATTTTCTATTAATTTTTTCAAAAGCTTCAACAAGTCTTTCTCTTCCTTTTTGATTTAACTCATTTATACTATCTTTTAGCTTTATAATCGCAGAGACTAAGTCAGCTCTATCTTTTTCCATTTTTTTAATTTCATTTTCATATTTGTTAGTTTCTTCATCAGCTTTTAGATTCACCGACCCAAGTTTTTCCCTCTCTTGTTTTTTTTTATCTAATAAATCTTCTTGATTAACAGCGTCAGGGAGTTCTTCGATACCAAAAAGATTTGAATTTTCTAAAATATTTTCCTCATTTAGATTTAATTCAGAATTTATTCTATCTATCAAATCAGTTTTTCTTTTTTTTAAACCTTCGATTGTAGCTCCTGAGCTAGCTTTTCTTTCTCTTATTTGAATTGATTGTTCTTGTATTTCATTTAACTGGTCTCTAAGAGTTTCAATTTTTTCATCAGTTTCATTAATAATTTTTTCATTGTCTGATTTTTCTTCTTCAGAAATTCTTAAATTTTCTGAAATTTGACCTTTTTTCTCAGCTTGAACTTTTGGCTGATTATCTAATTTTGCTAATTGTATATTAAATTTATTTTTCCTCTCAGTTAGTTCATTTACCATTTTTTCAGAATTAGAAAGAAGATTTTTCCAACTCTCAATTTCTTTTTCTATAATATTTATTCTTTCATTTCTTTTAATAGACTCTTTTTTAATATTTTGATTTTTACTATAACTATTGGCATATTTTTCTATGCTTGTTTCAAATTTATCCAATGAGTTTATTGCTTCTTCATTTCGATTTGATAAAATTAAATCCTTTATAGTTTTTAATTCAGTTTTTAATTTACTTTTTGATTCATCCAAATCTTCACTAGATTGTTTTTCAGTTTCGAAATATTTAGAATCTATTTCAATCAAATCATTTTTTTCCTCTTTGAGTCTTTTTTCATTTGAGTTCGCATCAATTATAATTCCTTTTTCTCTAGAAATATCTTCATCAAGAGTATTAAGAGATTTTTTAATATTTTCTATTTCATCTTGAGTTCTGGTATTTTCTTCATCTAAGCTCTGAAGCTCTAAATTTAACCTTTGTATTTTGGAAAGATTCTCAATATTTTTTTCTCTAAGCGGTGTTACTTTTTCTGTTTCTAATTTGATAGTTTTCTCTAATTCTGATATTTTGTTATTGAAACCACTTACTTCTCCCTCTGCTTCAGTATTGATTTCATTTTCGACTCTTATTTCTTTATCAATTTCTAATAATTTTAAATAATATAAACCAGCTTCAATTTTTTTAATTTCATCAGAAATATTTTTATATTTCGTAGCTTCCTCTGCTTGTTTTTGTAGATTGGCTAACTGTCTTTCTTGCTGTCTTCTTAATTCGTCGGCTCGTTTTAAATTATTTTCTGCAGCTCCTAATCTCAATTCTGCTTCATGCCTTCTTACATGCAGTCCTGAAATTCCAGCAGCCTCTTCTAAAATAGCCCTTCTATCAGTTGGCTTAGCTGTAACAAGAGCTCCAATACGCCCTTGACTTATCATTGAAGGTGAATGAGCACCTGTAGACAAATCTGCAAAAAACATTTGAGCATCTCTTGCTCTTACTTCTTTATCATTAATATAAAATTTTGATCCTTTATCTTTTTCAATTTTTCTTCTTACATTTATTTCACCAATTTCCCGATATTGGATAGGTCCTTCATTCTTTTCATTTTTAACTGTAACAGAAACTTCTGCTATATTTTTTGAGGCTTTATTTGAAGTACCCGAAAATATTACGTCTTCCATTCCAGAGCCACGCATACTTTTTGCAGAGGTTTCTCCCATTACCCATCTCAAAGATTCGACTATGTTTGATTTTCCACATCCATTAGGACCAACAATACCTGTTAAACCATCTTCAATTAAGAAATTGGTTTTATCAGCAAATGATTTAAATCCATTAAGTTGGATTTTTTTAAACTCCATAAGCCAACTTATATCAGTTTTTCTAATGATTTTTTTAAATTTTTATAATTAAGGGATTTTTCAAACTTTTTGTTATTAATTATTATCGTAGGGGTAGCATTTACCTTAAAGTTTTTAGTTCCTTCGATTCGATCATTTAAAACAAAGTCCTCAATCTGTTTGTTATTAATACATTTTTCAAAATCAATTTTAAAGCCAGCATTTTCTAAATATTTTTTAAGGTTGTTATTTATATCTTCAATTTTACTTCCTTTAACCCACTCTCGCTGATTTAAGTACAAGCTTTCTAAAATCTCTAAACTCTCATCATTTTTGCATTGAGCAACTTTTGCAGCATTAAAGGCTGCGATGTCTAGAGGAAAGTGTCTAAATTCAATTTTTACTAATCCAGTATCTATAAAATCTTTTTTGAGTTGAGGATAAACATCTTTGTGAAAATTTGCACAATGACTACAAGTTAATGACTCGTATGCAATTATTGTTATCTTGGCATCTTCTTTTCCTGAAATAATTCTATTAGTTTCAGCGTTGATATTTACAGTAAAGCCAAAAAAAATAAATATTATTAAATAAATCGTTTTCATTTTTCTTTAAATACTTTGGTTAATTCTATTAAAGATTTCTTTATTTTATCATTTTTAACATTATCAATTTTATTTTGATATTTGTAATTTGCCACATTATTCTTTGAAGGTTTAGTTTCTTTAGTATTTTTTTGATCTTCTTCAAATGTAGAAAATTTAATTTTTTCTACAACAGTCTTTTTAAAAAAATTATTCATTCTATCCATAATTTCTTTTTTAGAATATTCTAGATCTACTTCATGACCTCTTTTAACCATGACCAATAAAGTGCCAACCCCAAATTTATTTGAATTCTTAAATGATTTTGGATAACAAACTTTAAAGAGACTTTCTCCAGCAATAAGCTTCCAATTATTTAATGTTTCTGAATAAATCTGACCTCTATTATTAATTACTTTCTTAATATTCTTTGGCAAAGTGTCCTTTAAGGATCTTAAACCTTGAATGGTATTAAATCTCTGCTTAGTATTATTTTTGTACTGCATATGAAAGAAAAGATAATAACAAAAAAAATTCTTAAATGGTATGATTTAAATAAGAGATCATTACCTTGGAGAAAAAAAGTTTCTTTAGAAAAGAAACAATATTATACATTAATAAGTGAGTTTATGTTGCAACAAACTCAGGTTTCAACTGTAATCCCTTTTTTTAACAGATTTATAAAAAGCTTACCTTCTATAAACTCTCTTGCAAAAGTTAATGAGAAAAAACTGATAAAACTTTGGGAAGGTCTTGGGTATTATTCTAGAGCTAGAAATCTAAAAAAAACTGCACAAGTTGTAATTAAAAATTTTGATGGAAAATTACCCAACAATTTTGAAGATTTATTAAAACTTCCTGGTATAGGAAATTATACTGCAGACGCTATTTTAGCTATTGCATTTAATAAACCTTATATTCCACTTGATGGAAATATTGAAAGGGTTTTAAAAAGATATCTTTATTTAAAGAGAGAAAAGGAAATTCAAAAAGACAATCTTGTCCAAAAAAAAATTATATTTGGAACTACTTTAAGGTCTAGTGATTATGCCCAAGCATTAATGGAATTAGGAGCCATAATATGTAAACCAAACAATCCAATATGTGACAAGTGTCCAATCAGAAAAAAATGTAAATCTTACAAAAAGAAAGATTTTAGCTTAACTAAGAGCATAAAGAAAAATAAAGACAAGTATTTTATTCTTAAAGTTTATAAAAAGAATCAAAGATATTTGTTAATAAAAAATACTAAATTTAATTTTTTAAAAAATTTATCTATATTTCCAATGAAAGAATTATCTAATCCTAAAAATTTTAATGAAAATTTGAATTTTAAGATGTCCAATATGAACATGAATATAAAAATTCAGTATTCAAAAGATAGTCAAAAATTTCCATTCTCTTATTGGTTGGATAAAAAAAAATTGAATAGTTATATGTTGCCCTCATTTACAAAAAAAGTTGTCCAATATTTAGAGAAAAATTAATGAAAAAGATTGGTATTATTGGAGCTGGTATTTCAGGATTATTTATTGCTAATTTTTTTAAAAGAGATTCAAATTATCAAATTAATATTTTTGAAAAAAATCAATCAATTAATTTAGAAGAAGGGTATGGAATTCAATTATCAGTTAATAGTGTCAAGTTTTTAAATAAAATAGGATTTGATAAATTTGAAAATGATAAAAAGTTTACTCCAGATAAAATTAATTTTTATTCTATTAAAAGTTCAAATAAGATATGTGATTTGAATATTTCTGACTTCAACTCGGAAGGCTGTAAATATACAACTTTAAAAAGGTCTGATTTGGTAAACTTTTTAAAAAGAGATTTAGAAAACTTTATCAAAGTTAATCATAGTATTTTGAAGATAGATCAAGAAAATCAAAAAATTAAACTTACTTTTGAAAACAATGAAATTTTTGAATGTGATTATTTAATCATTTCAGATGGAGTTTTTTCAAAAAGTAAAAATCTAATATCAAACAATCAAATTCAACCAAGATATAGTAATACTTTGGCCATAAGAGGGATGATACCTAATTCTTCTAAAATTGATCATAAAAATATTTCGTTATTTTTAGGTCCCGATGTTCATCATGTAATTTATCCAGTAAGTCCAAATGGAGATTTAAATTTTATAGCAATAATTAAATATAATCTTTCTTTAAATGAACAAAAAAATTACTCATTGTTTAGCGATGAAAATTTTATAAAAAGGATTTTAGATAACCTTCCTTTAGAAATGAAAAAGTTTTTAGATGGAGTTAAAGAACTTAAAATATTTCCAGTATTTATAAGTAAAAATTTTTTCAAGTCAAAAAATAATAATATACATTTTATAGGCGATGCTTTTTTTGCTTTTCCACCTTCATTTGCCCAGGGTGCATCCCAGTCAATTGAAGGTGCATATGAATTATTTAAGAGTATAGAAAATAATACAGAAGATGATTTTTTTAAAAAAAGAGTTAGTAAAACTAAAATGGTTAATAATAGATCAAAATTAAATCAATTTGCATTTCATTTATCTCATCCTTTAACTATCTTCTTAAGAAATCTTTTTTTAAAAAAAATAGTAAAGAATAAAAAATTTTTAGAGGTCTATTTAGGAAAAATCTATAATAATTAACTATTTTTGACCAATCTCTGTCTCAATTGATCAATGGGAACTACTACACCATCTAAGTTATAGTGCCAATATGTCCAGCCATTACAGCTTTCAGCACCTAAAATTGCAGCTGCTACTTTATGAATTGAGCCTTCAGTTAGATCGTGTTTAATACTGCCGTCAGCCATTATTTTTGCTTTAATTTTTTTCTTATTATCAAAAATAGTAGTACCTGGTTTAATTATTCCTAATTCGACCAATGAACCAAATGGTATTCTTGGTTTAGATCTGCCGTTCTGTAAAGTATCTAAATAATCATCTTCTATAGGTTTTGTTTTCTTTAATCTTTGTTCAGCAGCTCTAAAATAATTTTTTTCTTTTTCAATTCCGTAATAATTTCTTCCCAATTTTTTTGCAACTGTTGCTGTTGTTCCTGATCCTAAAAAAGGATCCAAAACTAAATCATTTTTGTTTGAAGTGGCTAATAAAATTCTGTGAAGGAGAGCCTCAGGTTTTTGTGTAGAATGAACTTTTTTACCGTTCTTTTTAAGTCTTTCTGAGCCATTACAAATTGGTAATTCCCAGTTAGACCTCATTTGAAGATCGTCATTCAAACATTTCAAAGATTGATAGTTAAAAGTGTACTTTGATTTTTCAGATTTAGATGCCCAAATTAATGTTTCATGAGCATTAGTAAAACGTGTCCCTCTAAAATTAGGCATAGGATTTTTTTTGTTCCAAATAACATCATTTAAAACCCAAAAGCCCAAGTTCTGAATTGCTGTTCCAACTCTAAAAATATTATGGTAGCTACCAATTACCCAAATAGCTCCATTTTTTTTTAAAATTCTTTTACATTCAGCTAACCATGAATAAGTGAAATCATCATATTTTTTAAAATTTTCAAATTGATCCCATTTATCATTCACCGCACTAACCTTAGATCTGTCTGGTCTTGTTAGTTCACTTTTTAATTGCAGGTTGTAGGGAGGGTCAGCAAAAATTAAATCAAAAGTTTCATTAGGAATTTTTTTTAGTTCTTTTAAACTATCTCCGTTAATTAATTTATTTTTTAAGTCTAAATTCATTTTATAAAAATAAATTAGACTCCAAAAAGATTCTTGGGTCAACCTATGATTGAATTATTTGATTTCGATTTGTGTAGTATTTATTTTAGACAACAAGATATTGTGTTTCTACGTGAAACTTATCTCATTTTACTGATAGGCAAAAAAGTTTTCCTATGATGTGATGTTATTCCAAAACTTTTAATGGCTTTTAAATGTTGCTTTGTTCCATAACCATAATTTTTATCCCAATGATAACCTTTAAATTTTTTTCCCAAAGAAGAGACCATTTTATCACGTGTAACTTTTGCAATAATAGATGCTGCAGAAATCGATGGTATTTTTTGGTCACCTTTGACAACAGAATTTAGTTTATAATTTTTTAAATCTGGCAGTTTATTCCCATCTATTAAAACAAGACAAGGTTTTTTTCTCAACTTTAAAATTGCTCTTTTCATAGCAAGCAAGCTTGCATGCAATATATTTATTTTTTCAATTTCTTTAACAGAGGCCTTACCAATGGCCCATATAGAATTTTTTTTAATATATTTTGATAAAATTTCTCTTTTAGACTTTGTTAACTTCTTGGAGTCCCTTAGTAACTTTGTGTCTATAGATTTATTTAATATTACTGCAGCAGCATATACTGGACCTATCAAACTTCCTCTTCCAACTTCATCAACTCCAGCAATAATTTTCATCAAATTTTTATGTTGAGTTCGTTAATTTTTTGTCTAATCTTTTTTAAATCTTCCCAAGAAAATTTCTTATTCTCAGGAAATCTAATCAAATATGAGGGGTTAAATGTTATCATTAAAGGATAAGTTTCATCCTTAATAATTATTTCTTTCCAATTACCTCTTTCATTTGAAATTTTACTATTTAAACCAGTTATAGACTCCATTGCAGTACTTCCCATTAAAACTATAATCTTTGGACTTATGATTGAAATATGTTTTTTTAAAAATATTGAATAACGTTTTATCTCCTGGGCTGTGGGCTTTCTATCTTCATGAGGTCTAAAATTAACTGAATAAGTTAAGTAAATATTTTTGATATCAATATTAATTGCAGCTAACATCTTTTTTAAAAGTTTTCCAACCTCGCCCTGAAATGCTAAACCAGATATATCATCCTCAGCTCCAGGCGTTTCTCCAATTATCATAATTGGACTATCGATGTTACCATTCCCCAAAATAAGATTTTTAGAATTATTCTTTAAATTACAATTTTCAATTGAAAAAATTTGTTTTTTTAATTCTAACAGTTTTTCAGTTTTACTGAGAATATTTTGTGTATTATCTTTTTTAGAAGTATCAAATCTGTTAATTGGTCTGTTATTATAAGTAAAATCAGGCTCAAAAGTACTTGCTAGATCTTTTTCGAATTTGATATTTTGATTAAAGCTTTTTTTAGTCATAAAATGTAATTATAATGATCAAAATTTTTAAATTTATTTTAATTATATTACTCTATCAAAGCCCCCTACATTCTAAAAGCACAAGTTTTAATAATTTTAATTCAAAAGATTTATCAAATTATTTTTCAGGAATAGTGGCGTCGGAAAATCGGATGAACTCTGAAGCATTAAAATTTTTTAACTCATCAAAAAACTTACTTTATGAATATGATCCTTTTCTTCAAAGATATGTAACAACATTAGTTCTAGAAAAAAAAATTGACCAAGCAATAAGTATAATTAAAAAAAACATTAAAAATGAAAATATTGATTTTTTTGATGCTTATTTATTACTTATTATAGACAGATTAAAAGAAGACGATATTGAAAAGGCTTATGAATATTTAAATACTTCAAGAAAATTTGTAAATCAAAATAGATTTGATGCAGCTATTTTTGAGACATTAAATCAATACCTGTATACTTTTAAAGAAAAAAAATTTATATCAAAAAAAAAAAATTTTGGTAATTTATCTTTTATAGCTGATACTTTTTTAAGATGTTATTTAGCTGATCCAAAAACAGAAGTTTATTTCTCAAATTTGATTAATAAAAGTGAAGCTGACTATAGTAGATATATATATTTTTATCTAAGTTATTTAATTGAAAATAAAAAATTTGATGTAGCCAATGAACTTGCTCAAGAAATAAATTATATAAATTCAACCTTATTACTATCCCAAGGTAAAAGTTGGATAGAGAGTGAGGATTTTAAAAAATTTGAAAGTGTATTTTCTTGTAAAAATTATAATCATATTATAAGCGAATTTTTATTTTTAATTTCAAATCTGTATTCATCCCAAGACAATTATGAAAGATCAAATTTTTACTCACATCTTTCAAATTATCTAAATCCTGAATTTATTTATAATTTATCATTGGTTGTTGAAAATTATTATTTTAAGAAAGATTACGAAATTTCAAAAAAAATATTAAGAAATTTTAAAAAAAATGATGAGTTTTACTTTTGGTATCGTATAAAAAAAGAAGCCCAGATTATTGCAAAACAAAAAAATCAAGAGAAATCGATAGATTTTATTTCTTCTGAGTTTAAAAAAATTTACAAACCAAATAATAAAATGATTTTTGATTTAGCAAATTTTTATAAAAATGCTAAAGACTATAAAACAGCTATAACTTATTATTCGATAGTAATTGAAAATCTAAAAAATGATTCTGAAATTAAATCAAGTATTCTTTATAGACGAGGTGGAAGTTATGAAAGATTGGGCGATTATGACAATTCAGACAAAGATCTATTAGCATCATTAAGTATAAATTCAGAAGATGCTTATGTTTTAAATTATTTGGCTTATTCTTGGTTAGAAAGAAATTATAAAATAAAAGATGCTATTAAAATGCTGGAAAAAGCATATTCTATAAAAAAAGAGGATCCTTATATAATCGATTCTATTGGTTGGGCTTATTATTTAATCAACGATTATCATAAAGCTGAAAAATTTTTAAAACAGGCTGTAGAATTGATGCCAGATGACCCGGTTGTTAATGATCATTATGGGGACATATTATGGAAATTAAACCAAAAAATTCAGGCAAGATATTTTTGGAATAATGTACTTAAAATGGAAGACGTCGAGGAGGATATGATTAATAAAATTAAAGATAAATTAATTTATGGCCCTAAAAATGTTTAAGATATGAATTTAAACAAAATCAAATCTTATGCCAAAATTAATTTAGCTTTAAATGTAATAAGAAAATCTGACAAGTTACACATCATAGAAAGCCTAATTTCTTTTATTGATATTTATGATGTTATTTTTATTAAAAAAATTAAATCAAAAAATAATCATATTATTTTTGATGGAAAATTTTCCAACAATATTAAAGCAAACAACACTGTTTCAAAATTATTCAAATTTTTGCATGAAAAAAAATATACCAATGAAAAATTTTTTATAAAAATTATAAAAAACATTCCACAGAAAGCCGGTTTAGGTGGCGGGTCAATGAACGCAGCTTTTATTTTAAAATATTTGATAAAAAAGAAAATAATAAAAGTAAGTAAAAAACAAATTTCTCAAATCTTAGAATATGTTGGATCAGACACTATATTAGGAATGGATACTAGAAGTGCAGTCTTAACATCAAATAATACGATCACAAGATTTGGTAATACAAAAAAATTTTACACTTTAATCGTTAAACCTACTTTTGGCTGCTCTACTAAGGATATTTATTCTCAAGTAAAAAAATTTGATAAAATTGAATTTAAAAATCCAAAAAAAATAATGTTCAAAGTAGAATATTTGAAAAAACTAAATAATTCTTTAGAGAAAATAGTGTTGGACAAATATTTCAGTTTAAAAAAAACAAAATTTTATTTAGAAAATTTAGAAAACCCAATTTTTGTAAGAATGACAGGCTCAGGATCAGCTTTTGTCTCTTATTATGTTTCAAAAAAACAATGTGATAAAGCTAAAAAATTGTTCAATAAAAAATATAAAAAATACTGGTGTATAAGTTCAAAAACTATATAAGATTATTTTTGTTTTAAACAAAATTATTTTGGGGCGTAGCCAAGCGGTAAGGCACGGGTTTTTGGTACCTGCATCCTAGGTTCGAATCCTAGCGCCCCAGCCAAATATGAAAAAATTTTTAGACAAACTCTTTTTAAGAAACGATAATCTTAAAGAAGCAAGTAAAAATCTTAGAGACCTTTCTTTCAAAACTCCATGTTTAAAAATTTTTGAAGCAATTGAATCATTTTCTCAGTCAAGTGAAATTAGATACGTAGGTGGCTGTGTGAGAAAATCAATTTTAAATGAAAAAATAGATGATATTGATTTTGCAACAAATCTAGAGCCCAAAGATGTTTGTGAAGCTTTAGATAAAAATGAAATAAGATATTATGAAACTGGAATTGATTATGGAACAATCACTGTCACAATTGATAATTATAAATTTGAAATTACAAGTTTACGTGAGGATGTTTCTACTGATGGCCGTCATGCTTTGGTAAAATTCTCAACCGATTGGAAAAAAGATGCTTCAAGAAGAGATTTTACTATAAATGCAATTTATTCTGATAAGAAGGGAAATTTATTTGACCCATATAATGGTCAAGATGATTTGAAAAATGGAGTAATTAGATTTATAGGTGATTCAGAAAAAAGAATTCAGGAAGATTATCTTAGAATATTAAGATATTTAAGATTTTTTTTACAATATTCAAAAAAAAAACATAAGCCCGAAATAATCAGTATTTTGAAAAAAAATATTTTTGGTATTTCAAAATTATCAAAAGAAAGACTAATTAACGAGTTAAAAAAAATTCTAACTAAAGAAGTATTAATGAATTTAAAAAATGACAAATTAAGTTTAGAGATAATTAGACTTATATTTCCAGAACTAAAGTATTTTAATGTTTTTTTTAATAATAATTTTTACAAAAAAAATTTATTAGAGGAAGCTGATTTCATACTTTTAATTTCTCTGTTAATTGTAGACGAGACAGATAATGTAGACTATTTTTTATATAAATATAAAATTTCTAAGAAGGATAGTAAAAGAATTAAAAACATTCATGACTTTTACAAAGAAAAAATAACCTCAAAATCATTTTCAGAAAGAAATATGAATAGTATCTTCTACTATAAAGGTAAAGATGCGATAGATGATATCTTGAACTTTAAGATTATTAAGTCGAGTAAAATTCAAAATGATCTAATTCGATTGGCTAAATCATACAAAGATAAAACAATCCCTAATATTCCGATCAAAGCAGACATATTGATGAAAAAGTATCAAATTCCGGAGGGTAAAATTTTAGGTGAAAAGTTAAAGAAGATCGAAACTGAGTGGGTAAATAACAACTTTAGAATTTCTGATAATCAAATTAAAAAAATAATTGAAATTTAAATATATTTCACATCTTTAATTTCAAAGTTTTTTATTCCTGCAGGTGTATTAATCTCGACTAAATCATCTTTATTTTTTCCAATCAGCCCTTTTCCAATTGGTGATTTAAAATAAATTAATCTATCTTTGAGATCTGCTTCATCTTTCCCAACAATTTTATAATTGATTTTTTCACCAGTGTCTAAGTTTTCTAAAAAAACTGTTGAACCAAAAATTACTTTTCCTTCATTATTTAATTTTGTAATATCTATTACATTTGCTCTTGCAATTAGATTATTTATTTCTGTTATACGGCCTTCATTATGAGACTGCTCTTCTTTAGCAGCGTGGTACTCCGCATTTTCTTTAAGGTCACCATGAGATCTTGCCTCTGCAATTGCTGCAACTATCTCTGGTCTTTTTTTTTCTTTTAAAAAAATAAGTTCCTCTTTTAATTTATTTAATCCATTTAAAGTAATTGGTTCTTTCTCCATAAAATTTTATTTCCATTTTGCTAATGGTGGTAATGACATGAGAATACCTTCAACGTTCCCACCAGTTTGTAATCCAAATTTTGTTCCTCTATCATATAATAAGTTAAATTCAGTATATCTACCTCTTTTAAAATATTGTATTTCTTTATCTTTTGATGACCATTTTTGTTTTATTTTTTTTTTAATAATTTTTTGAAATATCAATTGAAATGTAGTTCCAACATCTCTAACAAAATTAAAATCTTTTTGAAAATTATCTTTTTTATAATCAAAAAAAATTCCTCCTATACCTCTGGGTTCTTTTCTGTGGGCTAAATAAAAATATTCATCACACCATTTTTTATACTTTTTATAATAATTTCTATTGTGTTTATCACACATTTTTTTGAGTATTTTGTGAAAATCTTTTTTTTCAATATCATCTTTTTTTGAGGGTGTTACATCCATTCCCCCACCAAACCAGTCCTTAGTGGTACAAATATATCTCGTATTGAAATGCATTGCAGGAATTAGTGGATTTCTCATGTGCATCACTACAGAGATACCACTTGCCCAAAATCTTGGATCTTTTCTTGCCCCAAGAATATTTTTATGAAATTGTTTTGGAAATTTTCCATATACTTTTGAAAAATTGACTCCAACTTTATCAAAAACTTTTCCATCCTTTAAAATTCTATATTCTCCACCACCTTCATCTTTTTTTAAATTTCTTTTCCAGGATGTTGACTTAAATTTTAGCTTCTTTGGTTCTAAATCATATATAGACGCACAAATAGAATTTTGTAAAGTTTTGAACCAATTACTAGTTAAATCTTTTTTGATTTCTAAATCCATATTAAACTAATTTAATTTGTCTTAAACTTTCTGCCAGTATGATCGCTACTGATGATGCAATATTTAGAGAACGCATATTATTTTTCATTGGTATTTTCAATCTATTTTTTACTAATTTATGAATACTTTCAGGGACACCTGCACTCTCTCTTCCAAATAAAATAGTATCATTTACCTCAAATTTAAATTTAGTGTAAGATATAGATGCTTTCGTAGTCATCAATATAATTCTTTGATTCTTTTTTGACTCAAAAAAATGATTAGAACTTGGATAGAATTCTATCTCTTCTACATTCATGTAATCCATAACTACCCGTTTTAATCTTTTATCGGTTAACAAAAAACCACAAGGTTCAATAATCTCTAATTTTGCACCAAGACAAGCACAAGTTCTTATAATTGCTGCGGTGTTTTGAGGGATATCTGGCTCAAATAATGCAATTTTAGGCCCTTGATTTTTCAGTTTATGTGTCATTCTATCAGTAGTAAATTTACTAATTTATATTATATGAAATCATATAATTAAGTAGAAATAATCTATATTGAGTATATTTAATTAAAAATACCGATGTCAGAAAAAAAAACCAATAGAAGGGACTTTTTATTTACAGCAACCTATGCTGTTGGAGCTGTAGGTGTAGCTGCAACAATTTGGCCAATGATTGACCAGATGAACCCAGACGCTTCTGTGAAAGCTTTAGCAAGCACTGAAGTTGATATAAGTGCTGTCAATCCAGGAAAGACAATAACAGTTCTATGGAGAGGAAAACCGGTATTCATTAGAAGAAGAACAGATGATGAGATTACTGAAGCTAGAGCAGTGCAGATGGATGAATTAAAGCATCCCGAGAAAGATGAGGACAGGGTAAAAAATCCAGAGTGGTTAGTAATGCTCGGTGTTTGTACCCATTTAGGGTGTGTTCCTTTAGATCAAAAAGGTGATTTTAATGGATGGTTTTGTCCATGTCACGGATCTCATTATGATACTTCAGGAAGAATTAGAAAAGGTCCTGCTCCAACAAACATGGAAATACCAAAATATGAATTTGTTAATAGTAATACAATTAAGATAGGATAAAATTTATGAGTGATCACAATTACACACCTAACTCTAAATTTGGTAAATGGTTTAATGATAGACTTCCACTTTTAACATTAGCAAATCATTTAACAGAGTATCCAACACCTAAGAACTTAAATTATTGGTGGACCTTTGGTGGGATACTTACCTTTTGTTTAATTACTCAAATTGTTACAGGTCTTGTATTAGCAATGCACTACATCGCTCATGCTGATATGGCATTTGATAGTGTTGAACATATTATGAGAGATGTAAATTATGGATGGTTGATAAGATACATTCATGCTAATGGAGCCTCAATGTTTTTTCTTGCTGTTTATATACATATCTTTAGATCATTATTTTATGGATCATATAAAGCTCCCAGAGAAGTAATCTGGATTATAGGTATTATAATTTATTTATTAATGATGGCTGCTGCCTTTATGGGTTACGTGCTTCCTTGGGGACAAATGAGTTTTTGGGGAGCAACTGTTATAACAAATCTTTTTAGCGCTATCCCGTTGGTTGGAGAGGGAATTGTTACCTGGTTGTGGGGAGGCTATTCTGTGGACAATCCAACTTTAACAAGATTTTTTACACTTCATTATCTTATTCCGTTTTTAATTCTTGGTTTAGTTGTTTTACACATTTGGGCATTACATGTGCCAGGAAATAATAATCCTGTAGGAATTGATATAAAAAAACCTTCAAAAGATACAGTGCCATTTCATCCATATATTGTAATTAAAGATGGTTTTGCTTTGTTAATGTTCATGATCGTATTTGCATTTTTTGTTTTTTATACTCCAAATATTTTAGGTCATGCTGACAATTACATTGAAGCAGATCCGTTAGTCACACCTGCTCATATTGTACCAGAATGGTACTTGTTACCTTTCTATGCAATTTTAAGATCTGTACCTGATAAACTTTTGGGAGTTGTCGCAATGTTATCTGCAATTTTAATTCTAGCAGCTCTCCCATGGCTTGACACTTCAAAAGTAAGATCTGCAGTTTTCAGACCTCTATATAAACAATTTTATTGGATATTAGTAGCTGATGTTTTGATTTTAGGTTATGTAGGAGCAATGCCTGCTGAGGGTTTATACTTATTGGTAGCTAGAGTTGCAACTGCCTATTATTTTTTACATTTTTTAGTCATACTTCCATTATTGGGCTTAAGGGAAAAAACAACTCCTGTTCCGCTAAGCATCACGGAACCAATTTTGGGAGGTACTTCGAATTTGGCTACGGCTAAAAACAAAAATGATTTAAAAATATAATAAAAAAATTGTGAAAAAAATATTAAATTTATTATCATCTATATTGGTAATCTTTAGTATTTCTTTGAATGTTGTTTCTGCAGAAAAAGTTGAATATTTAAAAACTGATTGGAGCTTTAAAGGTCTATTTGGAAAATTTGATCGTGCATCACTTCAAAGAGGTTATCAAGTTTATACAGAGGTATGCTCATCTTGCCATTCAATGAAATATTTAAGTTATAGGAATCTAGCAGAAAAAGGTGGTCCAGAATTTTCAATAGAACAAGCAAAAGCAATCGCGTCCTCCTTTGAGGTTATTGATGGTCCAAATTCAGATGGAGAGATGTTTACTAGACCTGGAAAATTATCAGATAAATTCGTGATGCCATATGATAATGTAAAAGCCGCGCAGGCAGCTAATGGAGGTGCATATCCTCCAGATATGTCAGTTTTAGTTAAAGCTCGAAAGGGTGGTGTTGATTATATTTATTCTTTATTACAAGGATATGAAGATCCTCCCGCTGGAATAACTTTAGATGATGGAGTCTATTATAATAAGTTTATGTATGGAAATAAGATTAAAATGTCAAATCAACTTTCAGATGGATTAATTCAATATGCAGATGGAACAAATGCAACTGTTGAGCAAATGTCTAAAGATGTGACTACTTTTTTGATGTGGGCTGCCGAACCTCATTTAGAGGCAAGGCATAAAATGGGTTTTAAAGCGATTGTATATTTAATTATACTTACTGTTTTAGTTTATTTTAGTATGAAAAAAATTTGGTCACGTATTGAAACGAAAGTTTAATACATCTCCATCATTAACGATATAATCTTTACCTTCTAGTCTCATTTTACCATTATTTTTTGAGTTTACCCATCCTTCATTTGAAATAAAATCATCATAAGAAATTGTTTCAGCTCTGATAAATCCTTTTTCAAAATCTGTATGTATTTCTCCAGCTGCTTTTGGTGCTGTGCTATTTTTTTGGATAGTCCAAGCTCTAGTCTCTTCAGGTCCAGAAGTAAAAAAAGTATCTAGTTCAAGAATATTGTAAGCTTTTTTAATTAAAAAATCTAATCCAGTCTCTTTTATACCAATCATATCCATATAGTTTTTTTTTTCATTTAAATCCAATGAGTTAATTTGATTTTCAATTTCTGCAGAAACAATTAAAGTATTATTAATACCAAATTTTTGTATAAAAGTTTTTGTGTATTCATTTCCATTTTGTAAACTTTGCTCATCAACATTACAGACATATATTTTCGGTTTTACTGATAATAATCCACTTTGACGAATTTTTTTCTTGCTGAATTGTGATTTTAAAATTGATAAATCTTTTTCATTATTTATTAAGTTTAGTGCGATTTCAAGTATTTTTATTTGATCTTCGTCTATATTTTTTTTATTGTTCTTTTCTAATCGTTTCTGTATAGACTCTAAATCTGCCAGCATCATTTCCGTTTCTATTATTTCAAGGTCTCTTACTGGATCTACATTTGAATTTACATTTTGAATATCACTAGAGTCAAAACATCTAATCATATGAATTATCGCATCAACTTCTCTTATGTGTGAAAGAAATTTATTGCCAAGCCCTTCACCTTTTGATGCACCTTTAACTAAACCAGCTATATCAACAAAAGATATACTAGTATTAATAATTTTTTTGGATTTAGATATTTTTGCTAAGTTATTTAGCCTTACATCGGGGACGGGGACAACTCCCACATTAGGGTCAATTGTGCAAAACGGAAAATTTGCTGCTTGTGCTTTGTTAGAATTTGTTACGGCGTTAAACAATGTGGATTTACCAACATTAGGTAGCCCAACAATTCCACACTTTAAACTCATTACTTATTATTTACAGTACTTGAAAATAAATCTAACTTTTTTTCAACAAGGATAGAAATAGAGTCTGTTATATCTTTTGAAACTTTTTCAATACCTACAGTCTCATCATCATCAAAGTTTTGCAAAACATAATCAGCAATTTCTATATTTCCTTTTGGCTTTCCTATACCTATTCTTACTCTTGAATAATCTTTGCCAATAAATTTATCAATTGACTCTATTCCATTGTGACCTGCGCTAGATCCACCAAACTTCGCTTTAATTTTTCCAAATTCAACATCTAAATCATCATGAAAAACTATAACGTCCTCAGATTCAATTTTAAAATACTCAATTAATTCTCTTATACAAATTCCAGAGTTATTCATGAACGTTAAAGGCTTTATAGCATATACTTTTTGATTATTGATTTTTCCAGTTGTCAAAAGACCTTTAAATTTTGGTTTTTGTTTTGAGAGGCCAAATTCTTTATTAATTGAGTCTATAATTCTAAATCCAACATTATGTCTATTGTTTTCACTATTTGGTGTCGGATTACCTAGACCTACAAATAAAAGCATATAAAAATTAGATTAATTTCAAATTTAGTGGATTATTTTTTTTCTTCAGCTGGTTTTTTGTCAGGAGCTTTTTTTTCATCACTAGCTTTTTTGTCTCCTTCACTTGATGGTTTTTCACCATCTGCTGCCGCAGATGCCTCAGTGCCTTCTGCACCTTCCGCACCTTCTGCAGTATCTTCCTCAGCTGGTTTTTCAGGCTCTTTCATCACAGTAGGAGCAGCAAGAGTTGCTATAACAAAATCTCTTCCTTGTATTGTTGGGACGACTTCTGGATCTAATTTAACAGAGGAAATTTTAAAACTTTCACCAATGTCAATTCCGTCTAAATCTAAAGTTAAACTTTCTGGTATTTTTTCACTTGGACATTTTAGTTCAACTTTTCGTCTGACAATGTTTAAAACGCCACCTCTTTTTAATCCTGGAGATTTTTCATGATTAATAAAATTAACTGGAACTTCTATTTTGATTTTTACTCCTGGTATAACTCTTAGAAAATCAACATGAGTTGGCTCATCACTTATAATATGATACTTAACCTCTCTTGGTAATACATTTTGTACTTTCCCATTTATATTTAAACTAATAATACTTGATAAAAAATTTTCTTTCTCAATTAATGTTTTGAGTAATTTTTTTGATATAGATACTTTTTGATTATTTTCTTTTCCACCATAAATTATCGCTGGTACATTCCCACTATTTCTAACAGCGTTTAATTGACCTTTTGTAGTATTCTCTCTAATACTTGCATCTAAAGAATTCATAAGTCTCAGGGTTTTAACTCATGTTGATAAATAATCAAGTATAATTATTTAAATAAATCGGAAACAGATGTCGAATTCGAAATTCTTTTAATTGCTTCACCCATTAGACCTGAAATTGGCAAAACTTCTATATTTTTAACATTTTTGGTTTTTTCAATATTATCAATTGTATCTGTAATAACTAAATTTTTTATAACTGAGTTTTTTATTTTTTTTACAGCATCACCACTCAAAACCCCATGAGTAATGTATACATAAACATCTCTAGCTCCTCTTTTTTTTAGAGCTGCAGCAGCATTAACTATAGTACCTCCAGAGTCAATTATATCATCTACAATTATACAGGTTTTGCCTTTAACATCTCCAATTACATTCATTACCTGTGATTGACCAGGTTTAGGTCGTCTTTTATCTACAATAGCAAGTCCAACATTTAATATTTTACCAAGAGCTCTCGCTCTTTCAGTCCCACCAACATCTGGGGCAACACAAATAATATTTTTATTTTTAATTTTCTTTTTAATATGTCTAGCAAATATTGGGGTTGCAAAAAGATTATCCACAGGAATATCAAAAAAACCTTGTATTTGACCCGCATGTAAATCTACAGTCACAACTCTATCTGCTCCTGCTTTAGTAATTAAATTTGAAACTAATTTCGCAGAAATTGAAGTTCTTGGGACTACTTTTCTATCCTGTCTTGCATATCCAAAATAGGGAATTACAGCAGTGATATTCTTCGCAGAAGATCTTTTTAATGCATCGATACAAAGTAACAATTCCATTAGATTATCGTTTGCTGGAGATGATATAGATTGAATAATAAAAATACTATTCCCTCTAATATTTTCGTTTATTTCTGTATAAATTTCGCCATCAGAAAATTTTCTAATACTTGAGTTTACAAGTTTGCTTTTTAAATATTTGGCAATATTTTTACTTAAAGTTTTATTGCTGTTTCCAGTTAATAATTTCATTGAAAAATTTAATTAATCATAATTATTGAAATATTTCTACCATAATCATCATCTTTTAGTCTTAAAGACCTTCTAGCGCTAAAATAATTATTTCTTAGATCAAAAGTATCAATATTTATATGGTCAATATTTAATATTCTATTTATTTTAAGCTGTGATTTAACATAGCCTGGTAAATCAAAGTAAATTGAATTTTTTGATTTTTTAAAAAATATTTTATTTTTTAAGTTTTTTTTCATAAATTTCTTAAAAAAATTTTCTTTAACATTATAATTTTTTTGGGTGATACAAGGACCAATTGCAGCATATATATTTTTTCTTTTACAACCTTTTTTAATCAAAAAATTGATTACGTTACTAATTATACCTTTATATGCACCTTTCCAACCAGAATGTATTGCTGCAATTATTTTTCTGACATTATCATAAATTAATATTGGCACACAATCAGCAGTTAAAATCCCGATAGGTAATTTTTTTTGATCAGTGATAATGGCGTCTGCTTTAATCTTATTTTTTTTAATTTTATAATTATTACCAATGAATACAATTTTATTACTATGAATTTGATGAAGTAAAAAAATATCCTTTGATTTTTTAGTTAATTTATTTTTAACGATTCTTAAATTTTTATTTATATTAGTTTTCTTATCTCTAGATCCTGAACCACAATTCAAGCTATAATATATACCTTTGGATTTACCGCCTTTTCTATTAAAAAAACCGTGACTAATTCCCTTGAATTTTTTTAATTTTTTAGACTTTATCATTTTTCAAATCCTAAATTAAATTTGTTACTTTTGTTTTTTATAAGCATTACTTTGAAAAGATCTCCCATTTGTTTTTTATCTATTAGTCTTTTTAATCTGTAATAAACATCAATTTTGTTTGAGAAGGGAAGTTTTTTTGACATTATCTCAGCTCTTTTTTCTATCCCTAATTTAATTAAAAAATTTCTTTGAGTTGTGATTAACCCTTTTAGTTCCTTTTTATTTTGTATTATTTTTTTAAATAACCAAAAGTTTAAATTATGAGTTATGTCACAATTTCCAATATTATTTAATAAATTTGTATGTTTATGATTTGAGATTGCTTGAAGAGTATTTTTCATTTTTTTTTCTAAATATCCATAATCTATTATAAGTAAAGCTCCATAATTCCTTTTAATTATCCGAGAAATATTTTTCAAATAATTTATTCCAACTTCAGAGTATTCAATAAAATTTTGTCCTTCACTGATCTTGTATTTAATTTTTTTTTCAAAATTTTTCATATCAAATTTCATATTTAAAAAAAAAGCCTCATTTTTATTTTTTATTTTTACATATTTTTCAAACCATAAGTTTTCTAATTTAATAAATTGTTTTATTGCAATTGAGTCGAAAAACTCATTAGCAATAAAAATTGTAGGATTTTTTTTTAATTTATTGATCTTAGAAAGCCAGATAATTTTATTTTTTCTAAGTTTGTTTTTTTGAATCTTAATTAGTTTAGGACTTTTTTCGTGAATATAAATATTACAGGAGTCATAAAAATTTGGAAAATTTTTAAAACTCTCAATTAAAACTTTCATCATCTCACCATTTCCAGCACCCAGCTCGATTAAATTAAAATTTTTTGGAGAACCTAAATTTTGCCAGAAACTCAAAATCCATATCGCTAGCATTTCTGAAAATAATCTTGAAATATTTGGCGCTGTTATAAAATCACCTTTTTTTCCAAAGGGATTCTTTTTCATATAATAACCATTTTTTTTATCATAAAGAGATAAGTTTATATATTCGTCTAATGGAATATTATTTTTTCGTCTGGATTTCATATTTTGTAGTCATTAAATAAATACCAAAAATAAAAAAAATAGAGCTAATAATTTGACCCATAGTTAAATTAAAAATCAAATAACCAATTTGTTCGTCTGGAACTCTAAAAAACTCTATTATAAATCTAAATAGTGAATAAAAGGCTAAAAACATTCCTGAGATGAATCCTGGGAAGTTTAAAAAACCTTTATTTCTAAAAATGATTAATATTATAAACAAAATTAATCCCTCTAAAATTGCCTCATACAATTGGGAAGGATGTCGATACAAATTATCAACTTGAATGAATTTTACCGCCCAAGGCATATTTGTTTCAATTCCGTATAATTCTGAATTAATAAAATTTGATATTCTTCCAAAAAATATACCTATTGGAGTAACGATTGAAATTACGTCTAAATAATTAAATGCATTATGATTGTTTTTTTTTGCAAACCAAATGGTTACAAAAATTACTCCTAAAAGCCCACCATGAAAAGACATTCCACCTTGCCAAATTTTAATTATGTCAATTGGATTATTTATATAATAATTAAAATTGTAAAATAATATATATCCCAATCTACCACCAACAATTATAGCGATTATTAAATATGTTAAATAGTCATCAAATTTTTCTTTTATTGATTGATTTGAGATAAAAAACTTTTTACTCAAAAACCAGCCAATCAAAATTCCAAAAATATAAGCTAATGAATACCATCTAATTTCTAAAGATAAAATTTCTATTGCCACTGGGTCAAAATTATTAGTGAACATTTATAATAATAATTATAAGCTTAATTTTTAAAAAGTAATTAAATATATGAAAAATTCTAAATATATTATTGATAAACTCGCAAGGTTACTTGAACAAGGATTAGTTTCCTCAAAAGATATTTCAACTGAAATATTAAATATTTTAAAATCGAAAAGAAATGAATTGGTATTTCGGTTAAAATTAACTAGCAAAGATGAATTTGAGGTTTTATCTAAAAGGGTTGAAAATTTAGAAAATAAAATAGAAAAAATGCAACCTAAAAATAAAAATAAACTTAAACGGGTAAAAAAATCTTAACTCCAAGTCCATTCATCTTCGATTTTTCTAGCTTTATATTACCGCCGTGAGACCTTACTATATCAGATGCTATAGATAAACCAAGACCTACGCTAGATTTAGAATCTGCTCTACCTTTATTTATTTTATAAAATGGTTTAAATACGTTTTCATACTCATTTTCTGGAATACCTGGCCCATTATCTTCAATTCTAATAAATAGATTTTGATTACTTTTATTTAATTCTACATTAACTTTTTCACCGTATTTAATTGCATTATCAATTAAATTATTAATACATCTTTTAATTAAATTTTTTCTTCCATTTAAGAAAACTTCAGGCATTAAATTTATTGAAATATCTTGCTTGCTATATTTTTTAGTTATTTCAACTAATAATTCAGTTAAATTAAACATCTCGTCTTTTTCTTGAAAAGAAGATTTTGTAAATTGGAGATATTCATTAAGCATTTTTTCCATTTCATTAATATCTTCAGACAGTTTATCTGCTAATTCTTTTTCTTTTATGAAAGCAACTTGTAATTTCATCCTAGTCAAAGGGGTTCTTAAATCATGACTTATTCCCGATAGCATTTCAGATCTTTGATTTAAATGCCTAATAATTCTTTTACGCATTTTATCAAATTCATACCCTGCTTGCCTTATCTCTAATGCACCTGAGGGCTTGAATTCCTCGATTTCCTCACCTTTGCCAAATTTTTCAGCAGCTCTAGCAAGATTTGTAATTGGTCTTGTTTGGTTTTTAAGGAAAATTAAAGATATAAAAACCATTATTAATGCAGGCACTGTTATCCACAAAGCAAATATTCTTGCTGAGGAACTTGTAACCCTATCTCTTGGAACTAAAAATTTAAAATAACCAAGTTTATATCTTATTCTTATATCAATTAATTCTTTATATTTTGTAGTATCAAACCAAAAATTATCGATTTTAAATTTTGTTTTTAACTCACGTCTTAAAGTTCTATCAATAGGACTAAACCATCTTTCGTTATATTCAAAATTGAAATTTTCTTCTTCAATTAATTCAAAATTTAAATCCTGATAAACAGAAAAAAGTTTTTTAATTTCAGTCTTATCGTAATTTTCATCATTATAAAATTCTAAAAATGTACTTATTTCATTTACAAGTGCTCTAGTCATTCCTTTTGTAGTTTTTATCCAAAGACTATCAAAAAAAACAATAGTAATTACTAACTGCAAAACTATTACAGGAATAGCTACTATCAATAATGCTCTATAAAATAAACTTTTAGGAAGAATTCTTTTGACAAAACTACTCAATCCATAAAACATATCCTGCTCCTCTAATTGTTTGTAAGAATTTTGGATTTTTTGGATTTTCTTCAATTTTTCTTCTTAATCTTGTTATAATTACATCAATTGAACGTTCTTTATCTAAATTAATTAAAGTACTAATATTTTCTCGTGAAAAAGTTTTACCTGGATTATTGATCATTTTTTCTAATATTATTTTTTCTGTATTATTTATTTTAAATTCTTTATTTTTTCTTAAAATTAACAGTTTGTTTAGGTCTATTTTAATATTATAAAACTCAATAACTCTTTTTTGATTTATCTTTTTCGTTTTTTTTAAAATATTTTGAATTCTCAAAATTAATTCTTTTGGCTCAAAAGGTTTTGGAAGATAATCGTCTGCACCGATCTCAAGCCCCTCTATTCTTTCATTCGGCCCTCCTTTAGCTGTCAAAAGGATTATAGGGGTATCTAAATTATTCCTATTTTCTTCAATAAACTCTAAACCACTTTTTCCTGGCATCATTATATCTAGAATTATCAAATCAAATTTAATTAATTTAATTTTCTTTGATGCTTCTTCAGCACTACCAGCAGTGGTAACTATAAAATTATTTTCATTTAAGAATTTTTTTACCAATAATTTAATTCCCTCATCATCATCTACCACCATTATATGAGCTAAAAAATTATCCATTAATTATCTTTTTTAATACATTATCAAAATTAATAACTTCTTCAGAACTAGAGCTAAGTAACGCATTATAAATTCTTTTTTTCTGTATAATAAAAATTTCATCAAATATTTTTTTGCCTTTTTGATTTAAATAGATATGTTTTACTCTTGAGTCTATTTCATCTTTTTTAAAAACAATAATTTCTAGATTTATTAAATCTTTTAAAACTCTATTTAAACTTTGTTTTGTAATTTTAAGTTTCTTTAATAATTCTGATATTGAAATACCTTCATACATTGATAGTAGATGTATTACTTTTTGATGAGCTAAACCAATCGAATATTTATCAAGAATTTTTTTTGAGTCAGAAAAAGTCTCTCTATATCCTAGAAATAGTTTTTCAATTAAATCTTTTAATTGATCGTCCTTTAAATATAAAAGTTCTTTCATTATTGGTAAGTTATATTGACATATTATAGATACAAAGATATTTTTTGGTAATAATTTTTTTAAATATTTCAAAAATGATACCTTACGATAAAAGATCTGGAAAAATATGGTACAATGGCGAATTAGTTAATTGGTCAGATGTCAAAGTGCATGTATTAAGCCATGGTTTGCATTATGCGAGTTGTGTATTTGAAGGGGAACGAGTTTATGATGGCAATATATTTAAATTAGAGGAGCATACTTCTAGATTATTTTACTCAGCAAAAAGAATGGGTTTTGAAATTCCATACACTGAAAATGAAATTAATTCAGCATGTAAAAAAATAATTGTCACTCAAAAAGTTGAAAATGGATATGTAAGACCAGTTGCTTGGAGAGGTAGTGAGATGATGGCTATTTCTGCACAGCAAACAAAAATTCATGTAGCAATTGCAACTTGGGAATGGGGCTCATATTTTGACCCTAAACTCAAAATAGAGGGTATCAAATTAAATATTTCAAGTTGGAGAAGACCTGCACCAAATACAATTCCTTGGGATACAAAAGCTTCCGGTCTTTACATGATTTGTACTCTTTCAAAACATGAAGCAGAAAAACAAGGTTATACCGACTCTTTAATGCTTGATCATGAGGGAAATGTTGCTGAAGCAACTGGAGCAAATATTTTTTTTAAAGATAAAAATGAAGAACTCCACACACCTATTCCAGACTCATTTTTGGATGGCATAACAAGAAGAACCGTAATTGAAATAGCTAAATCTAAAAATATTAAAGTTCATGAAAGAAAAATTAGTCCTGATGAATTACCGAATTTTGTGGGATGTTTTCTAACAGGTACTGCAGCAGAAGTTACCCCAGTTTCTTGTATTTCTGATTATAAATTTAAAGTTTGTGAAATGATAATAGATTTAAATGAGAGTTATCAAACCTTAGTAAAAAAGAAAAAAGCAGCTTAATTTTTATTGTCCTCAGAAATAGCATGATCAATACCTTTCCTCATGTATTCATAACCTGTAAATAGTGTCAAAACTGCAGAGAGCCATAATAATATAATTCCGATAGTTTGAGCGTTATAATCCTGATAGTTTATTATTTTATTTCCAGTATCCCCTGACAATAAAAGAGCTATTGATACCATTTGTAAAACAGTTTTTAATTTTGCTAAGTTGGATACTGGAAGTTTGATTTTTCCTTTTGCTAAAAATTCTCTTAAGCCAGAAATTAATATTTCTCTTGTAAGGATAATTATTGCAGCAATCACTTCATAATTTCGAATTGTCCCATCCATAACTAAAAGAATAAGTGCTGTTGCAACAATAATTTTATCAGCTATCGGATCTAGTAATTCACCAAGCTTGGACTCTTCTCCAAGCAACCTAGCCAACATACCATCTAAAAAATCAGTAAAAGATGCTATGATAAATAAAATAAGCGCGGTTAAGTCTCCATAAAAACCAGGTAAGTAGAAAGCTAAAACAAAAAAAGGAACAATTAAAATTCTTCCAACAGTGAGTATATTTGGTATTTTTTTTAGCATTTTTTTTTATTCATGAAAGAAATTATATATCTTTTTTGCAACTTTTTCCTCCACACCATCAACTGATTTTATCTCATCAAGGCTTGCAGATTCAACAGCTCTTGCAGAGCCAAAATGATTTAATAATGCTCTTTTTCTAATTGATCCAATGCCATCAATTTGATCAAGTAAAGATTTGCTTATTCCTCTTTTTCTTTTTGCTCTATGCGCACTTATTGCAAATCTATGTGATTCATCTCGTATTCTTTGAAGAAAGAATAGGGTAGGGTCATTTTTTGTAAATTTGAACTCTTTACCATTATGGAAAAATGTCTCATTACCACTATTCCTCTCTTTCCCTTTGGCTATTGCTACTATAGGTAAGTCATGAAGCCCTAATTCGTTTAGAGTTTCTCTGGCAACCGAGTATTGCCCCTTTCCACCATCAATTAGAACTAAATTGGGAAAAGTTAAGTAATTATCTTTTTCTTGTATAGCTCTTTTGAATCTTCGATTTAATACCTCACGCATCATACCATAATCATCTTGTTCATTTTTTTGTATTTTAATATTAAATTTCCTATACCTTTTTTTAATAAAACCCTCATCCCCATAGGCAATTAATGCTCCAACACTATTTGTTCCTTGAATGTGACTATTATCATAAACTTCTATCAAATTAATATTTGGCTCTAAATTAAATTTATTTGCAACAGCGTCAAATAATTCTCTATTATTTTGGCTTTCATAAAGTTTTCTATTTAAGCTATCTTTTGCATTTTTTATTGCTTGATTAATTACTTTTAATTTTGATCCTTTTTTTGCTACAGAAATATTTATTTGCTTTCCTTCTTTTTGAGAAAGGGTTTTTTCAATTAAAATTTTTTCTTTAATTTCTTCAGATAATATAATTGATGAGGGGACACTTTTGTTTTCATAAAATTGAGAAATGAAAGAATTTAATATATCGCACAATTTTTCGTCAGGATCATGCTTAGGAAAAAAAGCTTGGTTACCCCAATTTTGTTTTGAACGATAAAAGAAAACTTGAATACATGTTTTACCAGACTCTTTATAACCAGCAACTACATCAGCCTCAATTAAATTTGCTTCATTTATTCTTTGAGATGATTGAATAATATTTAAAGATTTTATTCTATCCCTTAAAATTACAGCTTTTTCAAAATCTAAATCATCACTAGCTTTTTCCATTTGGTCTGAGAGACTTTTCTGTATCTTTCTTGATTTGCCGGAAACAAATTCAATCGCATCCTCAACAGTTTTTTTATAATCATCATCTTTTACATATCCAACACATGGACCAGAACATCGTTTAATTTGATATAAGATACAAGGACGCTCTCTATTTTTAAAAACTGTATTATCACAAACTCTCAAATGAAAAATTTTTTGTATCATTTTTATGGTCCAATTTGCAGATCCAGCTGAAGCGAATGGGCCAAAGTAAAAACCTTCTTTTGTTTTTTTTCCTCTATGTCTTTTTATTTGTGGCCATTTATCTTTGTTACCAATAAAAATAAATGGAAATGATTTATCATCTCTTAAAAGAATATTGAACTTTGGTTTATATTTTTTAATTAAATTTGCCTCAAGAAGTAAAGCTTCACTTTCATTTGAAGTTGTTGTTATTTCTAACTTTCTTGTTTGAGAAAGCATCCTTTCCGTTCTAATAATATGATTTTTTTCAGCGATATAACTTTTAAGTCTATTAGGTAAATTTTTTGCTTTGCCCACATAAAGAATATCGCCTTTTTCATTTAACATTCTATAAACACCAGGTAACTTAGGAATTAAAGGAAGTTCTTTTTTTATTACTTCTTTGCCAATATCAGAGCTTATCATGACTTCTCTTTTTGGTAATTTGAATACCAACAGATGAACATTGTTTTAAAATTTCTAGTTTTTCAATTTTGAGCATAATTTTTGCAATTCTTTTATCTTTAAATAATTCATCAAAAACAGCTTCAGCTAGAGTTTCCAAAAAATTATAATGCTTTTTTTTAACTAATTTTGTAATGAGTTTTACAATAGCACTGTAGTTAACAATAGATTTTATATCTTTATCATTTGATGGTTTTTTATCCTGATAATCAATTTCAAGACTAAATTTTACCTTTTGAGGTTTTTCTTTTTCAAAATCATAATAGCCTAGCTTTAAATCTAAAATAAGATTATTAATAAGAATTTTTTTCTCGTAGTTAAATAGGGTTTTTAATTTATTTAATTTAACTATTTTAAGATTATTTTTTTTCATTCTTTACTTTTTATTATATCAGGTGTTTGCCAATTTAAACTTTGACCACTATCTATTGCTAAAACTTGCCCTGTAATAGAGCCGTTTTTTATAAAAAAGTCAACAGCATTACAAATCTCGTCCACACCAACCTGTTGTTTAAGTGGTGTAGCCAAATATTGATTTTTAAAGTGTTTTTGTGACTGCCTTTTATTTTTGATTGTCGGCCCTGGAGCTATACCATTAACTCGTATCTTTGGTGATAGACTCATCGCAGAAGTTTTGGTTAAAGTATATAAACCTGTTTTACTTAATGTATAAGAAAAAAAATACGGAGTTAGCTTAAATACTCTTTGATCAATTATATTAATGATATTGTTATTTTTACCCTTTATATTTTTTGAAAATTCTTTTGTTAAAAGAGCAGGGGCTTTCAAATTTATTGAAATATGATTTTCCCAACTTTTTGAACTAAAGTTTTCTAATTTATCATTTTCAAATAAAGAGGCATTATTAATTAGACAATCAAAATATTTTAATTTTGATTTAGCAAACTTGATAATTTTGTTGATATCTCTCTCTTTACTTAGATCTCCTTTTACTAAATAGATTTTTGATCCAAAACTTTGAAGTTTTTTTCTTAAATTTTCTGCTTTAGACTTAGATTTGTTATATTGAATTAGAATTTGTTTATCAGGGCCTGATAATTTTTCAGCTATTGCAGCACCTATTCTTGTCGCTCCTCCAGTAATAATTATCCTCTGTGCTTCCATTTTTTATCTCTTTTTTTGGTAACCTTAGTTCCTGGCATGCCCATTGTCGATCTACCTTTTGGATAAAGTTTATTTTTCACATCATATTGTCTTATTTTAGGATTTAATGTGATTTCAAGCTCTGTACTTTCTAATTTTCTCATCTCATCTCTTATTTTAGCTGCTTCTTCAAATTCAAGGTTTGAGGCCGCCTCTTTCATTTTCTTATCCAAAGCTTTTAAGTGTTTCTTAAGATTTCCTCCAATATTAGAACCTTCGCTAATTTTTACATAATCTTTTTCATAAACACTCTCTAAAATATCATTAATCTCTTTTTTAACTGTTTTCGCATCTATTTTATGTTTTTTATTATAATCTAATTGAATTTTTCTTCTTCGTTCAGTTTCTTGAATTGCTTTTTTTATACTCTTTGTCTCTTTATCAGCATACAAGATTACTTTTCCATCAACATTCCTTGCAGCCCTTCCTATAGTTTGAATTAAGGAAGTTTCAGATCTTAAAAAACCTTCCTTATCTGCATCTAAAATTCCTACTAACGCACATTCTGGAATATCCAAACCTTCTCTTAACAAGTTGATACCAACAAGGACATCAAAAACTCCCATTCTTAAATCCCTCATGATTTCAATTCTTTCAAGAGTATCGATATCTGAATGAAGATATCTAACTTTAACCCCATTTTCATGAAGATATTCTGTTAAATCCTCAGCCATTTTTTTTGTGAGAGTAGTAACCAAAACTCTGTGATTATTCTCAATTACTTTTTTACACTCATGCATTAGATCATCCACTTGATTTTTTGCAGGTCTTATATCAACAGGTGGATCAATCAATCCCGTAGGTCTTATTACTTGATCTATAAACTTACCTTTTGTTTGTTCTAACTCCCAAGGACCTGGAGTTGCAGAAACAAATACAGTTTGAGTTCTCATTAAATCCCATTCTTCAAATTTAAGTGGTCTATTATCCATACAAGATGGAAGTCTAAAACCATATTCAGCTAATGTACTTTTTCTTGACCTATCTCCTTTATACATTCCATTTAATTGAGGAACTGTTACATGACATTCATCGACAAAAATTAAAGTGTTATCTGGAAAATATTCAAAAAGCGTAGGTGGTGGTTCACCAGGCTTTCTTCCAGATAAAAATCTAGAATAATTTTCAATACCAGCACACGAGCCAGTTGCCTCAATCATTTCAAGATCAAATTTAGTTCTTTCTTCTAATCTTTGAGCTTCAAGTAATTTATTTTCTGCCCTATGTTTTTTAAGTGTAACGTCCAATTCTTTTTTTATATTTATAATTGCTTGTTCCACAGTTGGTTTTGGAGTGATATAATGACTGTTCGCATAAATTTTTATTAAACTTAATTCTCTGACTTGATCACCAGTTAGCGGATCAAATTCTTCGATCATTTCAAGTTTGTCTCCAAATAAACTTAGTCTCCAGGCCCTATCTTCCAAATGAGATGGAAAAATTTCTAAATACTCTCCACGAGCTCTAAAAGTACCTCTATAAAAATTTTGGTCATTCCGTTTATACTGTAAGGCAACTAAAGATTTTATTATTTGTTCTCTGTTATATTCATAATTTTTTTGTAAGGTTAATGTCATTTTACTGTAAGCTTCAACAGAACCTAAACCATAAATACAAGATACACTTGCAACAATTAATACATCATCTCTCTCTAATAGCGATCTTGTTGCTGAGTGTCTCATTCGATCTATTTGTTCGTTTATTGATGCCTCTTTTTCGATATAAGTATCTGATCTAGGAACGTATGCTTCTGGTGTATAATAATCGTAATAGGATACGAAGTACTCAACTGCGTTATCAGGAAAAAAAGTTTTCATCTCTCCATAGAGTTGCGCAGCGAGTGTTTTGTTAGGAGCCAAAATTAATGCAGGTCTATTGGTCTCTTCAATTACTTTTGCCATTGTAAAAGTTTTTCCTGATCCAGTTACCCCCAATAAAACTTGATTGAACTCTTCTTTATTTGCCCCATTAACTAACTTTTTAATGGCTTCAGGTTGATCACCTGCTGGTTTAAAATCTGATTTTATTTTAAATTTTTTACCACCCTCTAGTTTTCCACTGATTTTTGGATTTTTACTCTGAATATCTGTAATTAAATCTTGATAAGTATTTTCCATATATTAAAGATCGTAGTAGAATTTATTTATATTTCAATGAGCATAATATCAAACAGTCTAAGAAGGATTAAACCATCACCAACAATTGCGGTGACGCAAAAAGCCCGAGAATTAAGAGCAGCCGGAAAAGATGTAATAGGGCTTGGTGCAGGAGAGCCTGATTTTGATACTCCAGATAATATTAAAAAAGCAGCTATCAAAGCAATTAAAAGCGGAGATACAAAGTATACAGCTGTAGATGGAACTCCTGCTTTGAAAAAAGCAATAGTAAGAAAATTTAAAAAAGAAAATAAATTAAATTATTCAACCGACCAAATAACAGTTGGGACAGGTGGTAAGCAAGTTCTTTATAATACTTTTATGGCAACTTTGAACCATGGTGATGAAGTAATTATACCTGCACCTTTTTGGGTATCTTATCCCGATATGGTTTTGTTAGCAGGTGGAAAACCAAAAATAGTAAAGTGTACTGAGCAAGAGGGATTTAAACTTACAGCAAAAAAATTAGATAAAGCTATTTCAAAAAAAACTAAATGGGTGATACTTAATTCACCTTCAAATCCAACAGGAGCAGGATATACGAAAAAAGAAATTCAAGAATTAGCAAAAATTTTAATTCAAAATAAAAGAGTTTATATTTTAAGTGATGATATTTATGAACACGTGAAATATGATAATTTTGATTTTTTTACGATAGCTCAAATACAAAAATTAAAAGATAGAACTCTTACTATGAACGGGGTTAGTAAATCTTATGCTATGACTGGTTGGAGAATAGGTTATGCAGCAGGCCCTAAAGATATAATTAATGCTATTCGTAAGATTCAATCACAATCTACTTCAAATCCTTCTTCAATAAGTCAAGCAGCAGCAGTTGAAGCTCTAAATGGTCCTCAAGGTTTTATTAAAAAAAGATCTGAGGCCTTTAAACAAAGAAGAGATTTTGTCGTAAAAAGTTTAAATAGTATTAAAGGAATTAGTTGTTTAACTCCAAATGGAGCCTTTTATGTGTTTCCAAGTTGTAAAGGTCTTTTAAATAAAAAAACAAGGTTAAAAACTGACACAGAATTTGTACAAAGATTACTAGAAAAATCTAATGTTGCTGTTGTGCAAGGATCAGCGTTTGGATTAGATGGATACTTTAGAATTTCTTATGCAACTTCAATGAAAAACTTAAAAAAAGCTATGGAAAGAATAAAATCTTTTTGTGAAAGTTTATATTAAATAATATTATTTTTGGTCTAATATTTTCTTAGATGGATTAGTTTTTTTTATCCAAGATTTAGGAATGGTGTTTATACCTCTTAAAGCGGCAAAATAAGCTCCAATGAAATTGACCCTTGAACAGTTACATCCACCCGCTTTAATAGTTCTTAAAACAGCCTCTTTATAATTTTTTGAAATAATGATTGAGTGAATAGAACTATTGAATGTTCCTGGGTAGCTACAAGCCATTCCCAATTTTTTAACCACTAATGAATGAGGTTTAGATTTTAATTTTTTTACTTTTTTAATATCCTTAATAATAATTCTAAAATAAGAATTTTTTTTAAATTTTTTAAGGAATTCTGCTATAGGATCATTGGCACCTTTTAGTGCAAAATCTAATAAATAAAACTTTGCTAAAGCATACTTTATGCTAATTTTTGAGACCGTAATTGTAGAAATAATATTTTTGATACTATTAAAATTATAACCATATAAAAAATAAGGTAGTGCAGCACAATATCCATCTGACTCATTTACTTTAGTGCCTCCAGTTAAATTCTTATTAGCTTTTATATTCTTGACTGTTTCAATAATATTTTGGTGTATCCAGGGTCCTTTAATTATACCTCTCCAATCCTTTACTTTTCTATACTTTGCTCTAAGATTAAGGTTTTTCCAATAAATACTTCCTGGACCAAAGTTTCGGATAATATTCTTTTTAAACCTTTCTTCTATATTTCGATGATCCTCAAGTAAAGTTTTGAACATAACTTGACCAATTTCATTATAACCAGAAACTTTACCAGTCTTAATGTTGTAAAAAGGACTTTTGTTTTTTTTTAGAAAAGTATAATCTTTTTTTCCTTTTATATAACTTAAAAGTTTTTTTTGATTATAAACCCAGTGTAATGGTCTTGCAGCAGCATCTGCAACAGTCGCTCCTAAAAAAACATGTAAATTATTTTTCACTTTATTTATGTGAAAGATGCTTTTCGGCTTCAAGAGCAGCCATACACCCCATGCCTGCAGCAGTTACAGCTTGTCTAAAAGTTTTATCTTTTACATCTCCTGCAGCATAAACTCCAGGGATATTAGTTTCAGTAGAATCTGGTTTAGTGATTAAATATCCTTCATTGTCCATTTTTAGTTGATCTTTAAATAATGACGTAGCTGGATCATGACCGATTGCAACAAATAAGCCATCAATTTTGATTTCCTCAATTTTATTTGTTTTTAAATTTTTGATTTTAATTCCTTTTACATTTTTAGGTTCTTTGTCACCTATTACATCCTCAACTACAGTATCCCAGATGATTTCAATTTTTTTATTATTCATCAATTTTTTTTGCAGCATTTTTTCAGCTCTTAAATTATCTCTTCTGTGAATTAATTTTACTTTAGAGGCAAATTTTGTAAGAAACATAGCCTCTTCTACAGCAGCGTTACCTCCACCTACAACAGCAACTTCTTTATTTTTAAAAAAGAAACCATCGCATGTTGCACATGCCGAAACTCCAAATCCTCTAAATTCTTGTTCTGATTTTAAATTCAACCATCTTGCCTGAGCTCCAGTAGAAATAATGATACTATCAGCTGTATATTTTTGACCAGTATCACCAATAGCTTCAAAAGGTCTAGATTTTAGGTTTACTGATGCAATGTGATCTTCAATCATTTCAGTTCCAACTGCTTTTGCTTGATCTTTCATTTGATCCATCAGCCACGGACCCTGGATTACATCTGCAAATCCTGGATAATTTTCTACATCAGTAGTTGTTGTTAATTGTCCACCTGGCGCTGAACCATAAACTAAAATTGGATTAAGCATTGCTCTAGCTGCATAAACAGCTGCGGTATATCCGGCAGGGCCGGATCCAATTATTAACACTTTTGTGTGTTTAGTTGGATTTTGACTCATATGGAAGCTATATAGTAATTAATGTCTAAATTAAAAGGTTTATTATTAACTGAAGGAATGCATGGAATGATCAGCCAAGTGGAGGGTTTGGCCAAGGCATTAGAACTAGATTTTATACACGAAAAAATTGAACTCAATAATTTTTGGAAACTGATTCCTCCAAAAGTAACTCCGGTGCAAGCATTTGCGTTTAAAAACAAGTTCAATGAAAAATTTGATATTGTTATTTCGTGTGGAAGAAAAAGTGTTATTCCATCTCTCTATTTTAAGAAAAAGTTTAAAAAGAAAATAGTAAACATTCATATTCAAGATCCAAAAGTTTCATTAAATAATTTTGATTTTGTTGTAGTTCCTGAACATGATGGAATTATTGGTAGAAATGTGATTACTAGCAAAGGTGCAATCCATTACTTAAGAAATGAGGAATTAGATGAAAATATCAACTATTTAAAATCAAGAGTTAATAAAGAAAAGCTGGTTACATTAATAGTAGGAGGACCCACTAAATATTATAATTATCAAGAGACAACTATGAGAGAGATATTTTCAAGAGTAAAAGAAAATTTTATTAATAAAGGTTTTCAGTTAATATTTATACCTTCAATGAGAACACCTCACAGAATAATTGATTTGGCAAAGAATTATTTTGATAAAAATCAAATCATTATTACTAAAGTTGATAAAAAAGCTTATCTTTCATCTTTAAGATTAGCAGATTATATAGTTGTTACTTGTGACTCTACTTCAATGATTTCAGAATCAGCTATGACAGGAAAACCAATTTATGTAGCACAAATGACTTCAATCAAAAAAAATGAAAGATTTGAGAAATTTTTTCAACTATTTAAATCTTTAAATATTATTAAAGATTTGAATAATTCGATTGAAAACTGGAGTTATAATAAACTTAATGAAACTGATAGGATATCACGTTATATAAAAGAAAAAATTAAAAATTATGAATTTTCTTAATTCAATCTTAAATCAGTCGAAAAAACATGAATTTCCATTTGATCATTGGGAGTACAATGATGCTTTAACTGATGAACAGATTAAAGAAATATCTAACACTGATATTCCAGATGTAAGGAAACATAATTTATCATATGACGGTACAAGAGCAATTGACGGAGGAGCAGCAGAGTTTAGAGAAGGTATAGCATCAGGTGGTAAAGCTTTAAAGTTTAGATGTTTTATTACTAATGAAAATGCATCTCAATTTCCAAATTTATTAAATTTTATCAAAGAACTTCAATTAAAAAAAACACATGAAACGATTTCAAAAATGATTAAAAAAGATTTATCCAATTCATATGTTAGAGTGGAGGTAATTTGTGATAGAGAAGGTTTTTGGCTTAAACCACATTGTGATATTAAAGAAAAATTGATGTCAGGTTTGATTTTTGTAAATAATACAAATGAATCAGAAGATTTAGGAACTGATTTTTACGATAAAAATTTGAAAAAAGTTAAAACTGTTCCATACAAGCATAATTATGGTTATTTATTTACTAGTGGTCCTAATACCTGGCATGGAATGGAAAAGAAAAAAATTGTAAAGGAAAGACGTTGTATTCAAGTTAACTATGTAACTTTTCCCACAGATTGGAAGGTTGAATAAAATTTTTATTTTAAATTAGATTGTAGTCAAATTTGCAAATAATCCCATTACAAGTAAAAAACCAAGCATAAAACAAATACCTGTAACAGCTTTAAGTTGATCATCATTAGCTTGTTCATTGATTTTCCAATAATCTTTTTTATCTAATTCTGAATTTTTTAATTTTTTTTTATCTACTGGAAAATCTAAAACCTCTGCATTAAATAAACTAGCCTTTTTTTCAATAGCATTTTCAATATATTTATGAAGCTCCGAACTCATATTTCTTGACATTAAATAAAAAAATAAAAAATATAACAACAAAATTATTAATCATTTTGGGTTCAACCTTTAAGTGAATTAGTTGATATCTTGTAGAGAACAAACTTCAAGTTTTTTTGTCTTTAGAGATTTAATCCCCTCTATACATGCAAGAGCTGTAGACATGTTAGTGCAGTATGGAACTTTATTTTTAAGCGTTGCTCTTCTTAAAGCTATAGCGTCATTGAGTCTATGCTCACTATTTCCACCTCCTGTATTTATTACTAGGGCTATTTTTTTTGAGTCTAAAACATCAACTATATGTGGTGATCCACTACTAACTTTATTAATAACTTTGCATTTCATCTTATATTTTTTTATATATTCAGCAGTTCCTTTAGTTGCACATAGTTTGAAATTTAATTTAAGTAATTCTTTTGCTAAAATAATTCCTTCATCTTTATGTGAATCTTTTAGTGAAATAAATGCTAGACCTCTTTTTGGTAGTGAATTGGACGAAGCTATTTGACTTTTAGCAAATGCCATACCAAAATTTTTATCAAATCCCATTACTTCACCAGTTGATTTCATTTCAGGACCTAAAAGTAAATCACTGTTTGGAAATTTATTAAATGGGAATACAGCTTCTTTAACTGCGTACATACCTTTAGATTTATCTCTTAAATTAAACTTAGATAATTTTTCACCGGCCATTACTCTTGATGCGATTTTAGCTAAAGGTAATCCTTTTGCTTTTGATACAAAAGGAACTGTTCGACTAGCTCTTGGATTAACTTCTATCACGTAAATTTCATCTTTTTTAATTGCAAACTGTATATTCATAAAACCTTTTACATTTAAAGCTAACGCTAATTTTTTAGTTTGGTTTTCTATTTCCTTAAGAAGATATGGTTTAATTGATACAGGAGGTAGGCTACATGCTGAGTCGCCCGAATGAATTCCAGCTTCTTCAATATGCTGCATAATACCTGCAACATGAACCTGTTTTCCGTCTGATATGGCATCTACATCTACTTCCATTGCATGATCAATAAATTTATCAATTAAAATTGGATTTTCTTCTGCAGCTTTAAATGCTTCTTCAACAAATTTTTTAAGTTGATTTTTTTCATGAACAATTTCCATTGCTCTTCCACCTAAAACATATGAAGGCCTCACCATTAATGGTAAACCTATTTTATCCGCAATTTTTATTGCCTGATTAAATGTCTTTGCAATTCCACTTTCTGCTTGTTTGAGTTTTAATTTATTTAATAGATTTCTAAATCTGTCTCTATCTTCTGCTAAATCTATAGAAGAATATTGTGTTCCTAAAATTGGAAGTTTGTTGTCATATAAAAATTTAGCAAGTTTAATTGGAGTTTGGCCACCAAACTGAGCTATCACTCCTATTAGGTTTCCTTTTTCTTGTTCTTTTTTAATTATATTAAAAACGTATTCTTCTTTTAAAGGTTCAAAGTACAATCGATCGCTTGTGTCATAATCTGTTGATACTGTTTCTGGGTTACAATTAACCATTATTGTCTCAAAACCTGCGTCTTTTAATGAAAAACTTGCCTGGCAACAGCAATAATCAAACTCGATACCTTGACCAATTCTATTTGGACCTCCCCCAAGAATGATTATTTTTTTCTTATTAGATGGATTAGCTTCACACTCTGATTTTATTGAAAAGTTTCTTTGATATGTTGAATACATATAAGGTGTAAAAGATTTAAATTCTGCTGCACAAGTATCTACTTTTTTATAAACTGGAAATATTTTAAGCGCTGATCTTTTTCTTCTAACAATTTCCTCAGATGTTTTAGTTAATTCTGAAAGTTTTTTATCTGAAAATCCTATTGACTTAATTCTATTTAATTCTACAAAATTCATAGGAAGTCCTTTATTTTTGATTTGTGTTTCGCAATCAACTATTTCTTTAATTTGTTCTAAAAACCAAGGATCAATTTTCGATAAATTATATATTCTCTTTAAGTCTATTTTTTTTCTAATTGCTTCAGCAACTAGTAATATCTTATTTGGAATAGTTTCTTTAAGCTTCTTTTCGATTTGTTTTTTATTTAAATTGAAAATTCTATCCAAGCCTGAAAAACCAGTTTCTAGAGATACCAAAGCCTTTTGAAGAGACTCCTTAAAGTTTCTTCCTATAGCCATTGCTTCACCTACTGATTTCATAGATGTTCCTAAAGTTGCAGGAGAAGTTGAAAATTTTTCAAATGTAAATCTTGGAATTTTAGTTACAACATAATCTATACTTGGTTCAAACGATGCAGGAGTAACTTTGGTTATTTCATTTTTTAATTCATCTAGGGTATAGCCAATGGCTAATTTTGCAGCTACTTTTGCAATAGGAAATCCAGTTGCTTTTGATGCAAGTGCTGATGACCTTGATACTCTAGGATTCATTTCAATGATAACCATACGACCATTTTTTGGATTTATAGCAAACTGAACATTTGATCCTCCAGTTTCAACTCCAATTTTTCTTAAACATGCAATAGATGCATTTCTCATTACTTGGTATTCTTTATCTGTAAGAGTAAGAGCTGGTGCAATTGTTACAGAGTCACCAGTATGAATTCCCATTGGATCTATATTTTCAATTGAACAAATAATGATACAGTTATCTTTCTTATCTCTTACCACCTCCATCTCAAATTCTTTCCAACCTTCCAAGCATTCCTCTACAAGCACTTGGCTTACTGGAGACTCATGCAATCCATTTTTAATGATCTTAAAATAATCCTTTTTAGTTTTAGCTATTCCTCCCCCAAGTCCGCCTAGTGTAAATGCAGGTCTTATAATTGCTGGTAATCCAATTTTTTTTAATACTTTTGATGCTTGATTGTTATTATTTACTATTTCAGATTTTGGTAAGTCTAACCCAATGTCTAGCATGTTTTTTCTAAATTTCTTTCTGTCTTCTGCATTAGAAATTGCTTTAGAATTTGCTCCTATCAATTCAATTTTGTATTTCTTTAGAGTTCCTTTTTTCTCTGCTTCCATCGCAAGATTAAGTGCAGTTTGCCCTCCCATTGTTGGAAGAATTGCATCTGGTTTTTCTTTTTTGAGAATTTTTTCTAATACATCTAGTGTGATTGGTTCAATATAAGTTTTATCTGCAACATCTGGATCAGTCATAATTGTTGCAGGATTTGAGTTTATTAAGACCACTTTATAACCTTCATCTTTTAGAGCCTTACATGCTTGTGTCCCTGAATAGTCGAATTCACATGCTTGTCCTATTATTATTGGACCAGCTCCTACAACTAATATTTTTTTAAGATCTTTTCTTTTTGGCATTTTTTTTTATGTTGTTAATAAATTCTTCAAATAAATAAACACTATCTTGAGGTCCAGGATTAGATTCTGGATGATACTGAACTGAAAATACTGGTTTATTTTTTAATTTGATACCTTCAATACTATTATCAAATAAAGATTTATGTGTGACTACAATATTTTTTGGCAATGTCTCTTTAACTACTTCAAATCCATGATTTTGACTTGTTATTTCTACATTATCATGAATTAAATTTTTAACAGGGTGATTAGCTCCTCTATGACCAAGCTTCATTTTTCTTGTTTTGCCTCCCAATGCTAAAGCTAATATTTGATGACCCAAACAAATACCAAATATTGGCAAATTTTCTTTAATTAGTTCTTTAATAATTTTGATCGCATATTTACCTGTTGCAGCTGGATCTCCAGGACCGTTTGATAAAAATATACCATCTGGTTTTAAATCTAATATTTTTTTTGCAGAGGTTTTGCATGATACAACTGTAACTTTACAACTAAAGTCAGAAAAATATCTTAATATATTTTTTTTAATCCCATAATCAATTGCAATAACATGATAAATTTTTTTATTATTCTTTTTATAACCTGTTTCTTTTTTCCAGGTTTTAAAGCCTCTCCAAATATAATTTTTTTTAGTCGAGACAACTTCTGCAAGATCTAAATTTTTTAAACCACTCCATTTAATAGTGTTATTAGTTAATTTATTAATATTAAATTTACCAGTCTTAGAATAATTGATAGTACCTTTTGGAGCTCCTTTATCTCTAATAAAATTTGTCAAACTTCTTGTATCTAGACCTGTAATTCCAATTATTTTATTCTTTTTAAGCCAAGTATCTAAGTGTAAAAAGGATCTATAGTTTGATGGATCAGTTATTTCAGAGTTTAAGATTATTCCTCTGGTCCAAATTTTATCAGACTCATGATCTTCTTTATTTGTGCCAACATTTCCAACATGAGGGAAAGTAAAATTTATAATTTGTCCTGCATAAGATGGATCAGATATAATTTCTTGGTATCCAGTTAATGATGTATTAAAACATATCTCACCTGTTGCAATGCCCTGGTATCCAAATCCAATACCTCGAAAAACTTTTTTATTTTCAAGAACTAAGACGCCTGTTTGAATTTTTGAAATTTTTTTTGAGTTAGTTTTTTTTGGTTTTTTCTTCAATTACAACTCATAAGTTAAAGGTTAATACAATAATTGGTTTACTATCGCAACAGAGATGTATTATAAAATTGTAAAAAAACAATTTTTCTTTTGAAGATTTTTTTGTTTGAAGTAGATTAAAAAGTTATGTCATTTAAAGAAACAATCGAAACTGAATATAAAAATGCTTTAAAATCGAAAGATAAATTGAAAATCTCAACTTATAGGTTAATTTTATCATCTATAAAGGATTTGGAAATTTCAAATAGATCTGGTCCAAATAAAAAGGAAACAGATGATGAAGATATCAAAAAGCTATTTAAAAAGATGCTCAAGCAAAGAGCCGAATCAATAGAAATATACAAAAAAAATAATCGCTCTGATCTATTGGAAGTAGAGCAAAACGAATATGATATTCTGTCAAGTTTTTTACCTAAGCAACTAAATGATGAAGAAACAAAAAAAATATGTGAGCAAATTATCTCTAAGCTAGGAGCTAACTCAATAAAAGATATGGGCAAAGTTATGGGCGAATTAAAAAAAGAATATTCTGATGAAGTTGATTTTTCAAAAGCTGGAGCCTTATTAAAACAATTACTTAACAAATAATGAAATACCCTAAAGAATATCTTGAGGAAATTAAAGCAAGATTAAAAGTTTCTACAGTAGTTTCAAAAAATGTAAGTTTAAAAAAAAGAGGAAAAGAGTATGTGGGACTTTCACCATTTAAAAATGAAAAAACACCATCTTTCACTGTGAATGATGAAAAAGAATTTTATCACTGTTTTGCAACTTCTGAACATGGAAATATTTTTGATTTTGTAATGAAAACTCAAAATTTGAGATTTGGTGAAGCCGTAAAATATCTTTCAAATCTTGCAGGGATGCAGCCGTATATTTTTTCAAAACAAGATGAAGAAAGAGAAAAAAAATGGAAAATTTATTCATCAATTTATAATCAATATGTAAATTTTTATCATGATGAACTTTTAAAAAATGACATTTATTCAAATGTGAGAGATTACTTAAAAAATAGATCTTTAAATAAAGATCAAGTAAAAAAATTTAAGATAGGTTATGTGGATAAAAATCCAAAATTTTTTGAAATATTAAGCAAAAATTTTAATAATGAAGAATTGTTAGAAACCGGATTATTTTATTTTGATGAAAAAAAAAAAATTTATATTGAAAGGTTCAGAGGTCGTTTGATTTTTCCAATAAATAATATTTCGGGACAACCTATTGCATTAGGTGGAAGAATAATTGAAAAAAGTGACTTTTTTGCAAAATATATTAATTCTCCGGAGACTCTTTTTTTTAAAAAAGGTTCGAATTTATATAATTTAGATTTTGCTAGAAAGTTATCCAATAAAGTAAATAATATTTTTTTAGTAGAGGGATATATGGATGTAGTTGGTTTAAGCAAAAATGGAATTGAAAATGCAGTGGCTAATTTAGGAACATCTTTAACGGAAAAGCAAATATCTATTTTAAATCAGTTTTTTGATGATATCGTTATTTGTTTTGATGCTGATGAGAGTGGCTATAAAGCTGCGTTAAGAGCTGCTGAAAATTCTATAGTTAACCTAAAACCAGAAAAACAAATTTCATTCTTATTTTTACCAGACAAAGAGGATCCAGATAGTTTTGTGAATAAAAATGGTATGAATTTTTTTATTGACTATTCAAAACAAAATAAAATTTCAATACATCAATTTATTTTCAACCATTATAAAAAAAATACCACAAATAATCCATCCTCAATGGCAATTTTTGATAAAAAGTTACGTTCAATAGCTAATACTATTAAAGATAGTTATATTAAAAAATATGTTTTAGAATATTTTTTAGAAAAAATATATGAACTTACTCCAAATATAAATCAAAATAAAAAAAATTTCTTTGTTAAAAAAACTAAATCTTTAGAGACAACAAAAAAACATTATTATGAAAGTAAATCCCTGACAGGAGTGGAGTTAAAGGAATTTTCATTAATTTATCTTATAATCTCCAACCCAAAAATAATTCAAGAACACCTTCATTTAATTGAAAATATAAAATTATTTTCTGAGGTTAATAAACAAATATTTGAAAAAATAATTGATAAATTAAAGTCCGGCGATGAGCTATCAATTAATAAATTAGATATCGATAACCAATTGATTGAAAAAATACATAAATTTGCCCCAATTAAACATATTTTGAAAAAAAAAACTTACAACAAAAACAAACATGAGATAATTGAGTTATTGGATGATATCACTAGGGATCTAAATAATTATGATTTGGAATATAGAATACAAGAACTAGAATCGAAGTTTTCAAGAGATTTGAGTGAGACTACATTTAATGAGCTTAAAGAGCTTAAAAAAAAGCAAAATATCAATTAAACTCTTAAAAATTATTAATGGATTTTTAAAAAATTGATATTATATAAGTCTCTCAAGATTTTTTATTGTGGAAAGAATTATTACAAAATCGTTTGCAAGGTTGATGGGTCGTGGAACTCATAGAGGTTTCATAACTTATGAGGAGTTGAACAAATCACTTGGTAAAAGAAATCTTTCTGATGAAAATTTAAGTCAAGCATTCTTACATATTTTAGATGAGCATATAACTCTAGTAGAAAAAAAGTCTGATTATAAAGTTTTAAGAAAAAAAGAAAGTTCCTCTAAGGAAGAAGGAAAAACAATAGAAAAAAGTGATGACCCAATTAGAATGTATCTAAGAGAAATGGGTGGTGTTGAGCTTCTCTCTAGAGAAGGTGAGATAGCTATTGCAAAAAGAATTGAAGCAGGGAAAGATGTGATGTTGATTGCACTCACCCAAAGTCCGTTAACAGCTCAACAATTTTCTGAATGGAACGAAAAATTACAAAAAGATGAAATCTTAGTTAGAGAAATAATAGATATAGATACAAATTACATGGAGGATGAATCAACAGGACCAAGTGCAAAACAAAAAAATTCTGGAGAATTAGAAAAAGAAAAAGAAGAAGCTTCTAATGAGGAAGAAGATGATTTTAATCCCACTCTTGCTGCAATGGAAAGTGAGATAAAACCAAAAGTACTTAAAACAGTACACACACTTACCAAAGAATATAATAAATTAATTAAATATCAGAAAGATAAATTAAACTGTATTTTAAACTCACAAGTTTTTTCAACAACAAAAGAAAAAAGTTATGAAAAAATTGTAAATAGTATTTTAGAAAATATTAAATCTCTCCAACTATCTCCATCGGTATTAGAGGAATTGGTTCAGAAACATTATATTGAAAATAAGAAGATTATATCGCTAGAGGGAAATCTTTTAAGATTAGCAATGGATCAAAAAATTCCAAGAAATGAATTTATAAAATTTTATATTGGTAATGAAATAAATCCCAATTTAAAAAAATTTCTAGACACAAATGCAGTTTGGAAACAATTTTTCAACAAAAATAAAGATCAGTTTCAAAATATAAGAGAAAGATTAGTTGAAATGAGTCATAAAATAGGAATGTCTGTAACTGATTTTAAAAAATTAGTAAGCAGGGTCCAAAAAGGTGAAAAGGAGTCTAGAATCGCAAAAAAAGAGATGGTCGAAGCAAATCTTAGATTAGTAATATCGATTGCAAAAAAATATACGAATAGGGGGCTCCAATTCTTAGATCTTATTCAAGAAGGGAACATAGGATTAATGAAAGCTGTTGATAAATTTGAATACAGAAGGGGTTATAAATTTTCAACTTATGCAACTTGGTGGATAAGACAAGCAATAACAAGGTCAATTGCAGATCAGGCAAGAACAATACGAATTCCTGTACATATGATTGAAACGATCAATAAAATTG